>JAFLBD010000004.1 GCA_017303935.1 Armatimonadota bacterium | reverse complement strand
CGTTTTGGTGAAAGCAATATCAAGGGCGGTAGCGTTGTCCAAGGTTATGGAAACCAAAATGGCCGATTTGGCAATTCGTTCTTCGGAGAGGGAGCCGGCGACATGTATGTCCAACGGTTCGCCGTCGACTTGAGCGACATGGTGCCGTTCGATTTGGTCGTCGGACGAATTGGTGCCTACACCGACAACCCATACATCTACAAGCACAGCGATAACACACCGTACTTCGATAATTCTCGATGGGACAATCCAGAGTGGCTGATGGACGGCGCAATTGCTAGCTTCAAAGCGGGCAACGGCAAAGTTCGCGTTTTTGGTGGAAACCAGGGCGAATTGTCTTCAAACCATGGAGTACAAATCCAGCCAATCGGCAGCGAAGTGAATTCCTTCTTCAACCGAGTCCTTGGTATTGACGCCGCATTCGGCATTGGCACCAATGGCAAGTTGAATCTCGCTTACGTGAACAACTTCACGAAGGGAACGAGTTCATACGATCGCCTCGAAGTGTTTGGTGGCGGAGTGGAGTTCGGTTTGTCGAACGATCTCAATATCGCAATCGGCTATTCCCAATCCACCCAAAAGTTGGTTGGAAGCACCGTTCTGAACTCCGACGAAGACAATACGGCTATCTACGGCGATATCACCTATCGACAAGATAACTGGGGATTCGCTGGCGGTTTGCGAAGAATCGAACAAAACTACTTCGGCCTCGGTGGCTGGGATCGAATCGGTACCGATTGGGCACCGGTCAACATCCAAGACATCAAGTTGTCCGGATGGACAAAGTTCGGAAACGGTTCTGTCTTGAAGGGCACCTACTTGTTTGGCGACACCATCGAAAACAACGTGGCGCCAGGCTTCTACAATGCCGATTACTCAAGCCTCATCCTGTCGCTGGAGCACGAACTCTGGAGTGGTTGGAAGGCAACTCTCGGCTACGAGAATGTCGACATCGACATTGACCGAGGAACTTCTGAAGCGTTGGCAACTCGCTTCAACGTAACCCAGAAGTGGTACACGCTCGGCTTGTCCACCGCAATGAGCGCAAACAACCTGTTCAAGTTGACTTACCAATATGGTGACGTCAAGAACGACCTCAACTGGGGCGTTGCCGGTCGAGGCAACTACAAGGGTCACATCTTGACCAGCCAGATCTCAATCAAGTTCTAACCTGATTGCAGATCAACTCAGCACCTTACTTCAGAAAATTCTGGAGTAAGGTGCTTTTTTGCAAACTTCTAACACGCAAAATTGAGTAGATTCGGTTCATGAGGGGAACCTTATTTCTTGCGTGCATTCTTGCCTCCGCGGCAAACGCGACTCCGATCTACCGAGCATCTCAACCCGGTTTGTCACCAGATGGCTCAACCGTCGTCTTTAGCTGGCAAAACGATCTGTGGTTGTGTTCAACAAACGGCGGTGAAGCCAGGCGGATCACAGTTCATCCTGCAATCGATTCTTCACCAAGATTTACGCCTGATGGAAAGCAGATCATCTTCAGCAGCACGCGGTACGGAAATTCAGACCTTTTCAGCATCGCACCGGATGGAACTGGTCTGAAGCGGCTCTCTTACGACAGCGCAACTGAAGTTCCCTATTCGATCACCCCAGATGGCAAGTACGTGATCGGTCATACGGCGGCCTGGGGGCGGATCAACATGTTTGCGATGCCCGTATCTGGCGGTGATTTGATTCGGTTAACCGGGCACCCTCTTGAGCTAACCTTCTACGGATCGGTAAGTCCTGACGGCAAAAAAGTTGCCTACAACTTGAATGGATCGCCCGGCGCGTGGCGAAATCCGCTCAAGAACGGTACAGATACTTCTGAGATTTTTGTCGGAGATTTTGGCACCCCGATTTCCAACAACAAAAACGTCACCAAGAATGATGACAACGATCTATTCCCGATGTTCGGGAAAGATGGATTGATCTACTTTGTAAGCAACCGTAGCGGAAAACCGAACCTGTGGTGCATGGATGCGAATGGCCAAAAACCGCGCCAACTGACCCAACACGATGGCGGGACATTGCGTTGGCCCTCGATGGCCGCAAACGGGCGTTCGATCGTCTACGAGTACGACAGTCAACTCAAGATTTACGACATTGCCTCGGGCAAATCCAGTACCGTCGAAGCACAAGTTCCTGAAGACGAAATCCTTAACCCGGTTTTCGATCTCAGCTTGAACAGCGGTGTGACCGAAGTTGCGGTCTCACCCGATGGAAAGCGTTCAGTCATTGCAGTTCGCGGCGATATCTTCCTCATTCCCGAGCGCGGAGGCACGACCAGAAAGCTCACCAGTTCGCCCGCGCTGGACCTGAACCCGGTATGGCTGGATAACAAGACCGTCCTCTTCTCTACGGGTCGAAATGGCAAACGCGAGTTCATGACAGTGGATATCAACGGCGTTGAAAAACCGTACATGAGCGGGAACGACGACCTTGTTTTCGCAACGATCTCTCCGGATCGGAACTGGATCGCATTCAACAAGGGGGATGGCGAAATCGCGCTGAAGTCGTTGAGCGGCGCAACATCGAGGACTTTGGTCAAAGGCGGATTTATCAGTGCGCTACAAGGCGAGCAGATTTTCAATTGGTCACCAGACAGTAAGTGGATCACCTATGCCGATCGTACAGAGCGAGGCTCCAATGTTTACATCGTCGAAGTGTCGAGCGGCAACCGGACATTAGTGGCTAGGCTCGCTGGCGAAGCCACGTCCCCGCGCTTCCTTCCAAACGGAAAGGGCATTTATTACACTTCTTCGGAATTCTCAGATTCCGACATCATGATCGTCGATCTGGTGCCCAGTGAATTGAGCTTCACCGAAGATGATCTCGACGGAATCGATGCCGAAAAGTCCGCCGCCAAACCGACAAATGAAGTAAAAATCGATCCGAGAAAGATCGATAAGCGAATCCGAAGGCTAACGAATGGAAACGCTGTCGCACTCGGCGCAGCTCCAAACGGACGCGCGATCTACGCCAACGTCGACGGCCAATTCTCGCTCGTACCGGTTACAGGCGGCCCAGCAGCTCCTGTTGCCGCAGTGACAGGTGGGGTGAATAGCCTGACCACCGGCCCAACGCCGGATAAGTACTATGCAATCGCTGGCGGCAAACTGTTGGCACTCAGCACTGCATCTAACGCCACTGCACCGGTTGGATTCAACGCGCAATCATCCATCAACCGCAAAGCCGAAGATCTTGCTCTGTTCGAAGAAATCTGGTGGGCGATGAGCCGGTTCTACTACGATCCAAATCACCACAATGTGGGCTGGGCCAAGATTCGGAATGAGTACCGGGCACTTGTCCCAACCGTCTTCGATCGCCAAGATTTCTATGCGCTCATGAATGAGATGATCGAGGAATTGAACTCGAGCCATCTCTCCATAAGCTCCCCTCCAGCAGCCCCGGCGCAAGCAAATGACTCCACTGGCTTCTTGGGAGTTGAGTGGAATTGGGCCAAGCTCATGACCGACGGCGTGTATCAAGTCGATTCGGTTTTGGGCGGCTCACCGGCCGACAACAGCTACTCGCTCTTGCAGAAAGGCGACTGGGTCACTGCGGTTGACGGTGTGGCCATCGGAGCGAATCGATCGTTTGCAGAAGCGCTGCGAAACAAGATCGGTCAGCGCGTCAGACTCACGGTCAAACGCGGCGATCAGACGATGGAAATCGCTATCAAACCATCTTCTCCTGGGATCGCCTCCGGACTTCGTTATGAAGAATTCATCGAGCAGCGCCGTGCGGAAGTCGAGCGGCTGAGCGGAGGAAAGTGCACCTACTTCCACATCCAAGGGATGAACGCACCGAGCACCGAGCGATTCTTCCGAGACATTCGCGTTTATGGCGAAGGCAAGAAAGGCGCGATTATCGACGTTCGGTGGAATGGCGGCGGCAACACTGCCAATCAAGTTCTGGTCGCATTGCGCACAGAACCTTGGCTATGGCGCAAATTCAGATTGCAGACGGGTCTTACCATGACCGAAGAAATGTTCCGCGGCAACGTGATTGAAATGCCGACCGTGCTGATGACTAACCAGTTCAGCGCGTCAAACGCCGAAATTCTGAGCGAAGGGTATCGCCAAATGAAAATCGGTAAAGTCGTCGGCGAGGCAACGGGCGGGAACGTTCTCACTATTGGCGGACAATACGGCCTTTGGGACGGTGGAGGAGTCCAGATTCCGTTCATCGGCATCTTCACGGTGAACGGTGAATCTCTAGAGGGCATTGGGCGCCGAACCGACGTCGACGTTCGCTACGACCCGAACGCTTGGATTGCTGGCCGGGATAATCAGCTCGAACGCGCAGTGCAAGAGCTCATGAAATCTGTCAAGTAACCGAATCCAACCGCCCTCAGGACCATCAATCTGAGGGCGGTTTTTCGTTAGTTGACCGGTTTGGAATGAAATTTGCTAAAAAAGTCTTGCGACCCCCTAAAGAACCCCCGAAAAACTACCGTTATCCAATGTAGGACCCTCTCGTCCAGAAAAGCAAAAGGCAAACCTCGAAGAAATTCTTGGGACGCAAAGCCACGGGCCCAAACTGCTGATCACAGCAACGGGTAGCCGGGTTGCCCTCTCTGACACTGCGGTCTTCTTTCTATATCGTTGGGGAGAAGTGCAATGCAAATATCTGACAGAGAATTACAGAAGGTGATGCAACTTGGTAGCATCCGATTGACCGAACCGGTTGAAGAAGAGATCGTATCTCCTCGAGAGACCGATGGCCCGCTGATCAAAGCCCTAGTGCAAGAAGTGATGGAAATGCCGGATCGAGAAGATCGCATTGAAGAACTTCGAGCCAAGATTCAGGCTGGCACCTACAATCCGGCTGGCGAAGAAATCGCCGATGCCATGTGGCGCCGAGCACAAGTCGATCGCATCCGATAAATCCTGAACCTCCGGGTCGGTTTGAATTCTGCCGTCCGACCCGGTATACTTCCTTTTTCAAGCGCGGGTATAGCTTAATGGTAAAGTTCCAGCCTTCCAAGCTGGCCATGCGGGTTCGATTCCCGCTACCCGCTCCAATCCTTCAACTCCAGTCCGTGACGGGATAACTCCCGAGGATCGTCACTTCCGTACAAATCTCTTGGAGTGCCTTGATTGCATTTCCCAGCTTTTCCTGCGCCTGGTGACCTTCGCAATCCAAGAAGAAAATGTAATCGAACGGATCTCGTGGCGAAGGGCGTGATTCGATCATCAACAAGTTGACTTCGAACTGCGCAAAAATCCCGAGCGCGGCATAGAGCTTTCCTGGTTCATTCTTCAGTCCAAATCGGATTGTCGTACGGTCATAACCGGTTGGAGCAGGAAGATTTTTGCCCAACACCCAGAACCTAGTTCGGTTGTCTGGGCGATCTTGCAGGTGGCTTCGCAAAATCGGGACGCCAATGATCTCAGCCGCCAGGCTGGTGGCAATCGCGGCGGCGGAGTGGTCATTCGCAGTCCGTTGTACACAAGCTGAGGTCGGCGTTAGGTCGATTACTTCCGCATTCGGGAGATTTGCGCGCAGCCATTTTCTGCATTGCGCTTTCGGCTGCGGCCCCGCATAAACCGTTCGAATATCTTCCAATCGCTCGGCATGACTCACCAAATGGTGAACAACCGGAATAGACGTTTGGGCACAGATTTGCAAAGGAGAGCTGACAAAATGGTCCAAAGTCTCGGGTACTGCGCCTCCAACCGAGTTCTCAACTGGCACGATTCCGTAGTCTACAGAACCTTTTTGAACCTCAAGGAACACGTCTTCGATGCTCGGGACCGGTACCGCTACCGATGACTGGCCAAACGCCTTGAGCGCCGCTTGGTTCGAAAATGATCCTTCTGGCCCCCAGTAAGCGACCTTTAACGGTTGTTCGGCGGCCCGCGCCGCGCTGATGATTTCTCGAAAGACACTGGACAGTTGATCTGGAGTCAACGGGCCCTGATTTGCCTGAGTCAGCCTCGCGAGAATCTCTCGCTCGCGTTCAGGGACAAAGATCACTTGGTTCGAAAACCCTTTCGTCTTTCCAACTTCTTGAGCCAATTTAACCCTTTGGTTAAGAAGTTCCACCAACTTTAGGTCGAGTTCATCAATCGAGGCTCTCAACTCAGCCAGCTTTTCGGGTCCTTCTTGACTCATATCTCAGATTATAGGGCGATTTGGATGCCAGCACATGGCGGGAGTTGATAAAATAAGGGGAACACTTGGACGAGATCACGCGGCGGCTTTTTGAACTCACTAGGTTTTCTTCGGAAAGCCTTTGGAATGTCGTCGATATCCTGCTGGTTTCTTATCTCATCTATCGGTTGCTCGTACTTGTCCGAAACACTCGCGCCTGGCGCATTTTGATAGGCATTGTGGTGTTCATCGGTGCCTTATACGTCAGCGATGTACTGCAACTGCGTACGCTCCATTGGATTTTGGACCGAGCGACTGCCCTAGCCCCCGTTGCTTTGGTCATTCTGCTCCTGCCCGAATTGCGCCACACCCTCGAAGGATTTGCACGACTTGGGCTATGGACCACACGTCTCGGACCGAGTACTCAATTCGTGAACGAGGCTACGATCAACCACATCGTCGCTGGAGCGACCGAGCTCGCGAGCCAAAGAATCGGCGCGATCATCGTCATCGAACGAGATAATTCCCTTGAGGATGTGATTAAGACCGGAGTTCAGCTCGATGCTAAACTCAGCGCAGCCATCCTTGGTTCGATTTTTTATGACAAGAACCCGTTGCATGATGGCGCCGTGATCGTCCGAGGCGAGAAAATCGTATCTGCTGCATGTCAGCTGCCTCTTTCCGAGAACGAGCTGATCTCCCGAATGTTCCACATGCGGCATCGAGCCGGCGTGGGCATCAGCGAACAAACGGATTGCATCTCCCTGATGATCAGCGAAGAACGCGGAACGATGACGGTGGCGAGCGATGGAAAACTCAAGCAGCTCGATGGCCCCGCGGAGCTCCGCGAAGTCTTGAACCAAGCCCTTCGTCGGCAAGAATCGAAGCGGCGGAATCGCAAAGCTGAGGTGGCCAGTGGTAGCTAATCGCCTTTCGACCGGGGAGCACATCGTTCTCGGCGTGGTATCGCTGTTCTTGGGGACCCTCCTTTGGCTGAACGTGACGGCCAAACAAGAACCCGGAAAGCAACGTGAATTTCTGGTTCCGGTTGTTGTTCGTGGACTATCACCAGAGCTTGTTCCAACATCGTTACCGGAAGGAATTACGCTTGTAGCTACTGGAAGCGAACTAGAGTTTGAGCGTCTCGACGCTTCGCAATTGTCCGCCGAAATCGATTTGACCGGCCTGAGGTCTGGCAAGCATTCGGTCCGCATCAAAGCACCGAGTTCTCGGCCGGGGATGGCGCTCGCGCCGAAGCGGCCCATGGTTCTTGTCGAACTAGAGGAGCTGCGCACGTCGAGTCGCCAGGTCGAAGTCGTGCCTATCGGTTTGGTCAGTTCTGGGATCCGATTCTTGGGGGCAGTGAGTGAACCTAGAGTGGTCGCATTGAGCGGCCCGGCGAGCGCACTAAAGAAGGCTGTCAAAGTACGTGCGATGCTCGATCTCTCGATGGTCAAGCCAGGAGTCAGCAATCAGGTTCCGCTAGAAGCACTGGACCGAGAAGGTATTCCGGTTCCGCTGGTGCGCTGCGAGCCACGGTCGGTCACGATTCTTCCCGCCATTGAAGCAGAACTCATCGAAAATCAGGTTCGTGTTCGACCAACGTTGTCCGGTGATGTTGCCGATGGCTACGCGATAGAGTCGGTGACAATCGAACCGGAAAAGATCAGCTTAACCGGAAGTGCATCCGACTTAGCCAAGATCACCTCCATCTCGACTCAACCGATCGAAATTGGCGGGCTTAAGAACGAGAAGAATTTCACCATCGGGTTAGTTGTGCCGGCGGGATTGACGGTGAAGGGTGAATCCACGGTCGTCGTCAAACTCAAAGTAGTGAAGAATCAGCCATGATCTCGATTCGCCCCATCGAGCGTCACGAGTGCTCGAAGTTTTTGAAAATCCTTTGCACTGTCTTCGATTTGGACTTTCAGCGTGCTGAAGGGGTCTTCTATGAGGAGCCGCATTTTGACCTTGCTCGTAAGTGGGCACTTTACGATTCTGACCAAATGGTTAGCATTCTCACCACGACTCCGTTGCAATTTGGCTCGTACCGAGCGATGGGAATTGCCGGTGTCGCAACAATTCCTTCGAAAAGAAATCAGAGGTTTGCTAACCATTTGGTTAATCACGTTCTGGGACATGGGGCGACAATCGGCGAGTCACGAGCACTGCTCTTTGCTCAGCGGACAAATCTCTACGAATCCTGCGGATTCACTACCATTGACCACGTGGTTAAAGGTGAGATTCGGACTAGCCTGGATTACCTCGACAAGGACCGCCTCGAGTTTGACTCGGTCAGGGCAAAGTATGAAGATTGGTGCAGTGCCCATCCATCATTTCTGGTCCGATCACCTAAAGGCTGGGAAGCTTGGAAGTGGAATTTCAAAGTATGCGAAGCCGTTGAAAAGGGCTACGTATGCTTTGAAGCCAACACCATTCGGGAAATGGTCACCTGTCCTGGCCAAGAATCCTGGCCGGTGGGTCCGAATTGCGAATGGTATGGGCTGAAATCGGTCACGGAATTGCTCCAGGTCCCCGCTGAAGTTCAATCAACCGGATTGATGCTACTCGGCCACAGCATCGATTTCACGCCACTAATGTTCATGACCGACCAGTTTTAACCATTTGGTTAGCGCTGGATATGTGTGAGCCGATCGAGCGCTTCATTTAAGACTTCGTCCTCGCTCGCGAGGCAGAATCGCACCCACTGTGCCTGCGCGTGGTCGCGCACAAAATCACTTGAGGGAACGGCTCCTACGCCAGTTTCAGCGATCATCTTGTTCACAAACTCATAACTCGTTAGGCCCGGAAACAGGTTTGAGTAATCACAAATGAGATAGTACGCACCGGCAGGGGGGAGAGGGTCCAGCCCCAAATTGCGCAGTCCAGCAACAAATGAGTTTCGTTTCGACTCGTATTTGGAATTCAACCCAGAATAGAATTCGGGCCCAAAATTCTCTATTCCCGCCGCCACAGCTTCTTGTAATGGGGCGGGCGCGCAGGCGTATACCGCATCTAAAAATTGGGTGATCGAAGCACAGATTTCAGCAGGGCCGGTGAGATAGCCGATCCGCCATCCAGTGATAGAGAATGTCTTTGAGTAGCCACCCATCGTAATCACTCGGCCTTCAAGTTCTGGAAGCGCAGCGGGGGAGAGGTGGTTTGCGCCATCAAAGGTCATGTACTCATAAATCTCGTCCGTGACCATGAGGCAGTTGTACGGTTCGATGATTTCGGCTAGCTTCAAAATCTCTTCCCGCGTGAACAACTTCCCAGTTGGATTACCAGGCGTGTTCACGAGGATGAATTTCGTACGCTCATTGACAAGCGACTTGACTTGATCAAAATCAATTTCCCAATCTGGCGCGGACAACGAAACAATGTTCACCTTCGCCTGATACCGATTCAGAGCCTGAATGTGATAGGGATAGGTGGGTTCGAAGACGATCACTTCGTCGCCTGGATCGAGCAGGACGCCGCAAACACCCTCAAACGCCCCCGTCGCACCACAAGTCACCAAGATTTGGGATTCCGGATCGGCGGCGATGCCATTAAAGGATTGGAGTTTGGAGGAGAGTGCTTCTCTCAATCTCACCGTTCCACGGGGGTTGGTATATCGGTTGTGACCCCCATTTGCTGCGATTTTTGCCGATTCGAGCACAAATTCTGGAACCGGAAGATTGCAAACCCCCTGTCCAAGGTTAATACCGTTAACCCTTTGGACCTCAAGAGTTATTTGCCTTAGTGCCGGAGTTGAAAATGCCTTTGTTTGTTTTGAAAATAGAGATGTAATATGCATTTGGTCCTACTTTTATGAACTATTTATGGCTCAATGGTATCATTTTATTCTGTGCAAACACTAGTCCAAAGCGAGCTACCGGAACTGATTCGGTGGATCCATTCAAAGGGTTGGGCCCCGGGTACCGGTGGCAATTTCAGCGAGGTAATCAGCAATTCCCCGCTAGAACTGTTGATGTCTCCAAGTGGGATCGACAAAGGTGATTGTTCGCACGACAATATGCTTTTGGTGAACGAATCTGGCGCGACAGTCACAGGAATTGGGAAGCCATCGGCTGAGACCCTGATTCACGTGGCTATCGCCCGCCAAACCGACGCCAAAGTGATTGTACACACTCATTCGATTTGGAACACGATTGCATCGCTGTCACCCCATCCAGATTATCGCATCGGCGGATTTGAGATGCTCAAGGGTCTGCGCGGGATCACGACACACGATCACATGGAGTACATTCCGATCTTTGAGAACAGCCAAGACATCGCTGGACTCTCGGCAAAAATTGAGTCGAAGTTGAAGGAACGGCCAGAAACACACGGCATTCTGCTTCGCGGGCATGGCCTGTACACTTGGGGAACGTCGATTGCAGAGGCAAAGCGGCACCTCGAAGTCTTAGAGTTTTTGTTTGAAATTCAAGGTCAATTGGCAAGGACGGCAAACTAACAATGGCATTTATCAGAATTCCGGAAAAGGACGTTACGATCACAGAGTATTCCGAGATCAAAGCAACGCTGGCAAACATCGGCGTCGGCTACGAAGTTTGGAAGCCTGAGGTTGAGCTCGCTGATGGCGCAGACAGCAAGTCGGTTCTGGAAGCATTCGCCACCGAAATCGAAGCACTCAAAGCGGAAGGGGGATATCAAGCTGCCGACGTGATCGACCTTTTTCCAGATACTCCAAACCTTGACGTGATGCTCGCAAAGTTCAGTAAGGAGCACTGGCACGATGAAGATGAAATTCGTTTCATCGTTGAGGGCAACGGCGTGTTTCACATTCGGCCAAAGGACGGTTCTGAAGTGATCGCTCTTTACGTCGAAGAAGGTGATTTGGCACGGGTGCCCGCCGGAACATGGCATTGGTTTGACCTCCGAAAAGACAAGAGGATTCGCGCGATTCGGCTGTTCCAAGATCCTAGCGGATGGACGCCTCACTACACCGATTCAGGCGTGGACAAGGGGTATCTCCCAGTCTGTTTCGGGCTTGATTTCATCCCTGCCCAGCTATCACACCTTTGATGAAATTCAAAGCGTATCTACTGGATATTGAAGGCACGACCACGCCTATCGACTTCGTGACGCGAACATTGTTTCCGTTTGCACGGGCCAGGCTGGACCAAGTTGAACTCACTGAATCCGAGGCTCGATTGCTGGCGGTCGAGCGTGAAGAAGACCAAAGAACGGGTGCGATGCCTCCCCAGCTGGTGGCGCCATATCTGAGTTGGCTCATGGATCAAGATCGAAAATCGACGGGCCTAAAGTCGGTACAAGGTCGAATTTGGGAATCTGGGTACAAAGATGGCGAGCTACGCGGAGAGTTGTATCCCGACGTTTTGCCGGCGATGAAACGCTGGCGAATGGCAGGTTCAAAAGTCGCCATTTTCTCGTCCGGCAGCGTCCATGCTCAAAAGCTCTTGTTCGGCCATTCGGTCGAAGGTGATCTCACCGGTCTGATCGATGGATATTTCGACACGACGACCGGCGGAAAGAGAGAACCAGAGAGCTATGTTCGCATTGCTGAGTCGCTCAAGATCAAGCCTTCTGAGATCTGTTTCCTCAGCGATATCATCGAAGAAGTTGATGCCGCAAAGCTGGCAGGATTCCACTCATTCCAAGTTTGCCGTGATGATTCGATCACAACGACAGTCCTTCAAATCACAAAGTTTGATTCAGATTGCTTGGTCTAAGTCATGAATCTACGCTGGGCTGGTATTCTATTGAGTTGAACTAAAATGGGTTTGAAACATATTTACACCTCGGAAAGCGTCAGCGAAGGACATCCAGACAAAGTCGCGGATCAGATTTCCGATGCGTTGTTGGATGAATTTTTGTCGCAAGATCCGATGTCGCGTGTGGCGGTCGAAACAATGCTGGCGCACGGCGTCGCAGTGGTTTCTGGCGAAGTTACAAGCAATGCTTATGTGAACGTTCAGCGAGCAGTTCGCGAAACGATCAACAGCATCGGCTATAACAGCACCGAAGTTGGATATGACGGTTCGAACTGCGGTGTTTTTGTCGCTATTCAAGAGCAGTCGTCGGACATCGCAATGGGTGTCGATACTGGCGGTGCCGGTGACCAGGGAATGATGTTTGGCATGGCCACTCGCGAGACACCTGAATTGATGCCGTTGCCAATCACCATCGCGCACGCGCTCACTCGAAAGGCGGCAGAGGTTCGGCACGCGAACCCTAAGCTCGGATTGCGCCCCGACGCAAAGTCTCAGGTCTCAGTGGACTACGAAGATTACGTTCCAAAGCGACTGAATACAATTGTGGTTTCTCATCAACACGACGGGGACCTGAGTCAAGAAGAGGTTCACGCACGAGTTCAAGAGCACATCATCCAGCCAGTGCTTGCTGATTACCAAAACTACATCGATGGCGACATCACCTTCCACATCAACCCAACCGGGCGATTTGTGATTGGTGGCCCAGCTGGAGATACCGGACTCACAGGTCGAAAGATCATCGTCGATACTTACGGTGGCATGTGCCCACACGGTGGTGGCGCGTTCTCTGGCAAGGATCCCACAAAGGTAGACCGTTCGGCAGCCTATATGGCTCGCCACATCGCCAAGTGCATCGTAGCCGCTGATCTGGCCGACCGATGCGTGGTTGGTCTTGCTTACGCAATCGGTGTTGCTCAGCCTGTTTCTGTCAACGTTGAAACGTTTGGTACGGAGAAGATCGACAATGCTACGATCGTTAAGCGCGTACGAGATAACTTTGATATGTCGCCAAACGGCATTATCAAGCACCTCGACCTGCGCAACATTAAGTACCGGTCAACCGCGAAAAATGGACATTTTGGAAATCCAGAGTTTGCTTGGGAACGAATTACCGAAGCAAATGGGTTGAAATAAACAATAGTTCTGGAGAGAAGTAAATCATGAAGAAAGCATTATTAGCACTCGCAGTTGTCGCCGCTGCTGTTATGGCATTTGCGGTTTCACAAAATTCGAATAGTAGCTCCTGTTGCCCAGCCGAAAAGGGTGCACAAGCTAAGGTCGCTAAGACTGAAGATTGCGCTACCATGTGCGAAGCTGGCAAGGTTGCAAAGACCGAGGCTTGCTGCGCAGAAAAGGGTGTTCAAGCTAAGGTCGCAAAGACTGAAGATTGCACAATGTGCGAAGCCGGAAAGGCTGCTAAGCCAGCCAAGGCAGAGGCTTGCTGCGCTTCTGGCGACCACAAGATGGTCATGAAGGGCGGCGAAGGATGCTGCAATGCTCCTGGCCAATTCGCCAAGTTCAAGATTTTCGTTGACGGAAAGTATATGTACTACGGCTGCAAGGACTCCGCAATGATGGCTCACAAGGAACTCAAAACCATGGCTTTCAAGGTCGGCTCGGTCCAACCAGTTAGCGGCAAGGTTCGAATTCCAAAGAATCAGTCCCTAATCTAATTCCTAATCAGTCGGAAAAGTAAACAAGAAACCCCAGCCGATTCGGCTGGGGTTTCTTGTTATTGAAGGTTCGTGCGAATCTCAGCTCAAATGGTTTGGCGAGACGCGGTTCTGACGCTTACCGTCGCTACCCATCAGGCCGATTTCGGCGAGCAATTGATCCTTAGTCGGACCTTGAACAAATTCCGCGAGCAGTTCCAACTCGATCACGATCTTTCGCTTCAGCGACTTGTCCTTTGTGCGAGAATATCCCCGAGCGAGGGCACTGATCGCTTCCGACACTTTTCCCATGGATTGCAGGGCTGATGCGCGCCAGATTTCATAGGCGGGCTCGTGTGGATTCATTCGGACCAAGGTCCGCAACTCGACAAAAAGCTCTTCAAACTGTCCCAGCCCAAGCATTGCTTGCGCACGAACTTCCAACGCTCCAAGGTGCTGCGGATCAGCTCGAAGCACTTCTTCGGCTGCGGCAAAGGCTTCAGGCCATGCGCGGCGGCGAGCCAGGTCTGGACCAGACCATGTTGGACTCACTTTCTGTTTTGTTGCCTCCGATGCCATAGTTGACACTCTATTCATTTCTCCTCCAAACGTAACCGCCAAGTTGCCGCCACAAATTCAATGAATTCATCGTATCTTAACCCCGTGCCAGAGCACCCAAGCAATCCTGCGGGAACGCGCACTTAACTAGCAATTTCAGCATGATTCTCCACCGTCGAATTCACCGCGGATACCTTTGTGCGAACAGCGAGCGGAATTCGCCGCTTACCTGATTCATCGAAAATGGTCTGCATCGCGATGCTGGCCGCTGATTGATTCGCCCACTTTCTGGCCGATTCTTCATCCATACCAGGCACATAGACGAGTACATCTTCTTCCCTTCGACAGAGCAATCCATCCGGAGGCAGAATCGCGCGCAACCTTGGCGCAACCGACCTGACGGAATGCTTGACTGCGCCCGAACCAAATTCAGACTTCAACTCTTCTTTCCGAATTGGCTCGATGACGATGAGTGCGCCGGGCGCCTCATTGACGCGTTGGATGAACTCTGTTGGAGTGATCATCTGTGCCTCGCTGCCAGATTTGCCATTGAGGCGGGTGATCGCCTGACCCAGTTCCTGAGCCACCAACTGCAAAGTGTTCGCTTCCGAGTAGCTGACTCCGCCGACCTGCGCGGTTCCTGAAATCAGACAGCCGTACAGCTCACCAGCGACCCGAATGGGCATACAAACGAAGCTTCCAACTCTTAGTTTGGCGAGATCGGTACTCGAAAGCCTCGGATCGTCTTGGGTATTCCAAAGGTGCAACTCTGGCGCACCAATCCCGACATATCCCGGTACGCCGCGACCCGCGGCAAAACTCATTGCATCCAAAACGCGGCGAGTCGTCCCGTGCTGAGAAATCGGCAGCAACTCGTTTCCGTCGATAGCAAAGATTCCCAGAAAGTCACAAGGAGTTTCATCAGCAAGTTGGTGTACGACCCGGCTGATGAGGTTGACGCTGGATTCTGCTCCGGCAGAGGCGGTTGCGACTGAGTACAAAACTTCCAATTCGGTTAATCGCCGAGATCGTTCCGATTGGTCCACACGGTGAGAGATCAACTTAGCAATCTCGGCAGAAAGCGATTGAGCCACCGCCATCGCCGATTCCATTTCACCTTCGTTGTTGGCATAGAGGGTGATCATGCCAATGAGCCGGTGATCAAATTTCAACAAGAGGTTTCCGACCTTGCGCGGTTCGTCCTCGAGCCCAAGAGCATGTGCCGCCCGGTCTTGGATCAAGGATTCTGATCCTCCCTTGCCCAGAGGGATTGGCACAATTTGTTCGGCGGTGTCGAAATCGCCGCTTGATGACCGCACGACCAGGCTGTTGGTTCGAGATTCTAGGCAGAAGATTCGGACTGCAGGAGCACCGGTCAGTTCGCGAACAGCGTTTGTCAGTCCGTTCCAAAACTCACCATTTGGTGCAAAGACAAGCTCGGTCAATTGAAGCAGTCGTCGCTCCTTCTTTGATCGCTTTTCGGTCTTGGAAACGTGTTCCCGCAGCTCGCGATACGATTCGCGTAATTCTAAATCTGGAGTCGCGCTAGGAACTTCGGGCTCCTTTTCGATCAACACAATCGGCTTCGACTCAATCGCGGCTTCGCTAGGTTTGGCCAACACAAGGATCAGAACCGAGATCGCGGATTGAACTAGACTATTCGCCGAAATCAAATTTCCTGTGCTCAGTTGAGACACGCACAGTGGCGCGATTCCACCAATTGGAATTAAGAAAGATGCATTTGCAGAACGGAAGCGAATCAAATAGGCAGGAGCAAGCGGCAACATGAATCCAAGATGAGCCACACGAGTGCTGAGCATGACCATGAATCCAGTGACAGCCAAGTCAGCAACCGCCATCAGCGTGGACACCAATGGCGTGCGAAGATCGCGCCGTTCAAGTAGGGCCACAAATCCAAAATAGGCCAGCAAGAGCAAGGCGGCTTGCCCCCCTTGTGCAATGCCCACAGGATTGAAGGCGAAAATTGCCCCCAGAAGCGCTGCGACAAAACCTAAACGACCAATGAACTCAAACTTCATGACCTACTTTAGGTTTTCGGTTACAAAACCTGAAAGCTTTAGTGCGGTTGGAAGTTGTGCCAATTCTTAGAACTCTACAAAACACTGGTAGTTGTGCGGCTAAACGCATTGTCAATGCTAGCCCGATAACTGGAATAGGTAGGACTAGGGATGCAAAACGGATTTCGCACAGACCAAAGCCAAAAGCTACAGCTAAGGGTTGACCCGAGAATGGTTCTCGGCGGACAACTGATGGAAATGAATTCGGTCGAACTTCGATCGGCGATCGAAGCAGAATTGATCGAAAATCCAGCATTGGAGTGGCTCGATGAAAGCGGTGAACCGCTCTATCTTGAGACAATTCTCAAGTCTGTGGCTCCAGCCGAATTGAAGCCGTCGAGCGAAGACCGCGAGTTTCAACGAAGTCGTCCGAACGATGCCGAAGAAACCGACTGGCTCGACTTTGCCGGATGCACGAACACGCTAGAAGCACATCTAGAGGCTCAACTGTGCGCTGTGCTTGACGCGAAGTACCTACCCATCATCCAAGTCGTTGTGGCTTACGTGGACGATCGTGGATACCTGTCCGCAGCGGTCGAAGAAATCGCTCTCGACCACAATTTTGATTTGGACGAAGTGGAATACGTCGTCAGCACGCTTCGCGATTGCGAACCTGAAGGGATCGGATCAGCCGATCTGCGCGAATGTCTTCTTGCTCAACTCAAGAAGGCGACCCAGATGGAAGACAAGCTTGCATACAGCATCGTGAAGCACTGCTTTGATGATCTGGTAGACAAAAACGTTCGCGGAATGGCTCGCAAATTCAAAGTGATGCCTGAGGTGATCCATGCCGCGTTGGAGATCATTCGAACCTGTAGTCCGTATCCAGCGGACGGCTATTCTCGTGAAGGCCGAACTACAAAGACCCAAGATCGAATTGGTGTGCCCGTCGACCTTAAAATCGTTCGCAGCGAATTTGGTTGGGATGTCGAAGTCACGGGTGTCGACCCAAGAGACTTGATCATCAGCAACGCTTACCGTGCCCAAATGCTCAAAATGCAGAATACGGTCGCGGCAACCGATGACGAACAGCGGCATTTGAACACCTATATTCAGCGCGCGAAAAACTATATTGACGCACTTGAACAGCGGGGCAAGACCTTGCACAAGCTAGGTCTTTTCTTGATCGACCATCAAATCGGTTTCGTGACCACCGGCGAGTACAGGTTCTTAAAGCCTTTGACTCGGCGGCAAGTGGCGGCTGCTATCGGGCTACACGAGAGTACGGTGAGCCGTGCAACTGCAGGCAAGCACGTTCAATTAGCAAATGGCGAAGTGGTCTCATTCGACGTGTTCTTCAAGCCGGCACTTCGAATTCAGCAGATGATCCTCGAAATCTGCGCGACCGAGACTCCAGGGCAACCGCTCAGCGATGAACGCATCGCACAGCTCCTGGCCGACCGAGGCGTGACGGTAGCCCGTCGCACGGTCAACAAGTATCGTGATCGTGAGAGACTGCTTTCGAGCCGAAGACGAAAAGCTTCTTAATCTCCAGACAAGCCGAAGTTGGCGACGACGACATCGAAGTCGGAGGAGCCAACTTCGTCATCTCCGTCACAGTCGCCTTCTGCTGGCGTGGCGGGTGAATTGCCGAAGTTCATCACCACGGTGTCAAAATCGCTGCTGCCTACTTCGTTGTCTTGATCAACATCGCCATTGGTTAGGCTGAAGTTTTGGCCACCAACGGTCGCCAAATTCATGTTGACTCCGTTGATCCTCTTTTTCAGCCACGTCGGCGATGTGAGTTCAAGGTCAACTAGTCCACTGATCGAAGTGTCGATCGAAAAACTTCCCAAATCCGCAATCGACAAATTGTGAGTCGCAAGCAACGCTTGGTTGGAATTTTGATAGATCTTGAGTGTCACAGGTACCGCAGCCGTATCGACGTAGTTTCCAAAGTCGATCGTGCCTGCCAACTTTCGGTAGAGAGATCCTTGCCGCAATAAGACACTGTAGGAGTTCCACGTTCCCGAATCGGTTGCGGCGCGATCGGCGACCTTGATTGTCCAAGTCCCGGCTGGATTCTCACCCCAGAAGGCATTCGAGCAGAAGGTCCACGAGATATTGTCCCCATCATCGCCACCGTTTGTGCTGCACATGCGGCTGGTTAGTCCGCTCGGCGAGGTCAAGAAAATCTCGATGTCCCCGCGCCACGCATGGGTGATGGCGACGGTCAAAGTGACTTCTTCCAGTGGAGTCGTAGACGCCACCGAGAAAGTCCGCGTCAGTCCAGTTGCCAAGTTATCTGGAATGGCAGTGCTAACAACGGTTGTTGCAATGCTGGTCGAAGCTGCTGTCGTCGGGCCAAACCATTGCTTTGCCAAGTTCACAAACTGATCCGCGTCCAGAAGTCCAAATCCGTAGTTTTGGTTGAATTTGAGGCCAGCACCGTTGGTTTTCCATCCTCCATCGCTGCTGGTGCTTGCGTCGGTAAGGTCGATTTGACGCGATGACCTGGCTAGCAAGTGCTTGGCAAATCGCGTGTTCATCCCAGAATTTGCTTGTCGCCCGAGCGCGATGGTGCCAGTCACAAGCCCCGTCGCCACAGATGTTCCACCATCGGTGTCTGTGCCGAAAATTGAAGTATAAGCTCCGTCGGTGAGTTGATCAATATCCGCTGTTCCTGTCAGATTAAATCCAAGGTTCGCGGATCGGTCGGTAGTGAGAATCGCGCGCGTACCCGATGCCAATGCGCCCGAGGGCGCACAAACCATGACGCAGGCGCCATAGGCTGAGTAATCCGCAAATCGACCACGCGAGTCGATCGCTGAAACCGTGATCGAATCGGCCAGATTCCTCAAGGCGAGTTTGTTGGCATCTTCACTGATCGTTTCTCGAAGATTGCCCGCGGACCGGACATGAACGACTCCGGCTGTAACGGATTCGGTGATGGCCGAACTTTCGCTGGTCGCCAATTCGAAATTGTTGACCGGGCCGTAAGAATGGTTCTTCACACGGAACGATGGGTTCGCCCCAACTGCCAGGTAGCGTGTGGCGTCAACCATCTGTGCCGTCGTCAGCGCGTCAAAATTGATTCGATTTCCGGACCAGAGAGCCTGATAGGCAACTCCACAGATCCCAACAGAGTTGTTCCCTCTCGCCGCGATGATTCCGGCAAGGGCTGTGCCGTGATTATCTTCGACAACGACAGGATTTGGATTGGATGGGCTTGGGCCGCCTCCCCCGAAGTTATAGCTTCCCCCTGCAAAGTAGTTCGTCGAAAGGTCTGGGTGGGCGGTTTCAAATCCGTCATCCACGATTCCGATCAGCACCCCAGAACCGCTTACCGATCGGTCCCATGCCTCTGCCGCATTGATGTCTAGATTCGAACCGGTGGTGTCGTTCAATGTCCATTGGCCGGGCCAACCTGATGATGGAAAATTGGGGACAAAGTAAGGATCGTTCGGCACAAAGTCCTTTCGATAATCAAGACGTTGGTTATTCTCGGCGTAAGCGACTAATCCAGATGGAACGAGTTTCTTGATCGCGGCATTCGCCTGCGCAACCGATCGTCCTTCAAGAACCCAAAGGTCTGGTGAACTCACCAATTGGTAAACCGGCTTTAGACCCGTGAAGCGCGCGATTTGATCTAAAGTAGCACCCTTTGCGACCTTTACCAGAACCTGGCTTGTATCCACCGCCGCCTTTCCGACATGGGGACGAGCCACTTTAACCGGAGTCATTTGGGCATTGGCTACCGCGAAACTCGCCAGCACCAAAAGAGAAGTAAAGGAACGCACGCTCATAGAACCTTCACATTATACGAAAGGTTTGCCTGATAAGAGGCTGTAAAGTGTAATAGATTCGAAGAACTGCGAAGGTGCAAGAAGAATGGTGGGTAGAGCAGGATTCGAACCTGCGTAGGCTCTCGCCGACAGATTTACAGTCTGTTCCCATTGGCCGCTCGGGCATCTACCCACTTCAGGGAAACACAATTATACCCAAACTCCCGAATCCACTCTCCCCCCTTGCCACTTTCACCCAGAAACCAGTGATAATGAAGGGATATGGCTCGCACCATCTTCGACAAAGTTTGGGAGAATCACCTCGTTTCAGAATTACCCGGTGGCGGATCGCTGCTTTATATCGATCGACACTTGGTACACGAGGTCACGTCGCCACAAGCATTTGATGGTTTGCGAGTTGCTGGCAGGCCGGTCCGACGCCCTGATCTGACATTCGCGACAGTGGACCACAACGTTCCGACAGACGGACGTGAGATCGACGAATCGACTTTGAGCGGAAAACAACTTTCCGCTCTCGCGAAGAACTGCAAGGAGTTCGGAGTGCCATTATTCGGCTATCTTGGCCCGCGGCAGGGGATTGTCCACGTCATCGGTCCGCAATTGGGGATCACTCTTCCGGGTTTGACAATCGTTTGCGGCGATAGCCACACCTCGACCCATGGAGCATTTGGTGCGCTCGCATTCGGTATCGGAACGACGGAAGTTGAGCATGTTTTGGCTACGCAGACATTGCGTTCTCCAAAGAAACCGAAGAGCCTCGGAATTCATTACAAGGGCACGCGTGGCGCCGGCGTCACCGCAAAAGACTTGATCCTCGCCACGATCCGGAAGCTCGGCGCGGGCGGAGGCACAGGATTCGTGGCGGAGTATTTTGGGTCTGCCATTCGCTCGTTGCCCATGAGCGGACGAATGACGATGTGCAACATGTCCATTGAAATGGGTGCCAGAGCCGGCATGATTGCACCAGACGAGATCACATTCGAATATATTGCCGCTGAAGATCGGCCGTACGCTCCCAAAGGTGCGGACTTCGATCGGATGGTGGAACAATCGCGCCAACTCGCCACCGATGAAGGCGCGACCTACGATCGGCTTGAAGAGATTGACGTCGACAGACTTGTGCCGCAAGTTTCATGGGGGACGACGCCCGCAATGACCATTGACGTAAACGGCGTCATCCCAGAGCCAACGGACGCTGCCGAAGCCAAGGCTCTTGCTTATATGGGGCTGAAATCTGGTCAGTCACTGTCCGAGATTGCCGTCAACACGGTTTTCATTGGTTCGTGCACGAATTCGCGCATCGAAGACCTCCGAGAAGCAGCTGGAATCCTAAAGGGCCAAAGAGTCGCCTCTGGAGTTCGGGCGATGGTGGTCCCTGGGAGTGAGGCAGTCAAGAAACTTGCGGAGCAAGAAGGGCTGGACGAAATCTTCAAGTCAGCGGGATTTGAATGGCACCATGCTGGATGCAGCATGTGCCTTGGCATGAACGGCGACATCCTCCGGCCAACAGAGCGCTCTGCCAGCACGAGCAACCGTCCATATGAAGGTCGCCAAGGGCCGGGGAGCCGGACACACTTGGTCAGCCCTATCACCGCAGCAGCAACTGCGATCAAGGGCAAGTTTGCCGACCCGCGCGAATTTCTATGACACAGCGGTGAGTTCGCCGAGCTTCTTTAGAGTTCGACTGTAACGATCCATAACGGCCATCGCAGCCTCTTTTACGGAGACGTGATGGTCATCATCATCGTGCCATTTGGCGACTCTGGAAATCTCTTGCTCGGCAGTCAGCGGCGAGGCCAGTAATGACTCGAAAAATGCGCCAGCGTCCTTGTCGGCGAGCTTGACTTGGTACCCGTTTAGAGTCAAGAAGGTGAGTAATCCCACGAATCCGGTCTCAAGGTTGGCGGTGTCAAAAGGTGCCTTCTTGGCGAAACCAGTGGCGTACTTTGCTGCCTGCGCGAGAACGTTGGTGCTCCGTCCATAGGCGTATTGATAATAGACCGCTTCTTCAAGCGCCGCGAACTTGAATCGACTCTTCTTGCCAGCGACTTGCAGATTGATCCAAAGGTGATCTTGGACGGTGAGGTACTCCACTTCCTTTGCCATATGTTAGTTGTAGTGTACCGTGATCAACAAAAAACCCCGCCCCAGAAATTTTCTGGAACGGGGTTAAGTTCAGATTCTAAATCAAGTTAGAACTTGATCGAGATCTGGCTGGTCAAGATGTGACCCTTGTAGTTGCCCGAAGGACCTGCGCCCCATGCTCGGCCGTTCTTGACATCGCCGTACTGGTACAGAACCTTGAACATGCTGTTGCTGCTCATGTTGTACGAGAGGCCAAGGCTGGTCCACTTTTGCTCGATACTGTAGTTAGTAGTCGTGCTCAAGAATGGAGTTCGCGAACCATCGAGGTCAACCGATTCGTAACCAAGCAACAGGTTCCAGTTACCCCAAACGGTGTAATCCAGATCAGCCTTGAAGCTGGTGTACTCGAAGTTGTTGATTGCTGCAGTTGGCGAAGCCGACTCAGCCGATCGAACGTTCTCGCCGTCCATGTAGGAAGCGGTGATCTTACCGTTGGTTCCGAGCTTGAACCAGCCCTTAACCATCCAATCTTCGACGTTCATTGGCGAGTAGTTGGTGCCGATTCGGTACCAAGAACCTGCGCTCATGAAGTCTCGATCGATTCGGTGGTAACCACCGACGAGGCCCCACTTGTCTGTGCCGTAGCCCAGTTCAACTGCAAGAGCAGTGTTGTTGTCATCTGCAACGGTCGAACCTTGATTCTTCAATGCAGAAGAAGCATAGTTGACACCAGCAGTGAGTCCACCACCGAGGTTGTAGTTGAGGCCTGCGCCAAACACTTCGAGTCGGTCAGCACCACCGGTTGCACTTGTACCGTTACCGGTCAAGAAGTGCATGAAGTAGGCTGCGCTGAGGTTAGCATTTGCACCGAGGTTGAACTTAGCTTCTGCGCCAAGAGTGTCTTGGACGAGAGTGCTGCTGTCGTTCAGAACTGGTTGCAATTCAACGCCGTTGTTGGTCAATCGGTCGTTGTTTCGGCCACCGAGGATCGAGAGCGAACCTTGGCCAACCTTGAAGCTAACGAGAGCACCGTCAACGGTCCAGTTGCCATCGTCCCATCGCGAGTTGTCGAAGTAAGGAGAATTATCCTTTCGCTTAAACACGTATGGGTTTGCAGTTTGCGAGCCAATTCGGCCGACAACTGCGTTGAATGGCATGCTGTTGCTGAGGTCAACTGCGAACCGTTGGACATACATGTCGCCCGAACCTTCGCCGAAGAATGTGCCACCAAATCGGCCCGACTGGTTGCCGTAGCCTTGGACGACGCCGCCGCCGAACGAGCAGCTGCTAGCCAATGC
>JAFLBD010000002.1:775253-951440 GCA_017303935.1 Armatimonadota bacterium | reverse complement strand
AGATCAACGATAACCGAGAGATCGTGGGCGGATACAGGCTCGGTTCCACTACGTATTACAACACTCTCTACACCCCAGTCCCAGAACCTTCCGAGTTCGCGGTGATGGGTGTTGGGATCGTCGGTCTACTCCTGGCCCGAAGAAGAAAGAAACGAAGCAGATAAGGATGGCGGAGCGAGAGGGATTCGAACCCCCGGACCTTTCGGTCAACGGTTTTCAAGACCGCCGCGATCGACCACTCTGCCATCGCTCCACACTGTCGATTTCGTATTGTACTCTGCGCGTGGTACCCTTTTCCTTATGCCCGTTGAATCCGGACAAGTTCTAACTTATCCTATTCGTAGCCACCTGTATTCGATGAGTGTTGAAGTCAAGGAAGTGCTTCATCGGCATCAGAGCGATTTCCAGCTGATCGAGATCATCGACACCGAATGCTTTGGGCGGATGCTACTTTTGGACGGGCATATCCAGCTCGCCGAACTCGATGAATCGGCGTACCACGAATCTTTGGTGCACATCCCGCTGCTGAATATGGCTTCGCCGAAGCGGGCTCTGATTGTCGGTGGCGGCGATGGCGGAGTGGTGCGCGAACTGCTCAAGCATCCTGGGCTGGAGATCGATATGGTGGAAATCGACATGGGCGTGATCGATGCCAGCAGGGCACAACTTCCGTTCTTGAACCAAGGCTGTTTCGAAGACCCTCGACTGACGCTGTATGTCGAGGACGCGTTCCCGTTTGTGAAACAACCCGGTCGTGGCCCCTATGATTTGATCGTGATGGACTCCACCGATACCTATGAAGAGGAGGATGGCGAAATCAGCGAGATGCTGTTTACCCGCGAGTTCTTTACGGATTGCGCCAAGCTTCTGACACCTGGCGGGATGGTGGTCACTCAGGCCGATAATCACATTTTCTGCCCATACAGTCTTGAAAACGCGAAGGCCGAGTATCTCACGGTGTTCGAGCGTGTCGATCAGTATTTCTCGTTAGTGCCGAGCTTTGGCGGGTTCAGCGGCTATTGCATCGCGACGAATTCTGGCACGCTCAGTCGCACCTGGAACGCGGACAGGGCGAAGGGATTGAACCTGCGCTATCTGAACGAAACGACCTACAGCTTGGCGTTCCAAAACCTTCCTTTTAACCTCAATGCCGCTCGTTGATCTTCCTCTTGAGAAACTGCTGGAGTACCCAGGGCGCAACCCTCGGCCGGCAGATTTTGACGACTATTGGCGGCGTGCGATTGCCGAGTTGGATACTTGCGATCCTTCGCCGAGGTTCGAGCCGGTCAATGCACCGTTTCCTTCGGCGCTCGCTCAGGATGTTTGGTTCGATGGTGTCGGCGGCGCAATAATCCATGCCAAGTTCATGCGGCCAAGGTGGACCGATCAGCCTGTTCCCTGCATCGTGTTCTTCCACGGCTACCATTGGAAGTCTCCGGACTGGTTCACTTTGGCGGCTTGGTCGGCGGCGGGATATGCGGTGCTTGCTCCGGACGTACGGGGGCAAGGCGGTCTCAGCACCGACCCGCTCTCGGTGGATGGCAATACGGTTTCGGGGCACATTGTTCGCGGATTGACAGATCATCCAGATAAGCTTTTCTATCGCGGAGCGTTTTTGGATACGGTCCAAACCGCCCGAGTTGCGGCGTCAATCGAAGGCATCGATCCATCGCGGATTTTTGCGCACGGTGCGAGTCAGGGCGGCGGCTTAACGGTCGCTTGCGCGGCGCTCGCTCCCGAACTGATCCGCGCTTGCGTACCTGTGTATCCGTTCTTGAGCGACTATTTGCGCGTGTGGGAGATGGACCTCGCGAAGGACGCCTACAACGAGATCAAGCAGTTCTTCAAGATTCAGGATCCGCTGCACAAGCGAAAGGACGAAGTGTTCGAAAGACTGGGATACATCGATGTTCAGCACTTGGCGTCTCGGATCAAATGCCCATCCCTATGGGCGGTCGGACTGATGGACGCGATTTGTCCTCCGAGCACCCAGTTCGCGGCGTACAACAAGGTCGTGGCTCCCAAAGAAACTCTGATTTATCCTGACTACGGCCACGATGGGCTTCCTGAACTGAGCGAGCACGTGATTCGATTTTTCAATTCGATCTGAGCAATTTGAGCCTATCCTCGCGGTAACCTCGTCCCTTCGCTTGAGGAATTCTAGTTATGGAACCCCCTGTATATTCAAATTATCCGAGAGGACCCCAAGGTGGAGGGGTACCAGGCTACCCACTGGGCGTCTATTTCGAGTTCATTGGCAAAGCCTGGGAAATGATCAAAACCAACTTTGGTCAGTGGGCTGTGGCGTCGATCTTGTTCATGGTTCTGAGTTATGCGACCGCGATTCCCGGAACAATTCTTCAGCTCGCGACTGGCAATTCAGGTCCAGAAGTGGCTACAAGAGGCGTTTCGGCAAGCTTTATCATCATCATGTTGGTCAGCTACATCATCCAGTTTGCATTTACGGGCGTGCTTGCAGCAGGATTTATTCGGTTTGTGTTGCACCAACTGGATGGCAACGCCGCGGATTTTGGTCAGATGTTTGTTCCATTCCGAAACCTGATTCCGAACATGATCACAAGTTTGATTACGTACTTCATGCTTGCCATCGGTTTTGCCTGCTGTATCGTCCCAGGAATCTATCTCACCGGAAATTTGCTCTTCACAAACGTGTTGGTGACGGAAGGCAATCTGCAACCTGGGGATTCGATCCGGCTCTCGTTTGATCGCATGAAGCCACATGCTTGGAATATGTTCGGGTTGTACTTTGTTGCAGCTCTGGCAAGTGGCCTCGGTGTTTTTGCTTGCTGCGTCGGACTATTAGTGACTCTGCCGATTCTGTATGTCGTGCTCGCTATGCAGTTCCGAGTTCTATTCCCAGAGTTTGGACCTGGTGGTAATCCAGTTCAAATAGGCGCAGAACCACCAAGAGGTTGATCCTCTTCTGAACATCATCTTGGGGCAAGCCGATGGCTTGCCCCAATTTCATTTGCGGTACCCTTTCCCCAGCATGATTGATCGCTATTGCACGCCGGCCATGAGCCAGATTTGGAGTCGACAAGCCAAGTACCAGCGCTGGTTTGATGTCGAAGTGGCGATTTGTAAAGGGTACGCGAACGAAGGTGTGATCCCAGCTGAGGACATCGCGGCTATCGAGAAATTTGGCTCCTTCACGATCGAGCGCTGCGACGAAATTGAGCTTGAAACTCGGCACGACTTGATGGCCTTTGTGCGGTGCGTCAGCGAAGCAATCACGGTGGGTGGCGGATTCAGCCCGGAGAACACTCCTGCACGATGGGTTCATTTCGGGGTCACCAGCTACGATGTGATCGACACCAGCCTGGGGATGATGATGCGCGATTCTTGCACGGTGCTCATCGAATCCCTCGGCAAGCTGGAGTCCTCGATCCTTAGTCTTTGGAAAAGCCATGGGGACATTGCCTGTATTGGTCGCACACACGGGATTCATGCAGAGCCGGTGACTTTTGGGCATAAGTGCCAAGGTTGGCATGAGGAAATCAAGCGCTCGATTTTGCGGTTGGAATCGGCTCGCACCGAGATCGCGGTTGGCAAAATCAGCGGACCGGTGGGAATCCATGCCCACGTTTCTCCGGCTCTTGAATCGAAGATTTGTGAATCTCTTGGGCTCACCGCAGATCCGAGCAGCACCCAGATCGTCAGCAGAGATCGTCATGCGAATGTTTTGGCGACGCTCGCCGTTTGCGCTGGGTCGCTGGAGCGCGTCGCGACCGAACTTCGCAACCTCCAGCGAACTGAGATTTTGGAAGTCCAAGAAGAGTTTGCGAAGGGCCAGACCGGTAGCAGTGCGATGCCTCACAAGCGCAATCCTTGGAACAGCGAGACCATCTGCGGCTTGGCGCGAGTCGTGCGCGGCAATGCCATGGCGATGCTCGAAAGTATCATGACCTGGCACGAACGCGACCTATCCAACTCCTCGCTGGAACGGATTGTCCTTCCGGATTCCTTCCAGTTGGTGGACTTTATGATTGGGCGGCTCAACAAGATCCTCTCTGGTTTGGTGGTCATGCCAGAGAACATGGCGCGGAACCTTCGGCAGATGGGAGATCTGGTTTTCAGCGAGCATGTGATGGTCGCATTGATCAAAGCAGGGATGAGCCGGGAAGCGGCATACAAAGTCGCTCAGCGCAATGCGGCGAAGTCTTGGGAAGGCGAGGATTATCGCACCAGCGTCTCCAACGATCCCGACGTGGTGGCCCGGCTGAGTGCGGCCGAGGTAGACGAGATTTTTGACCTCAAACACCATCTGCGGTTCGCACCCAAGGCACCTTGATGGTTGAATTTACGCCCTGGTTGTTGGGAGAATCTCATCGCCAGCTTTTGCAGGTGACGATTCCTGCGAAGGGCACTCTTGAACGGGTCACGACGCTCGGCTTGGGTGGGTTGATCGAAGTCAACGAGCGGCTGCAGATCGGCTCAACGGTCACGAGCCATGAGAAGCTCTATTCGCCTGATGGCATGCTTATGATCCATTCGACCGGCGACAAGACAATGGAATGCAATTGGCTGGGCACTCGCATCACGTTCAATGGCGAATCGGCGAGCGCGATCTTTGAAGGGTTTCAGCGCGAAGACATCCTGGAAGCTTCTGCGGTTTGGTGGATCACTAGTCAGCCGATTCTGGGTGATGAAGTTCTGTATTATCAGCCCGATGTTCTCACCTCAGGGCGATCAAAGCGGTTGACGCGTTTTGTTGGAAAGGAGGGCGAGCTGTTTCTCACCGAGACACTCGACGTGCCGACGAACAATCGCACTCGCCAGTGGCTCACACCGATGGGCGCATTGGTGCGTCGGCAGATTTTGAGTCTGGACGGCACCGTGCAGTTCGATGCGCAGCTTTAAATTGCGGCAATATCCGAGCGGAACTGCTTTCCTTCGAAGTCAATACTTTCAGCGGCGAGATAGGCGAGTTTTCGCGCTTCCTCGACTGTTTTGGCTTCGGCGGAAATAGTGATCACACGGCCTCCATCAGTCACGAGTTGACCATTCTGGTCTCCGATTCCGGACCCAAAAACCTTCACCCCCTCTGGCATTTTGTCGATCGTGATCGGCTTGCCCTTTGCGATTCTGCCAGGATAGCCTTGACTGGCGAGGACCACAGAGACCGCCGCGTTTTGCAAGATCGGCACCGAAGTTAGAGGCTTACCAGTTGCCGATTCGAGCAGTAGATTCGCAAATCCAGGCCCAATTCGGCGGAGAACAGACTGGGTTTCAGGGTCACCAAATCGGACGTTGAATTCGAGGCAATATGGCTGGCCGTCTTGGACCATGATGCCAGAGAACAGTACTCCGCGGTATTCCACTCCTCGTGATTTCAGCCAATTGACCGTTGGCGCCACGATGGATTGTTCTACTTGCTCCACGTACGGCTGAGCCCAATCGCAAGGCGAATAGGTGCCCATTCCACCCGTGTTTGGGCCTCGGTCGTTGTCCAGCGCGCGCTTGTAGTCCTGAGCCACCGGCAGGCTAAAGAATCCATGATCGCCAACGACGGTCAACAGAGAAAATTCTCGTCCGATGAGGCGATCTTCAATCACAATTTCATCGCCGGCCTCACCGAAGGCTCTCTCGACCAACATCGCGCCAATGGCATCTTCGGCTTCATCGAGGGTCGAACAGACGAACACACCCTTTCCCAGGGCATTTCCGGATGCCTTGACGACGACCTGCTTTCCAGCATCGAATCTCGCTCGTGCGTAGTCAGCCGCGAGTTCAGCGTCGCGAAAAGTGCCAGATTCGCCGGTTGGAACTCCTGCTTCGATCATCACTTGCTTCGAAAAGGCCTTACTTCCTTCCAACGACGCGCCACCTTGCCGGGGGCCAAACACATTGAATCCATCTTTGGTCAGAAAATCGGCGAGACCGTTGACGAGAGGGTCTTCCGGGCCAACAACAATGAGGTCTGGCTGCAATCTCCCACAAAGGGCGATCAGTCCCGCAAAATCGGTTTCCTTGACATCAAAACAGGGAATCTCTTTGCTGATCAGGGGATTGCCGGGCGTCACCCAAACTTCGGCTTCTTGGGCCAATTTCCAGGCTAGTGCGTGTTCCCTTCCACCTTTGCCGATCACCAAAATCTTCATTGTTCACGGCAAGTATACGGCCTTGCGATAACCGTATTTTTGACAGGTTTCTGCATCCGATTTGGATTGGCATGAAATTCGTCGCATAATAACGTCAGACACATGAAATTGTTTGTACTAAAGTCCTCGCTGGTCTTGGCTACAGCTTGCGCTAGCCTTGGTGCACAGGCCATCACAATGTTTGATGTCGATACCTTCACATCCGGACTGACGGAAGGCTGGTCCGGCGGACCAGATCGCTCGGTGACAGGTGGCGGCCCTGGTGGAGCAAGCGACAATTATTACCATGTCAACTCCTCTGGCAGCAGCGGATCGGGTTCGCGAATGGCGACATACAACCTGAATTCCGAATGGGTTGGTGATTATGAGTCAGCCG
Organism: Armatimonadota bacterium; assembly: GCA_017303935.1. Classification (NCBI taxonomy): domain Bacteria; kingdom Bacillati; phylum Armatimonadota; species Armatimonadota bacterium. Next base: position 944,942 of record JAFLBD010000002.1, on the reverse strand, counting down.
GAGTTTCGGGTCTTAAGTTCGATTTCAAGAATTTCGGCACGACTACAATGAACCTTCGAGCAGTACTATTTGATGCTTCAGGCAATATCTGGACAAGCACCAATTCGTTCGATGTGGCTGGGGGATCCAACTGGCAGAGTGTGTTCCTGGCTATGAATAGCGGCACGATGACATTGGTTGCCGGGTCGAGCGATTGGTCAACTTCTTATCAGAATGTGGATCGGATCATGATTCGACACGCGGTGAACTTGGATGCGAACGGTACAAGAGTTGTTGCGTCCGTTGGGTTCGACAACATCCAAGCGGTTCCAGAACCAGGCACGATGACTGCCATAGTCGCCGGCTTGGCGGCACTAGCTCGCCGACGAAAGCGATAATTCAAATTTCGTGAGCAATGCCCCTTCTGCCATTGGCAGAAGGGGCTTTTTGTAGGTCTATGTACCTATGTTTTAGACATAACTCAATTTCTGATGTATAGATACTGTTGAGGAACATCTATGACATTTAAGGGTGGAATCGAGGCGCTAATTCTTGCCTCACTCAGAGAACAGCCTGGACATGGCTATGCGATCAGCAAGCGCATCAAGTCTGGCAGCCAAGAGTCGCTCAAGTTCAGCGAAGGACAACTCTATCCGGCTTTGCACCGATTGGAAGAATCAGGCTTGATCACCGCAGAATGGGAACTGCAGGAGGGCAAGCCAGCTCGAAAAACCTACTCGATCACTGAAAGTGGTTTGGCGGAACTTCAGAAGCAGCTGAACCAATGGCAGAACTTTGCTGAGAACGTATCCCGAGTTTTGAATGGGACGAAGGAGGTCGCTCGTGCCTAAGTTCACTCATTGGTATCTCGTCGAATTGGATGGGTTATTGCGCGGGATTGTGTCCGCCGAAAGGTTGCACGAACTTCTTTCAGAAATCGAATGCCATTTGCAAGATGCGGTACAGGAACGCACGGCAAAAGGGATGTCGATCGAAGAGGCGGAATTGGCCGCGCTCGAAGCCATCGGAAGTGCAGAAAAGATTGCGGCTGAAGAATTGGCTCGGAATACGAGTGGCCGTAAACTCAAGTTTGGTAAGCAGTTGGTTTACGGTGGGGCCGCGGTGATGGCAGGCTCGATGCTTTTCGCAGCGTTGTTGACCGACGCACAATTCCATCCGCTGTTCGGATTTGGATTGTTCTGGGGAGGCTTGGCCTTGTTGATCGGTTCCGGGTTATTGAAACAGGTCAATTGGCGAATCTTCGGAGGGCTGATGGTTGTCGCGTCCGTTTCACTGGCGTTCCACCAGGGAACCCGGCACGTCTATGTCGGCGATACCGAGTGGGATTTGGACAAGGCGCAAACGGCGATTCGAGTTCATGCTTCGATGAGCGAACTCGCCGGAGCCAACCTACGAACACTTGAATCTGCAAAGGCGAACTTTGACAACCGATCGCTATCGACAGCGGAGTTCATGACCGTTCCTACTGGACTCGGCCCGGTAAGTTCGTTGAGCGCAGAAGATTTGGCAGCGGCAAAGCTCAGCTCGGCACCAAAGATCGAGCTGATCACTCAGAAGCTACCGGAGAAACTGATTGAGAAGGATCTGAATTCTATCGTCAACCGGCTGCGACCGCAACTTTTGGATGCAGCGAGCACTCATCGATCGGAGGGCGTAAGGCTTCAAGCTCTGCTAGACACACCGAGCATGGTGCGCGTGCTCCAAAGGGTCATTCCAATGGCGATTGTCGGCAGTGGGCTCATTGCGATCGTCGGAGTGCTGTGTGAGATGGTGGCCCGAGCGCTTCGACCTCGCCGACGACATTGGCTCAAGGCGAAGCTGGCTTAAAGTTCGCGGCGATACTCTAGAGCGCTGTGGAGGGTGGCGGAATCGGCGTAGTCGAGTTCGCCACCCACTGGCATTCCGAATGCTAGCCGGGTGACCTTCACATCAAGCGGCTTGATCAGCTTGGCGATATAAAGAGCGGTGGCATCCCCTTCGATTGTCGGATTGGTTGCGATGATCACTTCGCTGATCTCGCCGCCGCACCGAGCGAGCAACTCCCTTATCTTGATTTGCTCCGGTCCGATCCCGTCCATCGGAGACATCAAGCCGTGAAGAACATGGAAGCGTCCGTGGTATTCGTTGATGCGCTCAACTGCCGCCACATCACGCGGTTCGGCGACGACGCAAATCTGTGCAGAATCGCGACGAGGATCGCTACAAATCGGACAGTTCTGCCCTTCCGAGATGTTCTGGCAGATCTCACAGAGTTTGAGCGCTTGCTTGGCGTGTACGAGTGCCTGGCTAAGCCGTAGCACATCCTCTTCAGGTTGGCGGACCAAATGAAACGCCAGCCGTTGGGCCATTTTTGGTCCTATTCCAGGGAGCTTTTCTAACTGGGCGATCAGTTCGCCAAGGGGCCGAGCAAACGCCAACGCTTAGAATCCCAGTTGATCGAGCCCAGGGATGTTGGGCATGATTTCCTGTGTTCGCTTTGTTCGGAGATCATTAGCTCGCTCGTATGCCAATCGCAAGGCGGCCACAAGCGCAGACTCCAACCCGTCGACATCACTTGGGTCGATCAGATTTGGATCGATTTTGAGCGACTGAGGTTCGCCTCGACCATCAAACACGACCACGATTCCGTTTTGCTCCACTTTGACAGTTTCACTAGCGAGTTCTTGATCAAGATTCTTGGCCTTGCTCATCGCTTCTTGAGCCTGCGCAAGCGCACCAGCAAAACCTTGACCACCAAATCCTTTAGGCAATTTCATCGTTCAAAAATCCTTAAATACTTCCTCAACAAGACTTGCGAGCCGAGGACCTTCTGCTGGCAATTCTACCGCCGAGACGGGATCGTCAACAGCCCTCACACGATCATTTTTTTTTAGTTCAAATTGAAGCAGCTCGGGAAGTGCGCCACGCCGTGCGTTCCATTCCGTTTGGATCGCGCCGACCAGCTTTGGCGCGCCGACAACCCGATCGCGTTCCATTTCGAGGTTGAATTCAATGGTCACCGATTCAGAATTGACGGCCCCAACAGAGGTCTTTTGCAACCGAGCAGCGGCAGTTTTGGAACTAGCACTGAGCGCGTTGACCACTTCGCCCCAGATGGATTGAGCTTGATCGGTGAGCGGATCGCCCGTCGGGGTGGCTGGCTCATAGCGAGGCGTTGCCGGCTCACTGACCGCATCTGGCTTGGGCTCTGCGGGCTGAGCCACGGCGTGCTCGATAACCTGAGCCGGCGCAACAGTTGCTGGAACCGAAGGTGTGGCGGCGATTTGGCGAGGCTGATTGTTCGGAGCGAACATGCCGAGCAGCACGGATTCTAGCCAAAGCCTGGGCAGGCTGACATCCTTGATGTCTGAAATCGCGTAAGCGACTTTCTCGCGGAAGGTGATCAAATTATCTGCTCCGATTTGGGTCGCTGTGGATTTCATCGCCGACTCTTGAGTCGACTCCCCAGTGCCACCGATCTGGATACCGTAGTTCGAGCGAGTGAGTTCGGCAAGCCGCGAGAGCATCCCTTGCAGAATGGAAAGCGGATCACGGCTAGTGCGAAAAATCGAGTCAGTTGTCTCGAGAATCTTCGCCGGTTCGTGATGGAACGTTGCAATCAGAAGGTTGTCGATCACTTCATCTGGGATCAATCCCAATTGGTCGATCACGTGCTGGACGCTAAGTTTGCCATCGACGGTGATCAGGGTTTGCTCGAGGAGCGAGAGCGCATCTCGAAAACCGCCATCGGCCATCTTCGCAATTAGGGCGACAGCGTTAGCATCGTATTCGAACCCCTCTGCCTGAAGGACATGCTCAATTCGGGCAATTAAGTCGTTCAAGCTCGCGCGATTGAATTGATACTTCTGGCATCGAGACTGAATCGTCGGCGGGACCTTGTGCAATTCGGTAGTCGCCAGGATAAAAACGATGTGCGCTGGCGGCTCTTCGACCGTTTTGAGGAGCGCATCAAACGCCTTCGCGCTGAGATCGTGAACTTCGTCGATGATGAAGACCTTGAGCTTCGCGACGGCTGGGCGATATTCGACAACATCGACAATTCGTTGTCGAACATCATCGACGCCCGCTTCGCTGGCGGCGTCCATCTCGATGACATCGAGGCAATGCCCTTCCGTGATCGAAACGCAGATTTCACACTCGTTGCAAGGTTCGCCGTTTGTAGACTTCTCGCAGTTGAGCGCCTTGGCAAGCAATCTAGCAGTGGAGGTCTTGCCCGTTCCTCGGGGGCCGGTGAATAGATAAGAATGACTGAAATTCCCTTGCTTAATCGAGTTTTGCAAGGTTCGAACCACGTGTTCTTGACCCACCAAATCGCCGAATGTCTGCGATCGATATTTGCGGTAGAGGGCCACGTGGCTCATGGATTCAAAGATCAAAAAAAGAGTGGGCGCCGGGAATAACGTATCGCACAGAGAATCGACTTACCGTTGCTACCTTCCGGTCCTGGCGGGGTTCACCAACCTGCTGCCGCACGGTTCCCGGCAGGCTGCTGATATTGTAGCACCCTGCCAGGTCGACGCCCAACTGTTACTGCGAATTTCTTAGAGATTCGGTCTTGTTTGGATTGCCTTGAGGAGTCGTTGGTTGACTTCGAAGCCCAGGTACTTGGATGATGTTTTGATCCTTTCTCAGGCGGTCGCTCTCGACAAAGTTTTGGGTTTGAATGATTGGAGTTCGATCTCGCCATTCTCCGGTGCGATTGATCTGAGCCTTAGTCAAATTGAGCGAGGTGTAGACCACGCGTTGACCGGGCCGGATGTCCGTCCGCAAGAAGTTCTTGTCGGTCATCCCTTCCCCGCTGTATCCAAATTTGTCTTGGATGTGCGGTGGAGCGCTCCGTGGGTTGTAGTAGAACTCGATCGTGTAATTGTCCTTCGTGAACGGGTACATCGTCGGGTCCTTACTCATGTCCACTTCTCGTCGGAACATCTGGTTGCGAACAAACAACGCATCCTGCATGTACGTCAGGTCGCGCGGTGGATCCAGCGAGATGGCATCGACCGCATCCCATTGCATCCCAGCGGGAATCCCGTTTGGATAATCCTTGTCTTTCAGCACCACTCGAACGCGGGTACCAATCGGTCGGACGTTCCATGTTCCACGGATCAGAAGTCGCTTGGGAGCGATCACCTGAACTTGAACGCTGAATCCGGTGTCGAACGGAGGATCGGTGTCGTATGGAATCGGCGGTTTGGTGCCCTTTGCGCGCCCAAATACGCCCCGCTGAGCCATTCGCACAATCGTGTTGTCGAGGTTTCCTTCAACTGTATCGCGCTGCTGGCGAAGGCCAAAAGTGAGTTCCTTTGTCTTCTCGATTTCTTGGACAGCCGCATCGTACTGGGCATAGTAGTGCGCCAAAGCCTTATCAGGCTGACCGTTGCGTTGGTACGCCATACCGAGCACGTTGCCGCGGGCAGGCGGGATGTCTGGCACAGCCTTCGCCTTTTCCAGCCATTCCACAGCCTTCGGATAGAGGTCATCCACCTTGTGGTACCAAGTCCAGCCGGTTTCGAAGAACAGTTCGTAGGTTTCCGGATTGTTCCGGGCGCCTTCTGCCCCGAGGGCCAGCGCAGATGGAATGTACCGACGATCAGAACGGGATTCTTCGTCGGTGAAGTTGTAGGCGATGTGCCAAATTCCGGTCGCGTAGACGTCGCGCTGCTTCGGGTCGAGGATGGTCACCAACCGAATGATCGGAAGGATCGCATCGTAGTTCCCCGAATCAAAGAACGAGTCGGCGCGCACCCAAAGCAGACCGGCAACCATCTCGCGGAATCCCGCGAGGGTGGCCAGGAGTTGGTCCGGCGACAGTCCGCCACTCACGCCGATCGTTTTCGAGGCGTAATTGGTCTTCCATCGCGGGAACAAAAAGCCCTGATTCAGCGCACCCTGAGCGAGCAGAAGTCCGCCGAGTGAGGCCCACAACAATGGTCGATTGAGCTTCATGGTCGTGAATTACACCTCGCGATGATCGAACACCAGTGCCGCCGTGACGAGCAACACCACGATGTAAATCAATGCGTAAGCAATCGAAGTCATCATGTAGGCGCGTTCATCAGCAATCACCTGCCCCGGGTTGATGATCGGGTTTTGAATGTTGAAGGTCGAGAAGTTTGGCAGGACGAAGTGGATGATCTTTGCCAAAACCTTTGTGCCTTGATTCACCCCATCCGATTCGACCATGGTCTGGAAGAATGGGCTGAACAGGGTCCCGAGCATATACATTCCGGAAGTCAGGAAGATGTTGACCAGCGGAGTCACAAACGTGCTAAACAAGATCGCCACCGCCGCCAATAGGCTCATTTGGAAGAAGTACATGAACGGTGCCTTCACGAGTTCGGCGATCTTCGCCGGATTTCGTTCTTGCTGCGCGATAATGAACGTGATGATGAGCACGATCGACATCAGGCCAATCATCAGCCCCAGTGCGGCTACCGCGCCTAGGTACTTGCCCACGAGGAACTGCCATCGTTGCACCGGCTTACACAAGATCGTGTAAATCGTACGGCGTTCAATCTCATTCGGGATCATGTAGACCGTCAGTACGATCGCAATGAGCGCAGAAGTGAGCTGGATCACACCAAGGGTCAAACCGATCAGAACGGTGCGCTCTTGGCGTGGTGTCAAGATGTTTAGACCTGGGGCCACCACCAAGAACACGAGACCGATGAGCAGAATCACCAAAAGGACTCGTCGCCTTACAGCTTCACCGACAGTGGTGGATGCGATTGAAAAAATGGCTCTCATGAGTTTGCTCCCACGTTTCGAACGGTTTCTACAAAGAGGTCTTCCAGTCGCTTTCGGCGAGGGATGACGCTCACCATTTTGCCCTTGCTGGAGAGGATCGAATCGATCACTGCATTCGGACTCTGGTTGTCTGGCATGTCGACGAGCAACGTGCCGTGCGAGAACTGTACACTGACATCCTCCCCGGTAATTTTGCTTGCCAATTCCTGATTCACGTCGGTGGCTTGAATTTCAATTCGGCCGCCTTTGAGCAACTCATCCAGACGACCTTGTGCCTTGATTTTGCCCTTGACAATGATCGCCACTCGGTCGCAGATTCGCTCAACGTCGCTCAGCTCGTGACTCGAAATGAAAACGGTTTTGCCTTCATTCCTAAAGTTCAAAATGAGGTCGCGGATTTCGATGTGCGCGATCGGGTCGAGACCGGCGGTCGGCTCATCGAGGAACAGCAACTTTGGATCGTTCAGCAGGCTCTGAGCCAGACCGATTCGCTGCTGCATTCCTTTCGAATACTGTGAAATCGTCTTGTGCCCAGCCTCAGCGAGGTTGACCTTTTCGAGAAGCATGTTGAACTTAGCCTCGTCCTTGATGCCAAACAGCGAGCCGTAGAATCGCAGGATTTCGATCCCGGTCATGTGCTCGTAGTAGTACGGCTTCTCGGGGAGGTAGCTGATGTTATAGTGCGTTCGGGTGTCGGTAGGTTCCGAACCGAGCACTTCAGCTTCTCCTGCGGTCTGGTCGATGATTCCCAAAAGGATCTTAATCGTCGTTGTCTTCCCGGCGCCGTTCGGGCCGAGGAAGCCGAAGATTTCACCTTCTTCGACGTGCAAGTCAATGCCATCTACAACGTTGACTGCGCCGTTTTTCGTTTTGTAAGTTTTAGTTAGCTGAGTGGTTTTAATGGCAACTCCCAATTCTTGGAGCACCTCCCGTAAAATTGCTGGCATCCCAAATAGAAAGCCGATGTAGAAACTCGGGCAGTATACCAATCCTCCCCGCGACGATTGATGGTAACAACGATCCGAACTGAATCACTCCCCAAAGTTGACAATTTTCCTGCAATTTTTGTCAGGCATTCCCCCAGAAATGAAATTTCCGTGTAGTATGGGGAAAACGCCAAACGAGATCCTTGCGATACTGACTCAAAAAGTTGGTTGTGGGAGACAAGGACAAATTGGCACAACACTCGCGGGGAGGTACTTTACTCTCCTTTCAACCTCTCCGCATTTTTTCACCATCGCGAAAAAGTTCTCGTTCGTCGGTGTAGAATGAAGCTAAGCGCATGGGAGACTTTACGCCTGTCCTGATTTTGGTCGCGGTTGCCGCAACGATTTGCGCCGCGATGGTGACTTTGAGCTGGGTTCTTGGCCCGAAGAAAGTCACCCCTTTTAAGGCGTCGCCGTATGAGTGCGGCGTGGCTCCTATCGGTTCCGCCCGAGAACGATTCCCGATCAAGTTCTATTTGGTCGCGATGTTGTTCATCCTGTTCGACATTGAAGTCGTTTTCATCTGGAGTTGGTTGACCGTTTTTGTGAATCCAGGCATGGGCTCGCCTCAAGCTGATCTTAGTTTCCAGATTTTTAGCTTCTGGGCGGTGATGGTTTACATGGCGCTCTGGGTGATCGGCGATTGGTACGTTCTGAAGGTTGATGCGATCAACTGGGACGAAGAAGCATCGCTCGACTCTGCGAAGATGGGCACGCTCGTCGATCGCGACGAAGTGGTTGAGGTTTTTGAACCGGCGATAAAGTCGAATCCTGTTTCGGTCGGAGGCGGCAACTAAGATGTCTGCAACGAAGACCGCTGAAGCGATCAAGACCAAATTTGGCCCTAAGGTGCTCAAAGTCAAGGAGTACCGAGGCGACACTTTTGTTTGCGTCGAGCGAGAGTCGATCCGCGATGTCCTGAAATTTTTGAAGGAAGACCCAGCACTCGGCTACAGCTATTTCTGTGAGTGCGTAGGCGTGGACTACTCTACTTGGACTCACGAGCGCGACCTGACTGAGCGCTTCGAAGTCGTTTATAACCTGTTGTCGCTCAACGATTTCTCGCGGATTTTCATCAAGATCGGCGTGGACGATGGCCAGAAAGTGCCAACGGCGAAAACCGTTTTTCTTGGTGCGGAGTATCCAGAGCGCGAAATCCAAGATTTGTTTGGTGTGATGTTCGAAGGAAACGAGCCGATTCCAGGCGAACGGTTCCTGCTTCCTGACGATTGGGTTGGCTTCCCGCTGCGCAAAGAGTTTCCTCTTGGCGGCGAAGATGTGGAATTCGATCAGAACACCCGCGGCCCAGCCGTGGAAGATATGATGCGCCCTCACGCCGGTGAGAGCTTTGAAGGCCGAACAGGTTCCACAGACGTCAGCGGTCGCTGACAAAATATTCTGGAACAGACGTTCGCGCTACTCCGTCCAAGAGTTAGAGAACGGCAGGTCAACGTGACGTACCGCCTTCACTGGGCTGAGAGTTCCATTATTTTTCAAAAAAGTGGTGGAAAACTTGGCTCGGGCCTTGCAGTTCGGGGCAAGATATCGTAAGATATCCCCACCTATGAGTTCGTGTTAACGAATGATTAGGACTCTTCCGTGAAAGCTGAATATTGCGGACGCCGAATGGAGTGGTGATCTTGGTCATTCATTCAATCAAGCAGTCATAGTCGGATATCACATTCGCTTGACTTTGATCTCCTTTCTCGTCGAGTTCGCAGTGACGGTAGAAATGGAAAAAAAGACAAGTCGGGAGAACCCCGATTTGAAGGAATCATAAAATGAAAATGCGAAAAGCGTTTACCCTTATTGAACTCTTGGTCGTTATCGCGATCATCGCAATTCTGGCTGCCATCCTCTTCCCTGTGTTCGCTCAGGCTCGAGAATCCGCTAAGAATGCACAGCTCCTCGCTCAGATGAAGCAGGGCGCAACTGGCCAAATCATGTACGCCGGCGACAACGACGACGTCATGAGCCCAGCATTGAGCTCGACTTCAACTGCTGACCTTGCTTGGCAAGACTTGACCCAGCCATACATCAAGAACTGGGACATCCTGCTCAACATCAAGCGACCTCGACCATCTTCGGGCGGCGACCAAACTTGGAAGCGATTGCAGTACATCGGTATGCCAGGTCGCGCTGCGGCTAACCAAAACGCAACCATCCGAACTCAGGGTTACTTCCAAACTACATTTGCTGGCCGACCACCAATCCGATACGATGGTATCGCTGGTATGAACTCGGACGCCATCTACACCGGTTGGGCTTACCCAGCTCCTTCGATGTCGCTCAGCTCGATTGAGAATCCTTCTCAAACCTGCTTGGCTGTTGAATCCGGTAACTTCGATTGCTGGTTCATGTTCGTTGACAGCCCACTTTCCACCGTTGTTCGATGGATCCCAGGCGCAACTTACAATCCGAACCCAGGCGAAGCCTACTCGGCTCCTGTCACAGCTACCACCCGAGCTAACCTTGGCCGAACCGGTATCATCCCGGCGACTGCCACAACCTTCTCGGTGCCAGACGGTAAGTCGACCTTCGTTGGAACTGACTCGTCTGCAAAGGCTCAAGACACTCGATCGTACTTCTATCTTGGAAAGACCTCGACCGTCTTGACGGGTATCAACACGCCACCAGCGTTCAACCCATCAAACCAATTCTAAAATATGAAAACAGCTAAGTTCATCGTTCTTGGAATCATTGCCGTTGCCTTCTTGGCCGCTTGCGATAACACTCCTAAGCAGGATGCTGCTAACGCAGGTGCCGGTCAGACAACCGAGCACGGAGTCGATAAGGGTAACACCGGTTCAGACTCAAAGCAAATGACTTTGGACTAAAGTCCGTTACATATCAAGAAAGTTGCGGGAGGCTCAAATGAGCCTCCCGTTTTTTGTGTAAACTCCTATCGTTCATGTCAACGCAATCTTTCATGCCGTCAACCGAGAACGTGTTTGAGCGCACCGGTGAAAACACCATGATCGTCAACATGGGGCCACAGCACCCATCGACGCATGGCGTTCTCCGCGTGATTTGCGAACTTGACGGCGAAACCATCGTGCAATGCCGCTGCGTGATCGGCTACTTGCACACTGGCATGGAAAAAGAAGCCGAGTACCAGCAGTATTCCAAATGCGTGGTGATGACCGACCGCATGGACTACCTGAATGCTAACGGCAACAATTTGGCTCACGCATTGGCGGTCGAAAAACTGCTCGGCATCGAGATTCCAAAGCGCGGACAGTATCTGCGGGTGATTCTTGCAGAATTGAGCCGAATCGCCAGCCACTGCGTTTGGTTCGGCACACACGCTCTGGACCTCGGAGCAATGACTCCGTTCTTCTACATCATGCAACAGCGTGAGTACATCCTCGACATGTTTGAGATGTTCTCTGGCGTGCGTATGATGCCGAGCTGGATCGTCCCGGGCGGACTGCGCGGAGACATGCCCGAAGGGTTCGAGGCGAAGCTCAACAAGTTCCTCGCTGACTTCCCCAAGGAGCTCGGCGTCGTGGAAGACCTTCTGGTCGAAAATCCGATTTGGATGGAGCGCACACAAGGTGTAGGCGTGCTCACTGCGCAGCAGGCACTAGAACTCGGCTGCAGCGGCCCAATAGCAAGGGCGAGTGGCGTGGCGTGGGACCTCAGAAAGAGCAACCCGTACTGCAGCTACGAAGATTTTGATTTCAATATCCCAGTCGGGGAGCATGGCGACGTTTACGACCGGTTCTTGGTGCGCATCGCCGAGATGAAAGAGAGTTGCAAAATTCTCCGCCAAGCGCTCGACAATCTGCCGGAAGGTCCTTGGAACACGAGCGACCGCAAGGTGGTTCCGCCACCGCGAGAGGAACTGGACACCAGCATGGAGTCCTTGATCCACCACTTCAAGCTTTGGACGGAAGGCTTCCACCCTCCAGTAGGTGAGGCCTACGCCGGAATCGAAGGAAGCAAGGGCGAACTCGGGTTCTACATGGTCTCCGACGGGACAAATCGGCCGTATCGTTGGCACGAAAGACCCTCCAGCTTCATGAATTTGAAGTCGCTGGAGGTGCTTGCGGTCGGAAGGTTGATTTCAGACGTAATTGCGATCATTGGCTCGATCGACATCGTGCTTGGCGAAATCGATCGATAATCGCGAGTGAATAGAGATTACTTCTTGCCTGCGGCTCGAGCTTTCTTCTTCATTCGGCGTTGTCCGTAATTCAATTTGCCACCCCGGACAAGTGCGGCCTTCTTTACCTTTGGCATAACGGGCGAAAGGTACCCGAATCTGGCCTCAGAAGTCGAGTCCCACGCGCAAGCAAATGGGGCTAGACGGGTATTCTTATCGTTCACCATGAGTGAGTTTGTGCAACTAGGCAGTGTGAACGAGCGCCCGAGGCCGCCGCGTGCGGACGAACTCCAGCTCCAATTTAGCGATCTTGCGATTGCTGAGCTGAACCAACTTCTCACTCACTATCCAGACAAGAAGAGTGCGATTTTGCCTGGGCTCTGGATTGCCCAACGCGAATACAACGGTTATCTCTCCGGTGAGGCCATCGCTGAAGTCGCCTATCGACTCGAGCGAAGCTATGCGGAGGTAGAAGGCGTAGCGACGTTTTATTCGATGTATAACACCAAGCACGCCGTTGGTCAACACATGATCGAGGTTTGCACTTGTCTCAGCTGCCAGGTCTGTGGTGTTTATCCCTTAGCCCAGTACATCAAGAAGAAACTCGGCATCAATTTTGGTGAGACCACCGAAGATGGCATGTTCACCCTACACGAAGTGGAATGCCTTAATGCTTGTGATCGCGCACCAGTTCTCCAGGTCGGCGATCAATACCACGGTCCAGTTGACGAAGCCTACGTGGATCGATTGATCGAACAACTCCGCACTTCGGACGTAAACACAGTCACTCAAATGGCTGATTGCATCGTCAAGGTCCAGACAGGGCCTCTAACCGAGCCAACTTCCCCAACGACCAATCCGACGCCGACCGCCGCAAAGCGGGGCCGACTGAAAGTAGACGCAACTGGTTAATTCAAAGATTTCTGAAGCATAAAATCATGGCTGAATACAAACTGCTTTTCGAACACGCACACGACCCAGAATTTAAGACCCTGAAGGGTTATCTGGCAAAGGGTGGCTATTCTGCGCTAAAAAAGGCGATTGGTATACCTGCCCAGTCGATCATCGATGAAGTGAAGGCCAGCGGATTGCGAGGTCGTGGCGGCGCCGGATTCCCTACTTGGATCAAGTGGAACGGATTGCCAAAGGACAAATCGCACGGCAAAAAGCACTATATCGTTTGCAACGCTGACGAGGGCGAACCAGGAACCTTCAAAGACAAGCAATTGATGGAAGCCACACCGTTCTTGCTGGTCGAGGGAATGACCCTAGCGGCGATGGCAACTGGTGGCGATGTCGGATTCATTTACATTCGAGGCGAGTTCTTGGACGCTGCAAAGGCCCTTCGCGCGGCTATTGACGAAGCCTACGCTAATGGATATCTCGGCCAAAACATTTTGGGATCAGGCAAGAATTTCGATCTTTATATCCACCTCGGTGCGGGATCATACGAATGCGGCGAAGAAAGCGCGCTAATGTCCAGCATCATGGGTGAGCGCGGAATGCCGCGGCTCAAGTTCCCACACGTGCCGCTCCCAACGATATCTGGACTTTGGGATAGCCCAACCCTGATCAACAACGTCGAAACGTACTGCTGTGCCCCATTCATCGTCAATAAGGGCGGCGCATGGTACGCAACGCTTGGTGCTTCCACCAAGAATAGTCGTGGCACCAAAATTTTCAGCGTGAGTGGTCATGTCAATAAGCCCGGAAACTACGAAATCGAGTTCGGAACAACTTTGGCCGAACTGCTCGAAATGAGCGGTGGAATGAAAGGCGGATCTTTGAAGGCATGTGTGCCTGGCGGATCCAGCGTACCTATCATGAATGCCGATCAGGTCAACAAGGCAGTGATTGGTTATGAAGAGATGTGGGATGCGGGTTCAATGGTGGGCTCTGGCGGTTGCATGTTCCTCAATGACAAAACGTGCATCGTGCAGTTCATCTGGCGAACGGCACTGTTTTATGCCAACGAGAGTTGTGGCAAGTGCACCCCTTGCCGAGAAGGCACCAAATGGATGCTCCAAATTCTCGAAAGAATCGTTGAAGGCAACGGCCAAGAAGGCGACGTTGAATTGCTGATGGACATCACCAAGCAGATTGATGGTCGCAGTTTCTGCGGCCTGGGAGATGCGGCGGCGTGGCCTGTGGCGGGAGCCATCAAGGTATTTCCAGAAGAATTTGACTTTTATGTCAAGAATGGAAAGTCGTTGGTGAACTCAAATCTTAAGCTTCTGCCGGTTTAATCAAAAAAAGTTCTGATTTCCCCGTACGTTTGCAGATTTTATTGTTAAAATGTCGTATGGCATTTTTCCATGTAAATCCTAAATCTAATAGGAGGTTTGGCTTCACGCTGATCGAGCTTTTGGTCGTGATTGCTATCATTGCGATCTTGGCTGCAATTCTCTTCCCAGTGTTTGCCCGTGCTCGAGAACAGGCACGACGGGTTGCTGAACTTTCTCAAATGAAGCAATTGGGCATCGCCAACATCGCCTACCAGGCCGATAACGATGACCTCTTCCCTCTCGCTTTTGTGCGATCTACGTTCACCAACGACGAAGTTTTCTATCGCAACACGGCGGGCAACTACTCGGTGTTGTCTTGGCACGACACTGTACGGCCGTACATCAAGACTCGAGATCTGTTCTTCTGCTACGCGTTCACTCCGTACAACAACCCAAGCCCAGCCCGAAAGCACTTGTACATCAACTACGGTATTCCGCCACGCGGACAGATTTTTGGTGTTCAGAACTTCTCGGATAGCTATTACTGGAGCCGAGCAGTGAAGTGGAACGGCTTGTTGGGTGCATTCCCTGACAACGGTTACACTCCAGTGTTTGCACAGAGTGGAGCACCTTCGGCTTCTAGTAGCGATGTTGGAAACCCATCCAAGACTGCGATGATCACCGAAGCAACCGGACCAGAATGGTGGGGCGTTTACCTCGGCGCATCTGGCGGTGCGACGGTTATCAACAACACCTTCAACTATTATTTGGCCTCCTACGATGACGTTCGTAACGTCACACTCGGTCCAATTGGTCGACACGACATGCGATGCCGACGCAGCCCAAGCCCATACATCAACTATGCGCGATTGAGCTGCCCAGGTAAGGGTGTTGTGCCAATCGACTCGGGTTACTTGCACTGCGTTATGGCTGACGGCCACGCGAAGTACCTCGACTTCATGACCGTGATGGGCCCTGCTGATGTCAACGGCTCGCTCTGGTCGCAGTACGTGCGGGCAGGTGCCGAATAATGAAGAAGGTTCTTTTTGGTTTGGTTCTTCTCGCGGGAATGTTAATGGCGGGATGCCAAGGCGGCGAAAGTTCGTCTGAGTACTCCTCCAAGGATACAAAACCAGCACCTCTTGCTGAGGGTCAAGAAGATCCAAAGCCTGTTATCGGTGGTCTGCCAGCTGAAGGTAGCACTGAAGCGCCATCCGGCGTTGAATCGAAGTCAGGCAACTAAACTCACTTGTTCGATTGATAACACCTCGAAGCTCTGCTTCGGGGTGTTATTTTTTTGTTGGCAACTAACTCCTGCAAATCAACGTTGAACCTCAACGTGAAGCGAGCGTGGATCAATTTGGCCGAGGCAGCGCGCGGGCTACGAGAACAGTGGCAGCGTGCCACGCTCACCGCCACCGGAATCATGGTTGCCGTTGTTGCGATCACCTTGCTAATCGGAGTCGGACGCGGAGTGCAGACGGACATCGCAGGGCAGATCAAGTCCCTCGGAGTCAACGTCGTGATCGTCCTCCCAGCACGAGTTGATCCGAGTGCATTCAGCTTCAATCCAAATCTTGGAGGCCAGAGCTATCTCACCAAAGAGAATGCGGCTTCACTGAAGTCCATATCAGGCGTCATCGACACCTCGCTTTTGACCTTTGTCGGTGGCGGAGTTAGATACGGCAAGAAAGAGTCGTATCCGGTGGTGATTGCCGCACAGCAATCCTGGTTTTCGATGCATGAAGTCAAGCTGCGCGAAGGCAGATTGTATGCGACAACGGATGGAAATCAACCCATTTGCGTGATCGGCAGCATCGCCGCCGATGAGCTATTCCCGGATAAGAAGGCGATCGGCAAATCAGTGCTCGTCAACGGTCAGTCGTACGAGATTATCGGCGTGACAGAAGACAAGAGCGCGGAAAATAGCCTCTTCAGCATGGCGAGCTTTCAAAATGTGCTCTACATTCCGTGGGAGAGCTTTAAGCAGAAGAACTCGAATGCTCAGGTAGATCGAATCATGGTGCAGACCGCCCCTGAGGCCGATCCGAAACAACTCGTTCCGGCGATTGAATCCACGCTTGGCAAGCAGCTCGACTATCAGCAATACAGCGTTCTGACCCAAGAGCAACTGCTCGGGCTTATCTATCGCATGATGAAAATCCTGACCTATTTGGTTTCGGGGTTGACAGGTATCGCGCTCTTCGTGGGGGGAGTCGGCATCATGACGGTGATGCTGATGAGCGTCAATGAACGCTCGAAAGAGATCGGAGTGCGGAAGACTACCGGTGCCACCCGAAAGGACCTCTTCTTCCAATTCCTGTTTGAAGCGATCTTGCTTGCGCTGGCTGGAGGCGCGGTTGGACTGGCGATTTCTTACACGGTGTCGGCGATCCTGACCCAATACACGGTGATCAAGCCTGAAATCAGTCTCGGTCTGGTCGCCTTCAGCATTGGAGTCTCGACGCTAATCGGTACCGTGTTTGGATTGATCCCTGCCAGCCATGCGGCTAGAAAGGACCCGGTCGATGCACTCCGCTCTGAGTGAGTCTACGGGATAAGCGCGGAAGGAACGCCGTGGACCGAACATGAGGGTTCGTCGTTCACTGCTCCGATTGTATAGGTTCCACTGCTCGGGCAAAGGGGCATTGCGCCTTTGACAAATTCCGGTGCGATATCTCCTTCGGTAGGCGTCGAGGTTTCTGGCATTTTGTACTCTAATGCCCAATTGGTCTTAGCCGATTCAATCGTCTGAAGGTTCTTCAGGCACGATTTCGTTCGCGAGGTTTCTCGAGCTTTGATCCACTGTGGAGTAGCGACCGCGAGCAAGATTCCGATAATGAGAACGACAATCATTATCTCAACTAATGTAAAAGCTCGGCGATTTCGCATGGTCAGTACCTAGTACATTCCATATTTTCGGAATCAAGTAACTATATCGTTATCACAACTTTAGGTGATTTGTGCCGATTTTGGTTCAAAATAAGGGTATGAGCACCGCAAACGAGATCGCTCCCCCACAGGTTCGCTGGAATCTGAACGCCCTTTTCTCTTCGATGGATGACCCAAAGATCGATCAGACTTGGGCAGAAGTACAAAAGCGAGCTGATGATTTTGATGCCAAATATCGCGGAAAGCTGGCCAGCCTCGATTCAAACGGACTGCTGGCGGCGATTGCTGAACTCGAAGACCTTTACATGCAAATGGCCAAGCCAGGTTCGTTTGCGAGCCTAATGTTTGCGGTTGAAGCAGACAATCCGGAAATCACCGCGTTCATGCAAGCTCAGAGCGAGAAGGAATCGGAAGTTCAAGTCAAGTTGATCTTCTGTAACTTGGAACTCCAGGCGATTCCTAAGGACAAGTTTGACGCCCTGTTGGCAGATCCAATTCTCGCCAAGTACCACCACTTCCTGCAGCGAGTCCGAGAGGCCACACCGTTTATGCTCACAGAAAAGGAAGAGGTGATCCTGGAAGAAACCGCGAACACCGGAATCCGCGCCTGGGTACGACTCCACGACGAGGTTCTCGCAAACAAGCAGTTCGAATTCGTCAACCCGAAAACTGGCGAGACAGAATTGATGAGCGAGAGTTCGATTCTCGCCAAACTCCGAGACGCCAACCGCGATGTCCGAAGTGCTGCGGCGGATGGATTCTCAAAGGGACTACAGGAGCTGAATCACGTTCTAACTTACATCTACAACAATGTTCTGCTGGACAAGCGCGTCGAAGACAAGTTGCGCACAAGGCCATACGCCGAGCACAGCCGCCATATGGCAAACGAGTTGGACAAAGAGACGGTCGACCTCGTCATGCGGCTCTGCAAGAAGAATGAGGAGCTTGTCGCTCGGTATTACCGAGTCAAGCGCCAGATCCTTGGACTGCCAGAACTGACCCACATCGATCGGTATGCGCCGTTGTTCGAGAGCGAAGAACAGATCGATTGGGATTCTGCTCGAAAGATGGTGCTGGATGCGTTCAATGCGTTTAGCCCAGAGATTGGTGCGAGGGCATCTGAATTCTTCGACAAGGGATGGATCGATGCTGAACCACGGCAAGGCAAGACTGGAGGCGCATTCTGCAGCTACATCACCCCAGATCTGCACCCCGTAATCATGCTCAGCTATCTAAACAAGATGGACAATGTCATGACGTTGGCGCACGAACTAGGACACGGCGTTCATGCATCGCTCAGCCGAGCACAGTCGTACTTCAACTTCCACGGTTCGTTGCCGCTGGCGGAACTCGCGTCAATTTTTGGAGAGCAACTCGTCTTTGAACGGTTGGTTTCCGAGGCGCAAACAAACGATCAACTCGCGCTCTATGCAGAGAAGATTGAAGGCATTTTCGCCTCAGTGTTCCGGCAGGCAGCAATGTTCCGATTCGAACAAAAGTGCCACGAAATGCGCCGCACCGAGGGCGAACTCAGCGGCGAGGAATTCGGCGAGCTGTGGCAAGAAGAGCTGCAAGGAATGTTTGGCGACAGCGTGAAAATGGAGCCACAACACAAAGATTGGTGGAGCTACATCGGCCACTTCATCTTCGCACCGTTTTATGTCTACGCGTACTCTTTTGGTGAGCTTCTGACGATGTCGCTTTACCAAATGGCGGCCAAAGAAGGACCAAGCTTCCAAGACAAGTACATTCAGATGCTGACTCTCGGAGGCTCAAAGTCGCCTAAGGAGCTAATGGAAATCGTCGGCGTTGACCTTCGACAAGAAGAGTTCTGGAACGGCGGCTTTGCGGTAATCGAATCGCTGATCACGCGGTTTGAAGAGCTCTGGGCGCAAAAGTCTAACTAAGGATCTACGTTGAGGCGAGGAGTTCGCGGGCATTGGCGATAGCCATCTCTCCGATCTCTTCGCCGGCGAGCATCCGTGCGAGTTCGCGCACGCGCTCCTCGCCTTCCAGCTTTCGAATCTCGGTGAACGTGCGCTCTTCACGCTCGTTCTTTTCGATCTTAAAATGCACGTCCGCACGGCCTGCCAATTGCGGTAGGTGGCTGATCGCCACGACTTGGTAATGCTTGCTGAGTTCGCTGAGCTTGCGGGCAACAACTGCAGCCGCAAATCCGCTTAAGCCGGTGTCGATCTCGTCGAAGATCAAGGTCGGCACGCCAGCCTTCCCCGCCAGCGCGACTTTTAGCGCGAGCATGACGCGGCTCATTTCCCCGCCGCTGGCGATCTTGTCCAAGGCTCTGATCGGCTCACCCGTGTTCGCTGAGAACATGAATTGGATACTATCGGCGCCCAGCCGACTCGGAGCCGAAGGCAAAACGGCAACCTCGAACTTGGCTTTTGCCATGGCGAGTTCCTGAATCTCGCTCTGGACAAGCGCGCTAAAATTCGCCGCGGACTGCGTACGAAGCTCGGTGAGATTCGAGCACGCTTCATTGAGTGCTTGCTCCCGAACCTTTAGCTGGGAAAGTAGTTCAACCTCGCTCGATTCGGCATCGGAAAGCAGCGAGAGTTCTTGCTCGGCCTCGGCTAAGAAATCTAGGGCCGACTGCTCGTCATCGCCATATTTCCGCAGGATTCGCTTGACCTTGTCCAGCCTTTCCGCGATTTCCTCGACGTCCTGAGATTCGCTGCCAAGTTCTTCGGCGTGATTCCGAAGTTCGAGAAGCGCTTCTTTGAGCTGTGTCTCCGCAGATTCCAAAATCGATACGATCTCAGCGAGGTCTTCATCGTACTTTTGAACCGAATGAAGTCCTGTGATTGCCTCCGCTAGCCGACCAGAAGCGCTGATTTCTTCGTCGTCCAGCGCAGAAATCGCTGAGTAAGTCGCTTCCGAAATCGCGGCGGCATGCTTGGATTTGACTAGTTGCGCCTGAAGCTCTTCAAGTTCACCCACTCTCAAGCCGGCTTCGCTCAGCTCGCTGACCTGGTGCGAAAGGAGATCAATCCGATGCTCGCGGTCTCGGCCAGCTTTTCGCAAAGTGTTCAGCTTCTCTTGCGTTTCGTGCCACTCGTCGTAGGCCGCGCCAACAGCATCCAGCAATGGTCGCAGCGGTGCCCCGATCCAGAGATCGAGATATTCCAAGTGCCGAACCGGATCAAGCAACGCTTGATGATCGTGCTGACCGTGCAAGTCGACGAGCACACTCCCAAGCTGCTTGACGCTACTTACGGGATGGGCTTTACCGTTGATGCGACTCACGTTTCGCCCTTCGGAACTGATCTCCCGGACGATGAAGATGGTGTCTTCTTCGGGAGAAACACCAAGTTCGTCGCACAATGCCCTGGCGGCAGGATTGTTGGTGATGGTGGCGACTAGGTGAACAGGTCCTTTTTGTGCGCCTGCCCGCAACAGATCAGCATCGGCCCGGCCACCAAGAGCGAGTGCGATGGCATCGACAAGCAGTGACTTACCGGCTCCTGTCTCGCCGGTAAGAACAGTGAAACCCGGACCAAGGCCGATTTGGGCCTTTTCGATCACCGCGATGTTCTCAACGCTCAGTTCCAGGATCATAGGTATCTTAAAAGTGTACGACTATAGAGACGCCGATGGACAACCATTTGCCACTAGCAATACAGGCTGAGCGCGCCGCAAAAATCTCTTTGTGCGTCACCAGCGTTGTCGTTGTGGTGAAGTTGCTCGCAGGATGGGCCACGGGTTCCGTCAGTGTACTGGCCGAAGCCACCCAATCGCTGGTGGACGTCCTGATTGCGTTTGGCGTCGTACAATCCGTTCGGTTTTCTGCCCGGCCTCCGGATGAGGACCACCCCTATGGTCATGGCCGCGCAGAAGTCTTGATGAGCGCATTCCAGATGGTGCTGATCATGGGATCGGCAGGCTTTATCGTCTCCCAAGCCATCGCGCGGCTAAAACATCCCGAACCGATTCAGGTGGATTGGGGACTTGCGGCGATGAGTTTTGCGGCGATCGCGAACTTCATCGTGAGCCGCTATTTGCTAGCGGTGAGCAAGAAAACCGGTTCGACCGCTTTGCTGGGTGAAGTGCAACATCTACAAGGCGATACGCTTAGCAGCCTAGGTGTGCTGCTGGGATTGATCTTGGTCCGACTCACCGGGATTCAACAGTTGGACCCGATCTGTGCCATCGCGCTCATGGTGCTCGTCGTTTTCCTCGCGATCAAGCAGCTTCGAGTGATTGTCCACCAGTTGATGGATGGCGCCCTCCCACCCGAAGAGCGCGAGATTTTGGTGAACACGCTGCAATCCCACCCGAATGTCAAAGGTTTCCATGCCATCCGATCGCGCACGGTGGGGAGCAATCGCTACATTGATCTGCATGTGCTCCTTGACGATAATTTGACCTTTGTGGAGGCTCACGACCTTGCTGAAGAGATCGAGGGTGAATTAGGCAATGCGCTAGGGCAAGCGACCGTCAGCGTGCATTTTGAGCCGTTTATGCACGAAATTGAACATCGAAAGAAGGCGCACGGCGACCTTCCCGTGATCAAGCCTTGATCCAAAACAAACTAGCCTCGGTCATTGAAACCGAGGCTAGTTCTAAATTCGAAGATTCCAGCAGAATTACTGGGCGTCTTTGAAGCCAGGAAGCTTGCGACCCTTGTAATACCCTTCTGGAGTGGCGTGGTGTCGCAGCTTGAACGCTTCCCCTCCCTGAGTCTTGTTAACATCGATCTCTGGGAGGACTGCGATGTAGTTTGTTCGGCGCTTTGCGGTGCGCTGGTGGCTATGACGTCGTTTTGGATTCGGCATGTTACTTCTTCTCCCGGAACAAGGTCACCTTTCGGAGATTCGGGTTGTACTTTTTGAGTTCAAGTCGCTCTGGTGTGTTCTGCTTGTTCTTGGTGGTCGTGTAATACGTTTTCGTATCTTCGGTACAAACGACCCGGATAATTTCGCGCTTTTCGCCTTTCTTCTTGGCCATGATTTCTTCCTGCTGTTACACCAGTCGTGTACGGTGGGATTGCCCCAAGATTATGTTCGATCTTTGCCGCTGTTTGCAAGCCCTAAATGATCGTGATGGTTTGAGCCTGGTTTTGTGCCCGCCGGTATACTAGATTTTGCTGTTGCCCGGGTGGCGGAATGGTAGACGCAGAGGACTTAAAATCCTTTGGTAGCAATACCGTGTGGGTTCGAGTCCCACCCTGGGCACCACCTCCACTTCGCACCATTTTTGCCTTTGGCGACTACTTTCGCCTTGAGGCCCGCTGTGACTGATTCCGCCGTAGCGGTCGAGGGCTATTTGCTTTTGACCTTACTCCTGCTCGCCGTAACGAGGCAACGCTCTACTCTGCATTCCTCCTCTCATTGGCTACCAATGGCCGCACTGAGGCAATGCCTTAAGGGCCGCAGCTTCTTCCCTTTTCCCAGCTATCGCCTCACCGAGGTTACGCCTTGAGGGCTGCACTTTTTTTCTTTTTGCCACCAATTGCCGCACCGAGTCAATGCCTTTAGGGCAACTCTGCCCTGCTCTTCTCGTTTCCCAGCTATTTCCTCACCTAGGCAAAGATTTGAGGCTACTCTTCTCTTCTCTTCTCACTTCCCAGCTATCGCCGCACCGAGGCGGAGCGGTGGACGCGAAGCGGACGGCGCGAGGGAGTGGCCTCGGGGAGGTGCGGCGAGCAAAGTCTCCACTTAAACCACTCAACCAATACCGGGACCATCCCCCGAATTTGGGTATCCTGTGGGTTCTCGGGGCGTGGCGCAGCTCGGTAGCGCGCTTATCTGGGGGGTAAGAGGTCATGGGTTCAAATCCCGTCGCCCCGACCATTCACCCCCTCAATAACCCTTGCCGCTACGGAACAATTTCAATTTCAGTCCCAGGAGCTAGGCGATTTATCTCCATTGTACGTGTTACTACGACGCTACCTCGACTATCTACGTAGGCGAATTGCTTGCTTCCCAAGTAGCAGAGAGGCAATTGTTCGCGATATTTCTTTACAACATTATCGAACTTCAGTGTTCCGACTTCTGCGAGCTTCCCGTCCTTAAAGCTGCGATACTGCCAAGTGAGAACTCCTTCCTGTGCAATCCAACAGCGATTGCGTTTGTCAGAACAAGACACCGGAATCCAGTCCCTTTGAGAATTTGGAAGTACCACTCTCTGACGCATTGGCATCGAATATTCGTGTGAGTTCGAAAACTCATGAACTCCGAGTACACCAACACCTGGAATAGTAGCTAAAGGTGCCCCAATCGGTGCGCTCTGTCGTTCAAAGGGCTTTAACTTCTGATCTCGAGAATTATTTGGGTAGAAGTAGGTGAGGCCACGCACGCTGCCGCTATCTTTTGCCTCCCCGAGTACAAAAATCAGCGTTCCGTCACTCAACGTAACTGCTTTCGCAAAAAATGGTGCGAAATTAGTGGGAAGTTCAAGACTACTGTCCAATGACTCCGCCAACTTGCCACTCTTAGAAAGGCGTCCCTTATGCAACACGCCGTTTTCATTCAACTCAAGCACGGATACTCCAGTTGGAGTGGGCAGCGCGTCGACAAGGATCCCACCTGCTGCCTTGTGGGTCCACTGTTCAATTGCACCAGATTTTCCTATGGAATAGAACTTGACCACGTTGGCTTGGCGGTCAATTATAGTTGCTTCATTACCGATGACACAGAGACCATATCGCTCCGGAATTGCCTGAGGTTGACCCAATATCAGTAAACAAATTCCAATAACACTCATTGACTGGATCTCCTGCCAGTTAACATTGCAGAAAGACTATCAATATTACCGTGGCCGCACCACTGCGGTTCTAGTTCTCCCCATCTCTTTCGTCCCAGAAGGCCGAAATTTGAAACTGGATATTCTCAAAATATCGCTTCGCGAATTCTCTGGAAGTCAGCCATGCCGCTTCCATGTTAACATCCAGATCAGAGGAAATTGGTTCCCATTCTTCAGAAACAATGTGATCGAAATTTCCTTCCAGATTCTTGGTCGCCAGTTCCAGATAGCTGCTCTTTAGACAATACGTCAACAGCAGGAGCTTCAATGCCCAATCTGCACCATTGAATGATTTCTCAATGACTGCTTCCGGAATCATCAGCCCTAATTCGACAGCGACCGCCATACAAATGAACTTCTTGTCTGCGTCTCGATAGTTCAAGCATGTCTGTGCGGCGAGGCTCGCGGATAGCGGACTATTTTCGGCTAGAGAATACAGCATCGAACAAAATGTGTAGTTATCATCCTCGCGCATCACAGCCTCAAACACGTGAGCTGCACTCCAAGGTGAGCGGATATCGCATACTATCAGGGCAATTGCTGCGCGCTCGGAAGCATCCTCGCTCTTCAGGCCTGACAAGCGCTTTAACACCTCGGAAGGGATGCGAGATTTTCTGCCAACTTCTCTATTCTTTGCCATTGTTTCCTCTTAGTTAGAGCCTTGAATTCGGATTACGCTCATTTAGCACGTTTGATTTTTCTGAGAACAGCCAAACAATGAAGTAATAGACTGCGTACTCTCCAACTCCGACTAATCCTGTGAAGAAGTAGGTGATTTCTCTACTATTCCCGGGCCCTAAATCGGCAACGGTCATACTCGCAGTTAACAAGCTCACGCAATGGAACAAGCTTGCAATAATGATTCCCATCTGGACCGCTGTGATCAGATGAACGGTGGATTTCTTGGTACCCGAGTAATCAGCCTTGAGGAGATACCGATAGAGGAAGAAATTCCCAATTGAGTACACGGTTAAACGAAAGAGAGTGGCTCTAAACGAAATTTCTTCGCCCTGACCAGGATGTCTGAGGAAGAAGCCACCAGTCAGGAAGAACAGTGCTACAAAGTTGAATACTAGACTCACCTTCAATAGGTACCGCCGTTGCTCGACCGAATAATAAAGCGATGGCCCGACAATCGGAGGTGGTTCGACGAATCGCTTGGTCACTTTAACGGGCGTTGAGTTTTCTTTGCCTTCCTCCATGAAACATTCCCGAGTAGTATTGTCGACAGTATATCAAAATTCCGATCACCCATGCATCAAGACTCTTCGTATTTATAATCAGAAAGAGCACTATCTGTGCGAATGTTGCGAGCAGGAGCGCGACCGGACCTTTGGAAATCTCCAATGATTTCATGGTGTTTTTAGCCGTCAATTGCACTTGTCAACCTGCACCAACCTCTGCAACTGAACTTCGGCATTCGAAGTAAGCGCTCAAACTTTATGCCTTGACGGATGTCTCATATACGCTCAAAGCTCGACCTCTGCATCCACAAGCTCCCTAAATCACGGGGCGTTAGCAGAACTGGAATTCGGGGCTGGCGAAGATGCCCATCGACACGCGCCGGGCGACTTGATTGGCGTTTTGCAGGGTCAGCCTTGAGCCGAGTTCTTGCTCAGCGACGGAGGTCAGCGATTCCATTTTGTCCCGCGACAGCACGACATCGTAGATCGAGCAGAGGCGTTTGACGATGCCCTCGGCAGTGGGGTCGTCTTGGAACAGCGGGTACGCCGCCAGCGGCATGAGCCCTGCGCGTTGAGCCGGATTTGCGCCGCCAAGAGGCTGCCCGGTGCGTGCACCAACCGGGAAAAGGCTGTCGGCCCATTTCATGCGGGCGATCATGGTGCCGGTGCTGATCCAAGATTCGCCGAAATCCCAGCCGGACACGTCGGGCGGATACATCAGCTCCATGCCCATGCTCTTTGTGCTGGAATGCGCCGCGATTGGCCCCGATAGAGCGCGCACCAATCCGCGATTGAGCCCGTTCTCTTCGTTCACATCGGGGTTCGCCTTGCCGTCGGCCATCAACTGCTTGATGATTCCGCCCGCGCCGAGTTGCCGCGCGGTGTCGATTGCAAAGTCAATCGGAGTTTTGATGAGCTTGCCAACGACTTCTGGCGCGAAGAACTCCTTCGAATTGATGATGGACCGGACCAGCACGGTGATTTCTAGCCCGGAATCGAAGAACTCCTTCGAAATTCGATCGATCGCGGCCTTGTTTGGGGTGCTGCTGACGAAGAACGCCCACGCCTTTTCGGTGAGATAGCGCGCGGTCTGCGGGTTTTTGCAGAGCATGTCGATCACCTCTTCTCCGTTGAAGTTTCCAGTCTTTCCAAAGATCGTTTTCTGACCGTCGTCGTGCAGTTTCGGGCTGAAAACAAAGCTGTCGAACGGTCGTGGAACATCGTCCCGCCGGTTCTGTCCGCGCTGGCTGTATCCCCATCCGGTAAATGCTCGCGCTGCTTCTTGGATGTCCTTTTCGGTGTAATGCCCGATGCCGAGGGTGAACAACTCCATGACTTCACGGGCGAAGTTCTCGTTCGGTTTTCCGACGACGTTGAGCTGGTTATCCAGCCAGAAGATCATCGCGGGGTCTTGAGAAACCGCGAGGAGCAGATCTCGGAAATTGCTCATCCCCATCGTGCGGAAGAGCTCGATCTGCTTGGCCATGGTAGCCGGATTGGTCACTTTTTCGGCACTGGTCGCGAAGTGATTGTGCCAAAACAGCACCATCTTTTCTTGCAGCGGCTTTTCGGTTGTCAGGAACCGCATGTACCAAAGCCCCTGCATCACGCGCAGGTTCACCGCGCCCTGCTTGTTGGCAAAATCTCGTGGGTTGATTTCGAGGCTGGGAGGGGTGATTGCGGCCTCGATCATGTATTCGACCGCGCCCTTGAAACCCTTAGGCTCGTAAAAGTCAAGCTCGGCTTCGCTGGCGCCCAAGCCGAATCGGCGAAGGACGTGCCTCAGTTTGCTTCGATCATCCGAGATTTGCATAACCGGAACGACGCTGGAAGTTTGCCGGTGTTCAGTGCGATTCGAGCAAGTCGGTGCCGACGTTCCAGGTCTTCCCTAGCCAGCTCGCGACGGTGGCTCCGACGGCTGTCATACCCGGTACATCGCCCAAGTTTCGAGGCGGAAGCCCGTTTGCGACGAGGCAAACCGGAACGTATTCGCGGGAGTGATCGGTGCTGGCATCAGTTGGGTCGTTGCCATGATCCGCGGTGATGATGAGCAGATCTTCGGGCTGTAGCATCGCCAAAATCTGACCCAGATAGCCATCAAACTGCTCTAAGCACTTGCCAAATCCGGCCGGGTCGTTTCGATGGCCATAGAGCATGTCGAAGTCTTCAAAATTGCAGAAAATGAATTCGGCGTCGCTAGCAATGGCGGTTTTGAGCATCTCAAAATGCTCCGGATTGCTTTGTGTTCGGTGGACTTCTCGGAATCCTCGTCCACCGAAAAGCTCGCTGATGACGCCGATCCCAAATACATTGCCGATTTCGTCGACGAGGTTATGCGGTGGAGCGAGTGGGAAGTCCTTTCGGCGTACCGTGCGCTTGAATTCTCCGGGCTTGTCACCTTCAAACGGCCTAGCGATCACCCGCGCGACGTGGTTTGGCGCGACCAAGATTTCTCTGGCAATCACACACATCTCGTGCAGTTTTTCGATCGGTACGACCGATTCGTGACACGCGATTTGGTAGACGCTGTCGGCGCTGGTGTACACGATCGGGAATCCAGTTTTGAGGTGTTCTTCGCCGAGCTCGTCCAAGATCGCGGTCCCACTCGCGGGTTTGTTTCCGACCGTTTTGGTGCCGATGCGACGCTCAAATTCGGCGATGATCTCTGCGGGGAATCCGTTCGGATAGGTTGGGAACGGGGTCTTCGTCAAAATTCCCATCATCTCCCAGTGGCCGGTGACGCTGTCTTTGCCCTTTGAGAGCTCTTGCAGACGACCGAATTGACCGAACTCCGACTGCTGGTCGATGCCACACGCTTCCAGGAATCCGATTTTGCGCAAGTTCGGCAAGTTGAGACCATTGCAGGCATTCCAGACATTCTTGATCGTAGAGACGCCTTGCGAATCACCAAAATCTGCAGCGTCGGGTGCCGCACCTGCTCCGCATCCATCCAGTACCAAAACGATCGCGCGACGTGCCATTTCGTCCCAGAGGATACTCAGTCTACGATCTGTGACGGGTGGATGGGAAGGAATTGGCTGCCGGGCAAATCGCGCCGGCGGATGACGCCGATGAGTTCAGATTTCGCATGAGCGAGCCGGACTCCGCGAGCCTGCTGCAAGGCCCATTGAATCATTTCATCGGGTGTAACGAGGTCCGGCTGAGTGATGTTTAGGCTAAGTTGAACCTGATTTCGCGAAGCAAGCGGAAATCCGAGCGCGCGCACTCCAGCGAAGCGGTCGTCTCCAGAATCGCGCGAGCGGCGAATGGCTTTTGCAATTCCCTTCACGACTTCGAGGTCATTGCCCTTGAAGTTGACGTTCATCGCGATAAGAAAATCGCGTTCACCGAGCACCGTCGCGCCGAGAAATCGATGCGCGGCGTTCGGGCCGAAATCCGGTTCAAGCGTTCGCGCGAGCAGCGATCCGAAGCCACCTTTTCTCAATGCTGGAAGATCACGCTGATGGACTCCATGCTCAGACTTCTCGTACAGAAAAATCGGCAATTCAAATCGGTCGGCGAGCTTTTTGGCAAACAATTCGATCTTGGATGCAAGCGGGTAAGCACCTGGCTCCAATACGATGAATGGGCAGACGTCCAAGGCTCCGATTCTGGGGTGAACGCCAATGTGCCGATTGAGGTCGATTCGCTCGAAGGCAGCTTCTGCCAACCTTTCCAGCCGCTCAAAGACGAGTTCTGGATCGCCGGAAAATGCGCTCACCGTTCGGTTGTGATCGAGGTCTGACTGCAAGAAGTGGACCTTCAAATCCCAGCCTGTGAGGAGGTCTTCAAAAATCCGCAACAAATCTTTGTCGCGCCCAAAGGACCAATTGGGCACGGTGAGCAATCGCATTTTTTTTGTTGCTCCGCTACAGCGCGGCGACGTTATAGCCGTTATCGATAAAGATGATCTGACCGGTGACGCCCTTGCTGAGGTCGCTCATCAGGTAAACCGCTGATCCTCCAACTTCTGCCTGACCGAACGGAGTTTGCAAAAGTCCGACTTCCATCACGTGATCGATCATTTTTGTGAGGTCCTTGACGCCTCGCGCGGCGACTGTGTTGATTGGTCCAGGTGAGAGAGTATTCACTCGGATATCACGCTTACCAAGGTCCGAAGCGAGGTACCGCACTGAGGATTCTAGTGCGGCTTTCGCGACGCCCATCACGTTGTAGTTCATCGCGGCGCGAGTTGAACCGAGATAAGAAAGTGCCATCACCGAACCTCCGTCATTGATCAATGGCTCCAAAACGCGGCAAAGACCGATCAGCGAATACGCCGAAATGTCCATTGCGATTTGAAATCCATTTCGCGAAGTTTCGATAAATCGTCCCTGAAGGTCTTCTTTTGGTGCGTAGGCAGCAGAGTGCACCACGAAGTCAATCGTGCCATATTCCTTCTTCACGGCTTCTGCCAATGCTTCAAGTTGGGCATCGTCTGTAAAGTCGACGACAAAGTTCTTATAGGCTGGATTATCGCCCGTGAGCTTCTCGACGGCCTCCAACAATCGATCATTTTGGGCACCAACACCCACTTTTGCACCGTGGGACACTGCAGCTTCTGCTATTGCCCAACCGATACTATTCTTATTGACCACGTTTAGGACGAGACCTTTCTTACCGTCAAGGAGCATGCAAAGGATTATGACCTTATCGGAGGATGAGTTTGATGCGTAGCATTGACGTTTCCCATCTTCTGACTGAGTCATTGCATAGCGCACCGAGACTATTTACTCAGGCGGAGTACCGTCTGGGGCTATTCTATTTAGCTCCACACCAAGAAGATCTCGAGCGATTTTTCTCCGCGCAAATCTCTAGCGCGATCGATCAAGCCAATAGCGTGATTTCGGTATTGCCGGAATCGGCGATGCGCACTTTGTTTGGAAACGAAGATCATCCGCTGCATCAAGGTCTCAACCGAGTGCTCAATGCGGGGCAATCGGACAAGCAGGATGGTGCGTGCCAGCGTCGAACGGCAGCGTTTGTTTCTGACCAGATCGACACCCTTGCCAGCGAAGCCACTCATCAAATCAAAGAACTTCGGCTCGCCAGCGTCCAGCGGCTGGACAGCATGCCTGAGAGAATCTTGAAGGCGCGCCAGTTCGGCGAACAAGCGATCCAACGTGCCATGGCGGAATCTGCCGCAGACAAAGAGCAGTGGATCAACGAGGCGCTGAGTCGCCTTAGCGAAGTGCTGGAGCAGCCGATCGGCCAGCGTGACGGATACACCTGGATGATGCAGGGCTATGTGAACATGATGCGGGAGAATTGCGCCGAAGCGGCGATCACCGCGT
This sequence comes from Armatimonadota bacterium, assembly GCA_017303935.1. Taxonomy (NCBI): domain Bacteria; kingdom Bacillati; phylum Armatimonadota; species Armatimonadota bacterium. The sequence continues at coordinate 914,744 of JAFLBD010000002.1, read as the reverse complement.
TCATTCAAGCCACCCTTCAGACCTCGAAGTATCGCGACGCAATTTTCATTGAGTCAAGTCGCTGTCTCGCGCATTTACAGTCCCAGCGCGGATTGCACGAAGCGGCGTACCAGACCATGCTCAAGGTCTACCAAACCGAAAAGACCCTTTCGACTTGTGCAGAAATGGTTCGGTATACGATCCTTTCGGATCACACGAGCGAGCTTCCGACCTTGCTGGATGAAGCGTTTGAGGCAAGCCCTCTATTAATTCTCAGCCTTCTTGGAGATGCCGAGCTAGCATCTCAAGCCGGAGATTGGTACAAGTCCGCAATTCGATTTGCCGATGTTCAGGTCCGTGAAGCAAAGCGAGACGTTGCGGAATGGCGCTCGTTGCTGGATCGAATTCAAAGCACAGGCGAACAGCACGGGGTTCACCTTGAACCGCCGTTGACCGTCACTGGGCCGCTGGCAGAATTGGAAGAGGCGGTGAATTCCAACGACGCTTTGGTGGCATGGTTCAGCCGCCAAGAGTGCAAGCGGCTATCGATGGATACACTTTCGATCTGCATCCGGCAAGCCAAAACCGAATCCGAATCTCACCAGATTCAGATCACGAATTCGTCGAAATCGCTTGAAGAATTGAAGGCTTGGCGCGATCACGAGATCAACATGTTGCGCTACACTCGCGAGACTACGGAGGCGATCAATCGCCAAGAAGTCGGCCTGACAACTTCGAGCGACCGAACCCAAGTCGGCTGTATGTTCGCATCGAGCATGGGCTGCGCCGGATTCGCGATTTATGCGATTCTGCTCACCTTCGTTTCGGGGATGGCGGGAGCTATTGGCCCGAGCAGTTCGTTGGGGCGGATTATCTTGCTGTCCATTAGCGTTCCGATTGCGCTAGGAATCATCTTCACGATCGTGGACGGGCTGCGGCGAATGGCCGCACAAAATGAGCTCAACAGGCGAAACTTGGTCGCAAAAATGCGATCCGATGAAGGGGTGGATCAGGTCAACGAACAGTACTCAGAGAAGTACAAGAGCATCCAAGCCCAAATGAACGAAGCCAAGAAGAACAAAGAGACTGCGGATTCGGTTGTTCACGCGCTTCAATCAATGACCAAGACTTCCGCCGAAGCCGCTTAGAATTCGGTACCCTCTACCTTGAAATGACACCCAAATGGGCATTGCCTTTGGCGGGCATCAACGTCGCACTTTCGATCGTGATCGGGGCCTTCGGCGCGCACAGCCTTCGCGAGAAAGTTCCTGCGGAATCGATGGTGATCTTTCACACCGGTGCCCAGTATCACCAGATTCAAGCCATTGGAGCATTACTGATTTTATTGCTTCTCGACCGGTGCTCCGTGCCGAAGCGGGCTTTCGCTGGATTTGCCTTGATTCTGGTCGGTTGTTTGCTTTTTTCAGGTTCACTGTATGCCTTGGCGGCAACTGGGACAAGAATGTTGGGAATGATCACACCGTTTGGAGGTGTTGCATTCATCACGGGATGGTTACTCGTCGCGTTTTCGGGGCTGGTCCCCACGGAGCAAGCATGAAGAAATTTGCAATTGCGTTGATCGGGCTCGGAATGATTTCGGGTTGTGCGCTTATGCGGAGTGAGGCCGGCGAACTGGCTCCACCGTTCCAAGGTCAAGCCCAAGACAAGCAAAACTATTCCATGCTGGATATCACGATGAATCGCCCTCTCGTGGTGTTGTTCACAAGTCCTGAAGGGGCCGTCGAAGCCAAGGCGATCAAGGCGACAGGAATCCTGCAATCCGCTCTCGGCGAGAAGTCTGCACAGGTTCTGATCGTCTCGCAAGTTAGTGTTGCGGAGTTTGATACCTGGAAGTCCAAGGTCGATTTGCCAGTGCCAACTATTGCGGATCCAGACCGCCGCACTTCGCAGGCGTACAAGGTTAAGCAGAGCCCGACCTGGGTCTACATCGGCAAGCGCGGGATCCTTCAGGGCCGATGGGAAGGCGTGAGTGCTCCGATGATGGGCGAGATCATTGCACGAGTCGCCACCGATAACGACATTACGGGCGCGAATTCTAGGGCCGAGTTCCCGGGCCTTGCCGCCGAGCCTGAACTTGGCGAGAAACTCGATTAGGGCACTTTATCGTTCCGGTCGTGGTTGAATTGAACCCGGATGTGGAATGAAAGTAGCATGGGGTTAGGGGCAGCATTCCGATGGATGCTGGCGGTTCTCGTGGTTGTCGCGGGCGCCGTCTTGGTGCGTTCGGAATTGTCTAAGTCTGCAGAAGTCAAACCAACGCTTCACCCTTCCCGGCTGTATGTCCTCGCCGAGAAAACCAATCCAGTGCGCGAGGAACCAATCGGATTGGCCAAGTTTGAACCCACGCGAGGTTGCTACTTGGGTGCCTACATTGACCTCGAATCCAACCTGAAGCAGATTTACAAGGATTCGAATCACGCTGATCGAAGACGTCCTGACGAGTTTGAGAAGTGGGTGGACAAACCCCATGCCATGTACTTCTTCTACCTCGGGTATGGCCGGCCTATTCCGCTCGATTGGTTGCGCTATCTCGCTTCGCAAAACAAGTTTGTTCACATCGCGTTGGAACCCAATGACGGCCTCGAAATGGTGAACGAGGATGAGTACCTCCTCCAACTCGCCAAGGACCTGCGGCTTAGTGGTACCAGAGTTTTCTTGCGATTTGCCAGCGAGATGAACGGGGATTGGGTGAAGTATCACGGCGATCCGACTCTGTACAAAGAAAAGTGGAGCTTGGTCACTCGAATCATGCGAGACAACGCGCCAAATGTCGCGATGGTTTGGTGTCCTTATGCGCTTCCCGTTCAGAACATCGAAGAGTATTATCCGGGCGACGATCAGGTCGATTGGGTTGGTGTGAACCTGTACAACGTGTCTTATTTCAATCAAGACCCGATGGCCCCTGCGAAAGACATTTCTCCGATGGACCTGTTGACTCCGGTCTATGAACGATATGCCGACCGCAAGCCGATCATGATCTGCGAGTACGCCACGACTCACTTCTCTGCCCTCGAGAACCGGTCGCTGGGCTATTTTGCAGCGAATAACATCTTGGACCTTTATAAGTCGCTTCGCACCGACTTTCCACGTGTGAAGGCGATCAACTACTTCAGTTCGAACAACTTGGCGCTAGCCCACCGCCGAAATAATAACTACTCACTGCTACACGATTCGAGAGTGCTAGAAGCGTATCGGCGGGCGATTCGAAACGATTACTTCCTCTCTGCACCGCAGGATTCAGGTTCAAAGGAGGGCCGCTATTCAGTCCGAGTTTCGAAAAGCTTGGAAATCTCTGAGAGGACCCGAATCAGCGTAGCGATTGACGCCAATGCAGACATCAGTTTCGTCAAGTTTGTATTTGACGGGAAGCCGCTGTTCAGCAGCGATTCTCAGCGCGACTGGGGCATGATGATCGATCCAAATTACTATGAGCCTGGCAATCATCTGCTGCGGGCAGAGGCCTACGATGAGTCCGGCAATCTGATGGCTAGCCAGCTGGTGAAGCTTCGCATCGTTCGAAAGTGACCTTGCCTATGCCAAAATAGGGCTTATGGCAAACAATTTGGGCGTTACACCCCGCGAGCAGGACTACTCCGCTTGGTACAACGACGTTGTCGAAAAGGCCGGGCTCGCCGAACACTCTGATGTTCGCGGTTGCATGGTGATCAAGCCGCATGGTTACGCCATCTGGGAGCACATGCAGCGTGGCTTGGATGACATGTTCAAGGCCACCGGGCATCAGAACGCTTATTTCCCCTTGTTTGTCCCGAAGTCATTCTTGAGCAAAGAAGCCGATCACGTCGAAGGATTTGCCAAAGAGTGTGCCGTGGTGACCCACTACCGATTGATGAACGATCCGAACGGTGGCGGTGTCATTGTGGACCCAACGGCCAAGCTGGAAGAGGAACTGATTATTCGTCCGACCAGCGAAACGATCATCTGGAACACATACCGAAACTGGATTCAAAGTTATCGCGACCTGCCGATTCTCGTTAACCAGTGGGCAAACGTGGTCCGATGGGAACGACGCACACGGCTCTTCTTGCGCACGGCGGAGTTCTTGTGGCAAGAAGGTCATACCGCGCACGAAACCTACGAGGAGGCCGAAGAAGAGGCGATGAAGATGCTCGGCGTGTACAAGACTTTCGCTGAAGAGTTCTTGGCCGTACCCGTCATTACCGGCGTTAAGTCGGAAGGCGAGAAGTTTGCCGGAGCCGATCACACGTACTGCATCGAGGCGTTGGTTCAAGATGGCCGTGCGATTCAAGCGGGCACATCGCACCACCTCGGGCAGAATTTTGCTAAGGCATTTGACGTCAAATTCCAGAGCCGAGACGGTAAGTTGGAATACGTTTACGCCACGAGCTGGGGCGTTTCGACACGGCTTATCGGCACGCTGATCATGGCGCATTCCGACGACAAGGGTTTGGTTCTTCCACCTCGCATCGCGCCAATTCAGGTTGTGATCGTACCGATCGGTAAGGACGCAGATCGACCGCGTGTCATGGAAGAAGCTAACCGGATCGCCGGAGAGCTCCGAGGCTTGCGCTGGAAGGACGAAAAGGTCCGGGTCCATGTGGACAACAGGGAGAACCTCTCACCTGGATTCAAATTCAATGATTGGGAGCTGAAAGGAGCGTGCATCCGCATCGAACTCGGTCCTCGAGATATCGACAATCAGGCTTGCCCTGTTTCGCGCCGAGATGCCGAAGGTAAAGAGTTTGTTGGCTTTGATCAGCTTGGCAACACGGTGCTCGACTACCTCGAATCCGCGCAGAACAATCTGCTCCAAATCGCAACCGAACGACGAGAAAAGATGACTCAGCGCGTGGACACATGGGACGAGTTCGCAAAGGTGTTCGAAGGCGAAGGCGGCAGCGGATTCGTGATCGCGCATTGGGACGGAACTCAGGAAACCGAAGACAAAATCGCTGAGATCACGAAGGCGACGATTCGGTGCATCCCGCTCCAGCCGCTCCATCCAGACGACGCTAAGCCAGGAACGTGCGTGTTTTCTGGCAAGCCGTCAAAGCAGCGCGTGATCTTCGCGAAGGCTTATTGAGACGCCTTCCAGTGCATCAAGCCCTGTGCGTTGATTTGAGCGTCTAGCTCATACATGGACCGGACCGAACTGGGGAGAAGCTGCAAAAGCTTCTCCCTAAGTTCATTTTCAGAATCGGAGTTTTGGCAGGCGTCCACAAATCCATCGATGCGCGTCAGCATTTGATCGCAGGCGCCTTCGACGTCGGTGAGAATTCCGAAGTGCGCGATGGCAGCGCAGCAAGCACCTAGATTTGCGAAGAGCCGAACAGATTCCTTTAGAGCATCCGGATCGAATTGGACCGGACTACTCGACGGGAAAACCGATTGGCCATCATAGGCCAATCCGAGCGTGTCACCCGGAAAGAGAACTCCCGATGCGGGTTCGAATAGCGAGTAATGATGTTTGGCGTGGCCCGGAGTATCGAAAATTTGAAATGTGCGATCCCCGAACCGAACCTCAGTGCTGAAATCGGCTTCGACTGCTTGTCGCTCTGGAACAGGTCGAACTTCGCCAAAGAACTTTGAGTAATTCTGTTCTCCCCAGACTGCCCGCGTGCCTTCGATGAGCCGACTCGGGTCAACCATATGCCGGACTCCTCGCGGATGAACGATGACCTTGGCGTTCGGGCATAGCTCTGCAAGACTTCCTGCGCCTCCAGCATGGTCGAGATGCACATGGGTCACAAAGATGGCGGTGACTGCCTCTGGTGAGCCGCCAAGAGCCTGGATGGAATCGATGATTCGAGATGCAGCTGGCGCCATCGCAGTATCGACGATAGCGAATTCACCGCCCGAGCGCAGGAGCGAAATGCCAATGTGCCCCGGCCCCATCATTTCGGAATCAAGGTAGAACGAGTCGGGTGCGAATTCCTGCAATTGTTGCACGGCTAAAAGAGGTCGCCTTGAGTGTCTGGTGCCGCTGTTTTCGGCTTCGGGATTCCCAGATGAGCATACGCCGAGGCGGTGACCATCCGGCCTCGTGGCGTCCGCTGCACAAATCCCATCTGCATCAAATACGGTTCATAAACGTCTTCGATGGTGCCGCTATCCTCGCCCGTGGAAGCCGCGATCGTCTCCAAACCCACTGGTCCGCCGTTGTACTTTTCGATCATCGTTTTGAGGATCATTCGGTCGACTTCGTCTAGTCCGCAGGAGTCCACTTCGAGCATTTTCAATGCGCGCTCGCATGAGGCGTGAGTGATCTCTACGAGACCCTCGACCTGAGCAAAGTCACGCACCCGTCGCAGCAAGCGGTTGGCGATTCTCGGTGTTCCCCGAGAACGCTTTGCGAGTTCCCGCGCTCCGTCGGGAGTGATTGAGTAGCCCAAGATTCCTGCTGATCGCGTGATGATCTCGAACAGCGCTTCAGAATCGTAAAACGCGAAATGCATCACGATCCCAAATCGATCGCGGAGTGGGCCGGTGAGCAAGCCTTGTCGGGTGGTCGCACCAATCACCGTGAATTGCGGTAGTTCGAGGCGGATCGAACGCGCGGCGGGTCCTTTGCCGATCATGATATCGACCTTTGAATCCTCCATTGCTGGATATAGAATTTCTTCGACCGGTCGCGAAAGTCGGTGGATTTCGTCGATGAACAGGACCGCCCCAGGTTCGAGGTTGGTGAGAATCCCTACAAGATCGCCCGGACGCTCGATAGCGGGTCCGCTGGTGACGTGGATGAGCGTGTTCATCTCCGCAGCGACGATGTGAGCAAGGGTCGTCTTTCCTAGACCGGGCGGACCGTAAAGTAAGAGGTGATCCAGCGGCTCCTGGCGAACTTGAGCCGCCTTGAGAAAGATCGCGAGATTTTCCTTCAGCTTTGTTTGGCCGATGAACTCTGAAAGCCGCTTTGGACGAAGCGACAAATCTGGCGCCCGGTCAACGACGTGTTGAAACGGATCGAGTTCCTTGTTATCGCGGCCGTGTGACATGGTGGTTTACTTCGTCAGCCCTCGCAAGGCGATGCGTAATCTTTCACTGAGGTCCCCTTCGCTCGGCAAGACTTGTGAGGCAGCAGCTTCGGCCTCGGCGCGGCGATACCCAAGTGACATCAGTGCTTCAACCAGATCGTCCTCGGCCGCAACCACCGCCTTGCCGCTCGTCGAAACGCCAACGAGTTTTCGCTCGAATCCGACCTGCCGAACTTTGTCTTTGAGTTCGAGAATGATCCGTTCTGCAAGCCTCGGCCCCACTCCGGTGGCTTTGGCCAGAGCCTTTGCGTCTTCTGTGGCGATCGATTCGAATGCCGATTCTGCTCCGAGATCGCTGATCACTTGCAAGGAGATTTTCGGACCGCAGCCCTTAACATCCGAGAGTAGATCGAATAGTTTTCGATCCCCTTCCGAAAGAAATCCGACGAGAAACAAGGCGTCTTCTCGCACGATTTGACGCGTGTAAATATTCGTGCTGTTTCCGATTGGTGGCAGCGCATGCAGAGCCGATTCGGGCAACAACACTTCGTAGCCGACGCCACCACAAAGGATGACCGCCCGGCCCCCGCCGACCTCAAGGAGTTCACCCATGAGCCTGGAAATCATGGCTTAGCGCTTGACCTCTTGCGCACGGAGTTGGAATCCGAGCCGAACTTCGTAGGCACGGGGCCAAGGTAGATCGACGCTGACCGCATCGATCCCGTCGAGCACATATTGGCGAGTACCCGCAAAGAAAGTCCTGCCGAGGAATTGTTGAGTAAAAACTCGGTTCAGTCGCTGTGAGAGATCTTGTTGGACCAGTCGGTTGACGGATTCAAATCGCTCTCCATACGTCTCTTCTCGGGTTGCGGGCGGGTTGTTGTCGATGAATTCGTAGGCCATCGGGCGCGTGAACCGGTGGTACTCAAAGTCGTTCACGAGCCGGTGCAACAAAAATGCTCTCTGGTTTAGTTCGCGCTGAAGCGGATCGACGGGTAATCGCCTTGCTGCCAGGTAGACATTCGCCATCGGAATGGTGGTTCCGATCGTGTTCCCCGCCGTGTTCCAGCCTGCGTATCCAATCAATTTCATGGCCCGGTCGCCTTGGGTGAGTGCGTCAAAAAGGTTCGGATCGCCGGTGCCAGTCTTGCCAAGATTGACGTCGGCCACCGCCACTGGGAATCCCATTTCGAGTTCTTCGCCTAGGTTCCCGGAGAAAGTGGCAAAGCTGGATTGACTCGGGTTTGGAGTGTTGATGTACAGCGAATAATCTGAATCCTCGACGGATTTGGCGATCTCGCCGCCACTCGCGATGATCTGCTCATTCACAGACTCTTTGAGTGGACGGATTTCGTAGGTCGGAGTAAGTTCGGCCCCTTGGTTATCCGTGTAGACCACACGAACGCGTGGTTTCCACCCAATCGTCGAAAGGATCGCTCGGCTCACCAAAACGTTCGCGTGCTGATCAATTCCTTCGCAAAAATAGATGCGATCCAAGGAATTCGGATCGTTGTTGAAAGATCGCAGCTTTTGTTGCTCGGCGATCTGCGGACCTTCGGGCTGTGCATCGTCCTGCCCGAGCACCAAAAAGTCAAAACTCCCTGCCTTCGTCCGGTTCATCAAGTAGGTTTGGAATTCAAAGTTTCGTGCCCGAACAGCGTCAAAGTCGGCAAGAATCTTCTCGGGCAACCGTGAGGAGTTTGTGAAAAACGGCACGAAGTTCTCCCACATCGGCCGCTTCAAGAATCTCTCGCGGGAGATGACCGTTCGAACGAGGTTCTCGCGCCAGGGCCTGTTCTCTGTCGTCGCGGTCGGGGCGAGCCGCATCAAACTGCTGAAGACGAAGCACTTTGTTTGTGGGAAACGACTACGAATCTCTTCAAACCGAGCAGCTCGCGACTTAGCTGATTCCAAAGAAGTCGTACCGGTTCTTGAAGCGATCAACCCTCCGTAGGCGATCATGTCTGCGCTAGCAACGATTGCGGAATATTGTCGCAGATCTTGTGATTCCAACCAGTCCAGGAGTGCGTCCGGTGAACCCGGATTCAAGAAACGACCCAACAAAAATGCTGGAGGAGTTTGCACTCGGACATCGGCTATAGCGCCGATCATGGCCGGAAATTGTCCTGTCGCTGGACGATCGTCGATAGGGATCAACAGGATTTTTTTGTAGTTGCCAATCGAGCCATCGGGTGGATAACTTGTGGAAAAGGATGTGGAAGCGTGGGAAACACTGCTGGCGATGATGAGTAGTGCTCCACACAGTCCCTTGCGCATACGAAATACGATACCCGCTGGCATCAAAATCGAACTCCAAATCGCGCAATTTGTTCGTCCTTTTCAGCATGTCAACTTCGCTCGTGCGCGCAAAAGAGACTCTGGTGTTTCAGGGTCCGCTGGGATTGACTGCCCCGCCCGAGATCGCGATCGAATGCGAAGCGTACACCGGAAGTTTGGGCGCGTTGGTGCGCTGTGTCCTACACCAAAAAGTCGACCTGTACGACATCCCAATGTTGCCGATCTGCCAGGCGTACGCCGAGTACGTAATGGGCAGCGATTCCGAGGACTTGGAAGGTGCGACTACCGCTTTAATTGCCATTGCCTACCTCGTTGAGCGGAAGGCACATCGCCTTTTGCCGGTGCCAGAACCTGAAGAGCTCGAAGATGAATTACACGTTTACGACGGCCCAGGGATTCTCGATTTCCAAACCGCGCTCAAATCGTTGAGCCTTTCATTTGAAGATCGGCAAGAGCTGTTTTTCCGGAGCGCGGGCGAGCCGAATTACGAAATTCCGTTCGAAATCAAAGGCGTCAACGGAAACGATCTAGCTCGAGCGTTGGAAGCTCTCCTAGAACGCGCCACACAGCAACCCGAAGTGTTCTTGAGCAGACCTCGACGGTCGCTAGCCGAAATGATGCAGGTGGTCGAGAGATGCCTTTCGCAAGACCAGCGATCACTGGTCGACCTCGTCGAAGGGGAGTACACGCGAGTTGAGGCTTTATGGTGGTTCCTCGCTTTGCTGGAGCTGATCCGACTCGGCACTGCAGGAGTATCGGTGCTGGAGAATGGCGAGGTCCGGTTCTATTTGATGGCGGTGGCGGCATGAACCTCTCGAATCAGATCGAAGCCATTCTGTTCGTCGCTGACTCTCCAGTACCCGCTGCAGAGCTCGCAAAACTACTCGATGTTGAAGAGACTGTCGTGCGCGATGAACTGCGAAAAATCGCACAAGTATGCTCCGAGAATCGCGGGATTCAGCTGATGCAAATCGCTGGAGGATTCCAGTTCAGCACCAAGCCCGAAATGGCGGAAATTGTGGCTCGGTTCCTACGTCCAGCCCGGCAGAAGCTCACCCGCAGTCAACTCGAAACTCTGGCGATTGTCGCTTACCGACAGCCAGTCACGATGGCCGAAATTGAGGCTGTTCGTGGAGTGCAAAGCGACCACACGGTCCGAGCACTCCTAGACCGGAGAATGGTGAAAGAAGTCGGCAGAAAGCAAACCCCAGGGCGACCCTTGCTATACGGTACGTCCGAACAGTTTTTGCATCAGTTCAAGCTCAACGATTTGAGCGAACTCCCCCAAATCGACTTTGATTCGATCGAAACGCAGCCAGAATCCGAACCGGTAGAATCGTCTGAGTTCGTTCAGTCATGAAGTTCCCTGCTGCCATTCTCGCTTTCTTTTTCTTCGGTTCATGCTTCGCGCAGGCGCCGACGGTGCAGGGCAAAAGCGCGATCATCATCGACGCAGCCACGGGCAAAGTGCTTTGGGAAAAGGATGCTGATGTGCCGCGGTATCCAGCAAGCACTACAAAGATCATGACGGCGTTGCTGACTTTGGAAAGCAAGGACCTGTTCGATCTTCTGAAAGCGCCGGCAAGCGTGACTTCGGTCGAGGGTTCGAGCCTTCATCTCAGGCCCGGCGAGGAAATTTCGGTTGAAGACGCGGTTTACGCAATGATTCTCCGGAGCGCAAATGACGTTTGCTACACCGCGGCGGTGCGTCTAGCAGGTTCAGTCAGCGCATTTTCCGATCGGATGAACGAGCGCGCCAAGGAGATTGGATGCACTGGAACGCACTTTCACAATCCCCACGGACTCCCCGATAAGGAGCACGTGACCACCGCACACGACCTCGCCCGAATTGCGCGAGTTGCGATGAAGAATCCGATGTTTCGCGAAGTCGCCAAAACCAGGCAGCGCGTGATCCAAAGGTCAATCAATCAAGAAGATACTTTCTTAGAGACGCGCAACAAGTGGTTGCTCAAAGACCCAACCGCGGATGGGATCAAGACTGGCTTTACAAACGATGCTGGTCACTGCTACGTGGGTAGCGCAGTGCGCAATGGGTTCCGTGTTATCACCGTGATCATGAATTCGCCGGATACCCAAGTCGATCAGGATGCGATGCTGAAGTGGTCGTTCTCAAACTACGAAGTCGGACTCTCCGCCCGGCCCGGCGAACTCCTTTGCGAGGTACCGATCACCGGCGGAACGGTTCCCACTTTGGGGCTCGCCCCATTGGTCGATACGCAGTTATTGAGCAAGGTTGGCACCAAGCCGAAGTTCACCTTCCGGCTCGAGAACCGCGCGGTAGCACCGATCAAGGCTGGGCAAAAGCTGGGTTATGCGGTTGCCGATGACGGCACGGGATTTCAGGTCCGAGTCCCGGTAGTCGCGCTAGAAAGTGTGGATGTAAAGCCACAAATGTTCAACTTTGAAGGTCGAATTCCGGCCTTTGCGTGGTACGCTCTTGGAGCGGCAGTCGCTGGTGGCGCACTGCTCTACAAAAAGCGTACGAGGATCTATTGAGAAAACCAAATAACGGCGACTTTTCCAACCGAGGAAAGTCTGCAGGCCCGCGTCGGGGTGACGCTGGCCCTTCGAAATCATTTCGACCCAACTCCAGCGGACCGAGCAGGCCCGCACGACCAGGCTTTGGACGACCACCAAGTCGATCTGCCAAGCACCTTTTTAACGAAGTTCAAGGGATCAACCATGCCGATCCATCGGCGTCGAGATATGATCGTCCTCGACCGGACCGTGAGCGACGCGAACGCAGCTTTTCTGACCGACCAGTGCGAGTTGAGCTTGAGCGACTGCACAAATATCTCGCTAGATGCGGCGTTGCAAGTCGCCGATCTGCCGAAGCACTCATTTCAGAGGGCCGAGTTGAGGTCAATGACCAACTCGTCACCACGCAGGGCCACAAGCTTGACCCCGAATCCGATATCGTCAAGGTAGACGGATTTCCGGTTCAACCTGAGCGCCTTCTGTACTACTTGGTCAACAAGCCAAAGGGCGTCGTGACCACACTCAGCGACCCCCGAAAGCGGTCGACAATCGTCAATTATCTTCCTGATGTGGGCGTTATGCTTCGCCCTGTTGGAAGGCTCGATATGGACACCGAAGGGCTCTTGATCTGTACAAACGACGGGAACCTGGCAGATCGATTGACTCACCCGAAATTCGGTGTCGAAAAAGAGTACGACGTGATCGTCAAGGGCGAGGTCCAAGAAAAGTCGGTGAAGCGGCTCCGAGAAGGGGTTTGCATCATGGGGCGGTGGACTTCCGAAGCTCATGTCGAATTGTTGAATTACGAACGGCGCACGGATACCACCAAGCTCAAAATGGTGATCCACGAAGGCCGGAACCGTCAGATCCGGTTGATGTGCGACGCCGTGGGTCACCCAGTCGAAGAACTCACCCGGGTTCGAATTGGGCACCTATTGATCAAGGGCCTGGCTTCTGGACAAGCACGCCGGCTCGGAGTCGCTGAGATTAACCAACTGCTCGAAATGAGTGGACCGGACGTTCAGCGCAGCTATGCACGGCCACGACCTGAAGACCGACGCCGGACGATGGAGCGCGAACGCGAGCGAGGAGAACGGACGTTTGGCGATGGTGAAGAGCGACCACAACGCTCGTTTGGGGACCGAGAAGATCGTCCTCGACGAGAATTTGGAGATCGACCACAGCGCTCATTCGGAGACCGAGAAGATCGACCACGACGAGACTTTGGAGATCGACCTCAACGCTCGTTTGGTGACCGAGAAGATCGCCCACGACGAGACTTTGGTGATCGACCACAACGCTCGTTTGGAGACCGAGAAGATCGTCCACGACGAGACTTTGGTGATCGACCTCAACGTTCGTACGGAGACCGAGAAGATCGTCCACGACGAGATTTTGGAGATCGACCACAGCGCTCGTTTGGTGATCGAGAAGATCGTCCACGGCGAGACTCTGGTGATCGACCGCAACGGCCATACGGTGACAGGCCACAGCGTCCGAACGGAGACCGCCCGCAACGACCTTATGGAAACCGCGACGATCGACCAAAGCGAGACTTTGGAGATCGGCCGCAACGACCATACGGTGACAGGCCACAGCGACCGAGCGGCGATCGCCCTCAGCGACCTTACGGTAATCGGGACGATCGACCAAAGCGAGACTTTGGAGATCGGCCGCAACGACCATACGGTGACAGGCCACAGCGTCCAAGCGGAGATCGCCCTCAGCGGCCTTATGGCAACCGGGACGACCGTCCCAAGAAGCCTTATGGCTCGGGTGGTAGTTCAAGACCGAACCGGCCCTACCGACCAAAAGACTAATTCAAAAATAATGGCCCCGCAAACAAAGTTGCGGGGCTTTTTCGTCATAGAATGCAAGCATGGTGTTGACGGAAGATCAGAAGGTTGCGCATCTTTTGAGGCGATTTGGCCTCGGCGCGAGCCACTACGAGATGGCCGAATACAAGCCATTGCGTGTGGAAGGCACACTAGCGAAGCTGATCGACGCTAAACCCGAGCCTGATACCGTCCACCCGTTCCGCTTTGCCTTCAGAGAAGGCGAAGACGCGGAGCCAGGCGCGTGGCGCTTGAAGTCACATTGGGTGTACCACCTACTCACAACAAAAACTCCGCTGCGGGAGAAGCTGGCAATCTTCTGGCACGACCATTTTGCCGTGGATGAAGAGTCGGGCGGAGACGGATTGATGATGCTTCAATACATGAACGTATTGAGGTCAAATCCGACCGGTAAATTTGGCGACCTGCTTGAGAACATCGCTAAGAATCCGTCGTTTATGGCGATGCTGACGATGACAGACAGCACGCGAGCCCATCCAAACGAGAACTTCGCTCGAGAGCTTTTTGAGCTGTATACACTGGGGGTCGGACACTACTCAGAAAGCGATATCAAGGAGGCTTCGCGGTGCTTTACGGGTTGGAGCAGCATCAACCGGTACTGGTCAATCGAAGGTTCAAACAACCTCAAGCTCGAGCTGATGGAAAAATACCAGCAGCCGTACAGCGGATTTTGTTTCAGTCCAGAGTTCTTTGATTCTGGACAGAAGTCTGTGCTTGGTAAGACGGCCAATTTTACTGGTGAGGCGTTGTTGAGGCATGTCGCGATGCTTCCTCGATGCGCCGAGTTCATCTGCGGGAAATTGTGGTCCTACTTCGCGTATCCGACAGAAGATCGGCGTGTGCTCGAACCGCTGATCAACGCCTACCTTAAGTCCGAAGGTTCTATTCGCGCTGTTCTCTATGCGATCGGTCGCCACCCAGAATTCTATGGCGAGAAGTCGTACCGTCAGAAGATCAAGTCGCCGGTGGACTATCTGGTTGGAATCTGTCGCGCCATGAATTCAATGAGCTGCGTACCGCCGTTGGTTGGAGGCTCCAGCAAGCGGTTTAATGAACCCTTGAGCAAAGAAGCGATGGATTCAATCGGGGGAGTGACTTGGATGCTCGGGCAATGCGGGATGAACCTGTTGATGCCGCCTAATGTAGCCGGATGGGACTGGGGCGAGGACTGGATCAACACCAACACAATGATGTGGCGGATGAAATTCGGCGGAATTTTGACCTGGGAACCCAAAGATCCCGAGCGGAAGAAATGGGGCGCAGGGCCATGCGGGCAGCAGATGCTCGATTGGGTCAAGAACCGCAAAATCGCTTCACTCGACGCGCTGGTAATGAGCTTTTTGATCTATTTCGACACAACACTGTCTGATGAGAGCTATCAATCACTCAAGTCAAACTTCGAGAAACATGGAGGGATGCAACCGCTCCAATCTGGCAACGACGAGTGGCTTTATGGGCAATTGTGGAATGCCTACGAGCTTCTGCGCGCAGCTCCCGCATTTCAAACCTGCTAATTTGATCCTGCGATAAACGAATGGTTCGTTTCCCTACTTAGTTTTCGCAAGGAGGCCAGAGAAGCCACCTGCGCCAAAGCCCATTTGAGGATAAAGTCGATAGCATTTATTTTCCGAAAAAATCGATTGAAATTCATGAAGGTGGGCGACTTCCACGGCATGCACATCACTATTTTCCTCGATTATTTGTTGAATTATTAGCTCATTTTCTTCAGGAGAAAACGTGCACGTTGTGTAGAGCATTGCGCCTCCTGGCGCGACGAATTTTATGGCTTCGCTGAGTATTCGTCTTTGTCGCCGGGCGTTCGCGCGGATGGTGTCCGGCAAGAAGCAGCCATATGCATCTTGCCCCCTTGCGATCAACGATTGTCCGCTGCATGGTGCATCAACAATCACCAAGTCGAACTCATCTGGATGCTGCAAAGCGATCTCTTTCGGATCAACCCCCCAGACTTCGGCATCAATATTGCACCGTTTCAGGTTGCTGATCAACATTCCATGCCGCTTGCCGATGACCTCATTGGCAACGAACGACGCACCCGGAAACTGGGCCGCCGCGAACATTGTCTTCCCTCCTGGTGCCGCGCAAAGGTCCAAAATTCTCTTCGGAGCGTTGTCAAGCGCTACCATTGCAGAAGCAGTAAGACAGGAGGAAAGATCAAGCGGATATATGGCGCCGTTGGAATACTCCGGAAGTTCGCCAACGCGCATGCCGTCTGGGACAAGCTTCACGAACGGACACGCGGGCAACGGTTGAACCCAGTCTAAATTCCCCGAAAAATCGATTACAGCCTTTCGCTGACTTCGTCCTTCACAGAGTGTATCGAGGAACAACTCTCTGTCAGATTGTTCGGCAAACAAACGATCTGCCAACTTGATCATTGCTTTCGTTCGCTGCATCTTCATAAATTAAAGCGCAAAGCGGATACTCCGCTTTGCGCTAATTGGCACTGACTTCAGCTCAGTACTGTGGCGGGATCAGCATCGGAGTTCGACCATATCGAACGTAGTAGATCCAAGATTCGTTGAGGTTTGGCAACGAACGGCCAGCCAGGTTCTTCTTATCCAATTCCCCGGCCTTCTTCAGCGAAGAATCTGCCAGATTCGACATCTTCTTGCTGTAGTCTCTCGCTTCAACAGAGCTCTTGCGAACCTTGGCTTCTTCGTCAAATTGGCGATTCCGCTTGAGGTCTTCTGCTTGGGATTCCAATGCTTGCGATTGAACGTTGTAAGTGTTCGCTACCACGCTCGCACAGAAGGCGAGTTGGTAGTGAGCCGCGGCGTATTCTGGTCCGGCAGCTGCGGCCGATTGGGCCAAGCTCAGCCCTTCGGCAGCCTTGTTCCCCATCATATTCATGATTGATAGGCCGGTTAGCGCTTCGTATGATTCTGGGCGTGCAACCAGGGCCGCATCCAAGAACACCTTCGCCAAACCGAAGTAGTAACCACGATCTTCTGGAGTCAAACCTGGATCGGTGCCATAAGCCATCAATTGGACCGAGCGCTGAACGTAAGTGTCAGACGCTGTCGGTTCGTTCAGAACCGCTTCTTCGAAGTAGTTTCGTGCTCCTTCGTAGTCATTGCCCAGGTACGAAGCTTGCGAGCGGTAAGAAAGCACTTCAAACCGGAAATCTTCTTCTTGACCGAGGTCGTTGACAAACTGCACAAATGCGCTAGATCGACCGCGACTCATTGCAAGGTAAGCCAGTGCCGATCGAACGGTGAGATCGGTGCTGTCGGACTTGATTGCTTCTCGCTCCATCGATTCTGCCGTCGCGGAGTCTCCTGCCTTTTCATAGGTCAGCGCGATGAGCGCGTATCCTGCCGCGTCTGGCACTCCGCGCTTGGCATATTGCTGAGCAACTTCCATCGCGGTTCTATCTCGACCCGCGCGGATGAGCGAGTAGAGATATCGGTTGACGATCGACGAGTTTTGAATATTGGCCCGGTACTGCGGTGCAAGTTCAGAAATCACTGCGGAATAGCGACCTGCGCGAATGGCGAGGTCAGCCCACTTGATCCGGTTCTCTTCGTTAATGGCGCCGAATGCATCCAATTGAGTGGTGTACACCTTTGCCCGACTTTCTGCCGCCATTTTGAGCGCATTGCCGATGGCGACGATTTGGGTGTCGCGCGATCCTGTTCGGGCGCCAAACGCGCTTTCGAGTGCAACTGCAGACTTCAGATCGAGTGCTTCGATGTTGTTTGGATCTTCGGCGAGAATGCCTTCCACGAACTTCTGAGCGGCATCATAGAGTCCCTTGCCGTAGTTCGCTCGGGCAAGCAACATTCGAGCAGGAATGTACTTAGCCTTGGCTTTGAGGGCGATTCGGCCTTGCATGATAGCCTCTTCCCACTTGCCTTCAGACAGAGCGTCCTTACCTAGGTCGACGTGGAAATCGGCACCCTTGCCGACCTCGTTGTCCACTTTCAGGTTGAGCATGATCTCGGCCTTACCACCTTCGCTGTCGTACGCAAGGAGCTTGACCTTGAGCGGTCCTTCTGCCTCTGCGACCGTGTCAACGAAAAACTCGTACGGAGTGCTATCGTCGGTTGATCTCAGGTCGTCGCCGACATAGAATTCGACATCGTTTACCAGATGCTTGGATTCAATGGTGACCTTAAATTCCTGGACGCCTTTGATCGTTTGACCATCGGCGACGCTGCACTTCATTTTGATCTGGCCGAAGGCGGCGGCCGAAACCAGTACCGCAAAAGCGGACAGCAAAAATCGATTCTTATTCAACATGGCAGTTTGCACTTATTATGACGACTTAAATTCGCTAGTTATACGGCGGAGTTTCCACGCTCCATCGTTCGGATTCGAATCGCATCTGAAACACGTTCGACAAAAATTTTGCCATCCCCAGGTTCTCCGGTGTGTGCGTGCATCAAAATTGCTTCGATAACAGGTTCAAGTTGCTCATCGGTGATGACCGTCACCAGTTTCGATTTGAGCGGCAAGGCGATCTTGATCTCTTGTCCAGCCAGGAACATTGGAGGCTCAGGTGAGTTTCCGCAACCACGAACGTCGCTCACGGAAATTCCAGTAACGCCAACATCGGCGACTGCGGCTTTGACGTCCTCCAGTCGGTGGGGTCGGATGATGGCAGTAACTTGGTACATCGAAGAATCGGACCTACAGTTGCATTTTGCGCCAATGCTGAACAACACGCCAGAGATAGGTGAACACGTTCAGCGTGTCGCAATACAGATCTGCCACGGCATAAGCCCATTCTTCAGACTTACGCCGCTTTAAAATCATGGCAAGATCGTACACATAGTACAAAAGTGATAGGACGCCGAAGAGTCCTGCAAGGCCAGGATTTGTCACTGCGCCGGGCCAAGCCCACGCGATGCCAAAGCAGCCCAGGACCGTGAATAGTCCTGCGAGCACGAATTGCCCCACGAAGCTAAAGTCTCTGCCGCAGGCGATGGTGTAGAGCAAACCGCCTAAAACTCCGAGCGGAAGCACCATCACCGGCCATCCATCTCGCTCCAGATATTGCGCCACTTGAGATGCGCTGACGATGATAGCTGTTGTGGCGAGAATGGTCGTCGGGGCGATTCCGATCTTCCCATGGAGAATCTTTCGAAATGCCGACAGAAGGGCGATGGAACCCAATAGAACCATAATCGCAGCTTCTCTGGATAAGAATATCGGGAGCCAAATCGCGAGCGCGGTTGCGATCGCAACTGTCAATGCATGAACCAGAATCACCCGTCGAACAAAACTCAGCCGGGCATCGTACCCATCGCTGGCGACGTTTTGCGGCACCACCACAGGTTCAGGGAAATAGGGCGGCGCAAAGGCGAGCGATGAAAATTTGGGACGACGTTGCCTCACGCTTGCCTTGAATTTACCCGTAGCCGGCGACCTTCAACCAGATATAATCTTGCCGATATGATGCAGATTGAAGATACAGTCGTCGGCGATGGACCGGAAGCAAAGGAAGGGGATCAGCTCGAACTCCATTACACGGGCATGTTCACTGATGGAGAGAAGTTCGATTCCAGCCTAGACCGCAACCAAACCTTTATGGTGACCTTGGGCGTCACGAGCCTGATTCAAGGTTTCACGATGGGACTCTACGGCATCAAGAAAGGCGGCAAGCGAACTCTGCACATCCCAAGCGAGATGGGTTATGGCGAGCGCGGTGCAGGCCATGTGATTCCCCCACACACAGATTTGGTCTTCGAAATCGAGTGTGTCGACCTCATTCCTTGCTAAAGTTGAACCAGATCTTGCCCAATAATTTTGAATGACTATGGCAACTTTGGAACCTGCGACAATGCCTCATGCACGGCACGGCCACTACATTGCGGGTCCAATCGGTAGCTTTCAAGTCCCAGAAGACTTTCGGTCAATCGAAAAGGCAGGGTGGACATTTGCTGCCCACCCAGTGTTACCAATCATAGAGGTAGGGAACACGGTCGTCATCGGTCATGCAATTGATGCCGACAACCCTGTTTCTCCCGCGAGCAACCCAAACAGGCGATTTAACTGGGGCGGGCGATGGGTAGCATTTGATTTTGATGCGGGGTATGCCGAAGGCGGCGCCACGATGATGATGCCCATGTCATTTCGTCCTTCCGACGGCGTCGTCAGCTCAAACCCATATTTGCTTTCGACAAATCTGAATCATAGGCTCGTCGAAATCACAGGGCACCCTAACAGCGATGGCTACTACCCGCTCGGTTTTACACCGTTTTTAGATGTCGAAGAAGTTCTGCCGAATCACGGATTGAACCTTAGCACGTTGGAGACTTTTCGTCTCCGCGGACATCCGGGCCACGGTCATCACACCTATTCTGAGACGGTTCGGAAAGTTGCAACGAATACCAACCTCCATATTCGCGGAATAAAGAAACTCGGTCCGGCAGTACTCGCCTTAACTGCTGGGAACGATTCGAGATTCGTGTTGGCCTGCTCCCGAGGAATTGAAGATCTCACAGCGTTTTCTATGGTGAGCCCTAAAATTGACCCGATTGAAGCCAAAATCGCTGGTCAGATCGCGAAAATTGCCGGGATACCTTGGGAATCTGTTCAAGTGCAGGAGTCCACGGAAGCAGAACGAAAGCAATTTTTCGAGATGGTGGGCTACACCATCAGTGGCGGGTTGGCGTACTGTTGGAGAACTGTCTCCGATTACATGCCCAAGACAACGATTTTGAACGGACTGGGAGGTGAGAACTTCCGCTATGTCTATCAGAAGCCAGAAGATGATCCGGATCGCAAAATTACAGCTGAAGAAGTTCTAAAGCGAATGCGACTGGCTATTATTCCTGAATACATCTCTAGGATGGAAAAATACATCCACGAACTGGAGAGGGACGACCTCCATAGCGTGTTGAGCATGAGCTTCGCCGAAATTCGACTCGGTGGATGGGCAAATTATCAAAATACTTTAGGCAGACAGGCTCCAAACTTGGCACCCATGCTGAGCCAGGAGAACTTAATGCTCATGCACCAAATTCAGTGGGAAGATCGTATTGGCAAGTCTTTCCTGGTGGAAACTTGTAAAGACGCTTGGCCGGAATTGCTCAGCGTTCCAGTGAATACCTACACCGGTTTGCGTGGGAAGCTCTACAAAATGCAGAAGTTGGGTAAACGCGCCGGGAAAAAAATCTCTAGAATTTTGGGCAGCAAGTAGCGCAGTTACTGAGCTTCAAACGGATCCATAAAGAGATCGGCGAGATTTGCTCCCGCGAGGAACGCCTTCTTTTGCATCGCTCGGGACATCGCAGGATTCCCGCAGATGTAAACCTGATATCCGGTCAAATCCGGCAGATCGGATAATGAAATAGTGACCGGGCTCCCGGTTCGGAATTCGTCTTGTTCAACATCGGTGCAGGGCACATAGCTGAAATTCGGATGATTATCCGCGAGTTGCAGAAGTTCGGATTGAAGATAGATTCCGGTGGCATCCGCCGCCCCGTGATACAGCGCAATTGGTCCAGAATGGCCCGCGCATAGGGCATCTTTAAGAATGCCATAAAGCGGGGCGAGCCCGGTGCTCGATCCAACCAACAGCAGCGGCTGTTCTTTAGATTTGGCCTGATAGCTGCAATTCCCAAGCGGGCCAGTGATCGTAAAGCTACCACCCTGCTTGGCGTGCCGAAGAAGCAAACTCATGGCTCCGTCCTCGATCAATCGCACATGAAATCCGAGCATGCCGTCCCGCTCCTCAGCGATCGAATAGCACCTCTCAACGGCGTGATATTTGAGCTTCACAAATTGACCGAGCCGAAACGGAATCGGTGATTCTGGCGAGAGCCAGTAGCGAAAGATGTTCGGCGCTAATTGATCCACCTGGATCAAATTTGCTTCGTACGACGGAAAGACTTCGGTATCTGCGAGTTCGATTTCGGCGAGTTCGTCCGCGGAACATTGGCAAGACATGAAGTAGCCGCGGTCGATCAGATCTTGGCGTAGGCCCTTCTGCGATTTTGCGGGTGGGACGTTGTTCGTTCGAACGAGGCAGCTTTGGCATGCTCCAGCTTTGCATCCACTCTTAACCTCCACCTGGTGCCGCACCAAGCAGTCAAGAACGGTCTCCCCTGGCAGAACATCCAAGGTTTCGCCAGCAAGCAGGAGCATGCCCGTGCCCAATGATTTAGATTCGCCCCATCACGGCTTCACGAGTTGTTTCTGCCGTGGCTGCGACCTGTGCGATCAGTTCGTCCGCAACGCCCATATCTTTAAGCGTCGCGCCGAGATTCTCGACAATCGCGTCAAAGTGAGTGTCATCCATGCCCATTTTGAGCAGGTGCTCATGGCCCTTTTTCATGTCAAGGCCGGTGTAGTTATTTGGACCACCAAACGCCATGGTCAAGAATGCCTTTTGCTTGGTGGCTTGCTTGTCCATGTCGACGCCTTCGAAGAATCGGTTGACTCGGTCATCGGCGAGCACGCGTCGGTAGAACTTGTCAACAGCAGCATCGACGGCGGCAGACCCGCCCAACTTGGCGAAGAGGGATTCAGATTGAGTTTCTAACATTGTTGTTCCCGGGCCGGATTTCTAGGCCCAAGACAATTTTGCGAACTCCTGCTCTGGGGTTTTATGATCTACGTCATGTTTTCGACGAGTTCTGAATCAATCTATCCTTGTAAGAACAGAGGGCCAAATTGGCTCTTATGAGGAAATGGCAGCAGGAATGGTCGGGATGAGAGGATTTGAACCTCCGACCTCCTCGTCCCGAACGAGGCGCTCTACCAAGCTGAGCCACATCCCGTGAGCCCACTCCTTCGAATTTACCTGGATTCTAGAGCAAACAATCTCACTCACCACAGAGCTGGCGATAGATAGAAGTCACCTTACGGACGTAGTCTTGAGTCTCGCGGTACGGCGGAATGCCTCCGTGCTTTCTGACCGCGCCAGGGCCGGCGTTGTAGGCAGCGAGCATCAAAACCAGAGCTTCGTAATCACTATCCGTCGTCGCGCTGTAACGGTCGATATGCGACCGAACCAGCCGCACCATCCCAGAAAGATTCTCGATGGAATCGTAAGCGTTTGAAACTCCCAATTCACGGGCTGTGCCGGGCATCAATTGCCCAAGCCCCATCGCTCCGGCACCAGATTTCGAATTCGGTTTGAACCCACTTTCCACCATGATCATGGCCATCACGAGACGAGCGTCAACACCGTACTTAATGCTGAAGCCGATCACGCCTCGGGCGATACGGTCAGCTTCAGCGAACGAAAGTCGCTTATTTTGCTTCTGGATGAAATCGCGGTAGAAGGGCAACGCGTCGCTGCTCGGAAGGTTCCAGACCTTGCCATTCGAGGGTGGCTTTAGCTGACCTTGGAGAGGTGCCGGCCTTCCGTTGCTGCCAGTTCTGGGTGGGTTGGTAACGGGCTTGGTGCTCGGCTTGGGCTTGTCCTTGAGCTCCCATGCGGCGATCATGTGCTCGGGGACCGCACCAACTAAGGTCGCTCGGATCGGAGCGGTTTCGTGCGATCGCTCGGCGCGGATCAACAGTCGCGCCTCGACATTGCCTCCGATCAGCCAGTCTGGAACCGGGTTCGCTTGAATTGGTAGCGGCATGCCGTTGCTCGCCTCCACCATGATCGTGCCGGACTCGCCGCTTCGAATTGATCCTTTGACATGACCAACGATCTCGAAAGTGCGCTTGCCGAAAACGGTTTCCAGCGCTTCCACGCCAGATGCTGTGGTGATTCCCGAACTCTTGCGGATCTTCAAATAATCTTGAAGTGCATCAACCTGAGCCTGGCTGATCGCAGTAACCAAAAGTAAAAGGAGGGGGGAAATCGAGCGCATCGTCTTGAATCCGGATGTGCTTAGGCTGGCGGAGAGATCGGGATTCGAACCCGAGAAGCGACTTGCGTCACTTACCCACTTAGCAGGCGGGCGCTTTCGACCACTCAGCCATCTCTCCAGCCGAAGCAATATGCTACCCCAAAACATCTTTCTGCCTGCAGGACGATTTACAGGTAACTTTAGGTTCGATGCTGGCTGAAGAACGAGTTTCCGGTTGGACAAAATCATTTATCGGGCTGATTTTGTTTAGCTTGCTCGGCTCGGTCTTATCCGCCTTTCTCAAACTAGATCCTGGCCCGATCAAGCCAATCGCCAGTGTTGCCACACTCTTGGTCGGGTGCATCGCGCTGTTCGCCCCGTTTGCAACTGATCGCGGGTTCGTAGTTGCGTTCAGAGCCTTCTTAGCCTTGGTTCTCCTTGGCGCGGCGGTAGAAATTTGCAGCCTCTACACCGGCTATCCATTTGGCAAATACATTTACACCCACGCCTGGGTACCCGTCGTTGAACTTCCTCGTGAGCAGTTGTTTCCGGTCTTGCTACCGGTTGCGTGGGCGATGGTCACCGCAGCGTGCTACCAACTTTGCTGCCGATTCCTGTCAGGGGCGGTCGCCGCAGTCTCGGCCGGATTCATCGCCGTCTTGGTCGATCTTCCGATGGAATACACGATGACCAAGGTCTTGGGCTACTGGCACTGGGTCGAACCGAATTTTCCAATCGGAGAGCTCGCATTCGGAGTACCGCTCCTCAATAGTGTCGGCTGGTTTTTGACCGCTACCGCCGGCAGTTTCATGCTTGGGTCAATGCGCTACGGTGAGGTGATCGCCCAAAAAAACGCGAAGCTCGTCCTCGGCAGTTTCTTGCTGTTCGTTATTGGGCTGGCGGGAATCGCGGCGCTGGCGGGAACTCGCTGAGGCAGAGTTCGTAGAATCGCTCGAATGAGTAAGCCGATTGTGATTGTAGGTGCGGGTCTCGGTGGTCTCGCCTTGGCTGCAAGGCTGGCTCATCGCGGCGAAAACGTCCTGGTTCTAGAAAAGACCGACCAAATCGGTGGTCGCAATCGGCGGGTCGAGTTTGGCGGATGCAGCTTTGATGGCGGCCCAACTCTGCTCATGATGCTTGATCCTTTCGAGCGGTTGTTCGCAGACCTTGGCGAGAAGATGTCGGACCACGTCGAGATCGCCCTCTGCGATCCTTCATACCGTGCTTATTTTCGTGACGGAACCCGTATCGATGCAACCGCCAACGTTGCCCGAATGATCCGGCAGATTGAGGCTATCGGCGCCGATGATGACGCTCTGCGTTATCCCAAGTTTATCGGAGAGCTCGCCGCGCTCTATGAGGCGAGCGTGCCAAATTTTGTTCGGAAGAACTACGACGGGATTTGGAAAACGCTCGTCAACCCGAAGGCTCTGGCTCTGGTGCTGCGCCATCATATGCTCGGCAGTCTAGGAGGTCGGATATCAAAGCTCTTCACTGACGAGCGCTTGAGAATGCTCTTCAGTTTTCAGACGATGTATCTCGGGTTGTCCCCTTTCAATGCCCCGTGGGTCTATGCGACTCTGACTTACATGGAATACGGCTCTGGGGTTTGGTATCCAAAAGGAGGATTGCCCGCAATCAGCGAGGCTGTGGCGAGGCTCGCTCAATCGCGTGGTGCAGAGATACGCCTGAATTCCGCCGTCGCATCAATCCAAAGGGATTCGGTGAAGCTGGAATCAGGTGAAGTCATTGAAGCGAAAGCGGTTGTCAGTAACGCCGATTTGCCTTACGCCGAAGCCTCGCTGATGCGAAAACCCTCAAAGCCTCGGCGATATTCGTGTAGCGCGTTGGTGTTGTATATCAAGTACCGAGGAGAGACCCCGCTGAACCATCACAGCGTGTTCTTTGGGGCGGACTTCAAACAGAATCTCGACGACATTTTCGACCGGCACCAACTCCCCAAAGACCCGGCGTTTTACGTCTGCGCCAGTTGCAAAACCGAACCCGAGCGCGCTCCAGCGGGCTATGAGAATCTGTTCATTTTGGTGCCGTGTTCGAACCTGGATGCGCCATTCACCGAAAAAGAAAAGGAGTTTCTCTCGCAAGCGGCAATCACTCGGCTGACCGAAGAAGTCGGTCTGAATCCGGATCTGATCGAAGAGATGAGGTCGTACGGCCCAAACGAGTGGCAGGGCGAACTGAACCTCGACAAAGGCGCGGCATTTGGACTTTCCCATGATCTGTTTCAGAGCGCGTTTTTCCGGCCAAAGAACGTCAAAGATGGCGTGTACTTTGTCGGCGCTAGCACGGTGCCGGGCAATGGTCTGCCGATGGTATTAATCAGCGCGGAACTGGCCGAGCAGCGTCTGGCATCCGCGAGTTTGCTTGGGTAACCTTTGGCCTCCAAGTGCCAAACCTTCTCAGAAGCATTTTGCTCCGCCTCGGCTATGCCGCGATCAGCCTGTTTTTCATTTCGCTGGTCACATTTTTGGCGGACGAAATTGCACCGGGTGACCAAGCCACCGTTCTTGCCGGTGACAAAGGAAGCTACGAAACCGTTCTCAGGTTGCGCGAAGAGTTAGGACTCAATCGACCTTGGCCGGTCCGTTATGGCGAATACATCGGAGGTCTTGCGCGAGGGGACTTTGGCAAGAGTTACTTCGGTACAAAGGAGCCGATCATCGATTCGCTCCGCCAAACCATCCCAATGACCGCTACGTTGGCGACCAGCGCGATCGTTTTGGCATCGCTGATTGGGCTTGTTTTCGGCACCATCGGAGCCATCAAAAAAGGAAATCCGGTTGACAGCACGATTTTGGTGGTCGGGACTCTTGGCGTCACGGTACCGACCTTTGTTCTTGCGCCGATTTTTGTCAAATTTTTCACCGAGTACCTCGACCTTCTTCCCGGAGTTTGGAAGACCGATCGGGTGGCACCAGACGTTTTCTATGTGATCATGCCGATTGTGATTTTGGCGGCACGGCCCGCTGCTCAACTCACCCGGCTTACACGAGCCAGCATGATCGAAACCCTTCAGCAGGAGTTCATCAAACTCGCGCGGGCAAAGGGAGTTCCTGCCAGCAAGCTGTATTTGAAGCACGGGCTTCGCAACGCAATTTTGCCGGTGGTCACTGCGATTGGAACCAATTTTGGTTACTTGCTGACTGGGTCGTACATCATGGAGACCACTTTCCTGCTCCCTGGGATTGGTAGCCGAGCCATAGAAGCGATCAAGAAAGGCGATACGCCGATGATCCAAGCCACAACTCTGGTCGCGGGCGCAATGTTTGTTGGCATCAACTTGCTGGTCGATATCGTATCGCCGCTCATTGATCCACGGATCCGGGAGAGTCAAGTATGAAGCGGTCCAAATTTCTATTCTGGACTGGAGTTTCTTTCCTTGGACTCCTCATTGTATTCGCACTGGTGGGGCCAACCATGCGCCACAACTATCTGGATGCCGCGGGCAGACCCTTCATGCCTCCGGGTTCAGAATATTGGTTGGGGACCGACGAGCAAGGGCGTGATATTTTCGCTCGGCTGGCATATGGCGCCCGGATGTCGCTTTTGGTCGGAATTTCCGTTCAATTGATCTCCTTGACGATCGGAACATTGGTAGGAGTACTAGGCGTGTTTGCTCCAAAGTGTATTCGAGAACCTCTGCTCCGTTTGACTGATGGGATGTTTGCGTTTCCCGATATTTTGCTTGCGATTCTGATCATTGGCGTTTGGTCGACCGGCTTGATTCCGATCATCGTGGCGCTATCGCTGACATCATGGCCAGCGGTAGCCCGAATCGTCAAAACCCAGGTTGCGAGTCTGAAAGACCGTGAGTTTGTGGTGGCTTCTCGTGCTCTTGGCGCCCCGATCGGATATACCGTTCGAAGGCATATCTTGCCTCACCTGGCGGGAATTCTGGCGGCAGTAGCGATGGTCGATTTGGCCGGGACGATCCTTGCGGAGAGCGCGCTCAGTTTTCTCGGCATTGGAATCACGCCGCCGACACCCAGTTGGGGGAGCATGATCAACGACTCACGGGCATATCTCAACTCAAATCCGATGATGTTGGTATGGCCTTGCTTGGTGCTTTCGCTAGCGATTTTCTCGCTCAACTTTGTGGGCGATGAGCTACGAGCGGCGCTTGATCCCAAGGATCGCTAAACCTTGACGAGAGACTCGGCCAATCGAACATAGGCCGCAGATTGGATTCCCGCGTCATACGTCCGCGAAAGCCTGTCTACTTCTGATTGGTCAATGGATTGGCTCAACCGCTCCTTGATTGAAGAGATCGTCGTTTCGGGATCGCCACAAACGACGTAACCCACTCCGCGAGCTTCGCATTCTGCTTCGAGAACTGCAGAGAATTCGGAATCGACAACGACCTTGGCTTGGTCCAAAAAGTCTGCGGCGGAGCGGTAGTTCGGGATGAATGTGAATGGCGCACCTGCGACCACACGTTCCCCGGCGACTTTCACTACTATGTTGGCCCCCAATAGTTGTTCTGCGATGTCCACCATGGCTTCTGTCGGGCGCAGGAGCACGACATCTGTCCCTTCGCTCAGCGCGAATCCACCCACAACTGGCGGAGGGAATGCCAGCAGCTTTGGTCCTCCACCCTTCGATATCCGTTCGCCAAGTTTCGGACCTGCGGCGACTACGCGAGACGCCATTTTCAAAAAGTCAGCCGGCGGTAGGCGATCAGTCCAAAGCATCGTCAGAACCGGAATTTTTGCGCCGTGCACCATTCGGATGATTTCTTGAAGTGCCGGACTGTGCCCGCTAACCACCACGAGTTGGGGCCGTAAGTCGCGGATGATCCTCTGACCGTGGTTGACGAGCGTCCTCCGGTCCGTGACGTCATCGACAGCCGTCCAAGAAGTGCAAACCAGGTTCCCCCGAATTGCTCCGTCCTTGAACATCACCAGGGAACGTGAGCCGACCTGATATCGCCCGGCTCCGATCACGGAAAGAAGGCGAAGTTCGAACTCTAAATTAGCGTCAATGAGATGCGGAAAGGTGCCGCCACACAGGCAAGAAACATCGTGTCCAGCTTCGGCGAGCCACTTGCCGAACTGGCGAAAACTACGCGCGGTTTCATCTGCCGGGTTGGTCCAAGCATTTTGGCAAAGAAACAGAACGCGCACGATCGATAAACTGCCTTATCGAGCTGCGAGTTCGCGCAAATCGTCATCGCCGATGACACTCTTCACGTCTGCCATGGCGAGGAATCGTGAGTAGATATCTTCGAACTGCTCTCCACTCATATCGAAACCGAGTTCCATCAATCGGTACTTCAGACCGTGACGACCGCTTCGCGCGGTGAGAATGATCTCAGAACGATCTGCACCGACCAATTTCGGATCGATGATCTCATATGTCGAGCGCTCTTTGAGCACGCCGTCTTGGTGAATTCCGCTCGAATGCGCATAAGCGTTCGCGCCCACGATAGCTTTGTTCTTCTGGACGACCATCCCGGTGAGTTGGCTCACCAAACGTGAGATCGGGACAAGCTGATTGAGCTTGATCCCAGTCTCCAGATTAAAGAAATCATTGCGAATATAAAGAGCGGTGGCTACTTCTTCGAGCGAGGTGTTTCCGGCCCGTTCTCCGATGCCGTTTATCGTCACTTCAACTTGCCGCGCACCACCCAGGACGCCGCCGAGAGTGTTCGCGGTTGCCATGCCGAGATCGTTGTGGCAGTGGCAGCTAAAAACGGCTTTGTCGCTATTCGGCACGTTCTCGATGATGCCCTTGAACAGGTCACGATATTCGGTTGGGAACGTGAATCCCGTTGTGTCGGGGACGTTGATGGTGGTCGCGCCAGCACCGATGATCGCTTCGACGACTTGATAGACGTACTCGCGGTCTGCTCGGCCCGAGTCCTCCATGAAGTACTCGATGTTATCGGTGTACTGCTTCGCACGTTTGACCGCAGCGACGCCGACTTCGATGGCCTGCTCTCGGGTCATTCGCAGCTTGAAATTGAGGTGATTTTCGCTGACTCCAAGTCCTGTGTGAATTCGTCGACTCTCCGCTGGTGCGAGCGCTTCAGCAGCAACATCGATGTCCTTTTCTTTCGCCCGAGTGAGGCCACAAATCGTGACACCTTTGAGTTCGGTGGCCAAAGTTTTGACGCTCTCGAAATCGCCAGGCGAACTGATCGGAAATCCGGCTTCGATGATGTCCACTCCGAGGTCAACCAGAGCGTGTCCAATCTCCAGCTTTTGATCCATGGAAAGGTGCACACCGGGGCTTTGCTCTCCGTCCCGGAGAGTGGTATCAAAAACAAGAACTCGGTTTGACATGGCGTTGCTTACCGGTGATTATACATGCGTCTGTTAAGATTTAAATGAGAAATCCTGTAGGTTCAAACTGAACCTACAGGATTTGGTGCGGCAATTACTTTGCGCTTGGGTTCTTGAGCCGAATGACCTTCATCGCCTCTTGAAGCTGATTATCCGTCTTCGGATCGCCGATGGCCACATTCGGCCGGAGGCTCATTTTGACCTCTACGTCGGGCTTGATTCCGCCGCTGATTCGGACTCCGTCTTCATCTTCCTTACGGCCAATGAATTCTCCGCTCGGCAAGTAATACTTGGCAATCGTCACCTTGACTTGTGTTCGATCACCGAGCTGATGAACGTTCTGCACGCTTGCCTTGCCGAAGGTAGTGGTACCGACGAGAGTTGCCTTCTTGTAGTCCCGAAGTCCGCCCGCAAAGATTTCTGAAGCACTTGCCGATTGCTCGTTGGTGAGCACAACCACCGGATAATTGAACGGATGCAAGTATCCACCCGGCGTTTTGACGACTTCTTCGAACCCACCACGTTCACGCATAGTGACCACGGTTTTGAACTCATAGAAGCGGGCCAGCATCATTTGTGCCGACTCTAACAATCCACCACCGTTGTCGCGAAGGTCAATGATCAGCCCTTCGATGCCTTGGTTTTCAAGCCGGTCGATCGATTCGTAAAACTCTCGTGGCGTCTTGCTGGTAAACCCAGTGACCATCAAGTAGCCGATATTGGATCCTTCCAAGATGTTTCCGTCGGCGCTCGGAGGTTCGATTCGGCCGCGCTTAAGCTGGAAGTTGAGGGTTTGCTTGCCGCCTCGTAGAATCTTGAGCGAAACCGAAGTTCCGATCTTGCCTTTGATCTTGCCGACAATATCGTCGCTGGCCATTCCAGAAACCGTTTCGGTATTCACGCCGATGATAATGTCACCGCCAGTAATGCCACCGCGTTCGGCAGGACCGCCTTTGAATACTTGAATCACTTTGACCCCCAGTGGATCGGGCGCGAGTCGCGCTCCAATGCCGCCAAAGGACTCCGTTCCCATCGTGATCTTCTCGAACTGTTGGGCTACGTATGGCTCAAAGAATTGTGTATACGGATCACCGAGTGCCGAGACCATGCCACTCAGTCCGGAGTACATGAGCTGATTTGAGTCCACTTCCCCGCCGTACAAATTGAGGATTCGGCGGTACTCCTCCATAACCAGTTGTGTTGGTGCAATCTCGGACTTAGCGGCGGTTTGAACCGGGGATTTTGGCGGTTGTCCAGACTTGATATCTTTCCAACCGAACCCGAGAGCGAAACTCGCACATGTCGCCGCGCCGACGATGAGGAACTTTACCAATCCATTCATTTACTTAGCCTCCGTGGTGAAAACACCGGTCGGGAGTGTGTATCCAGAGCCGTCTGCGAGCTTGACGACTTCATATTGAGTCACATCGCCTGCCATTGGCCCACCTTCGAGTGTTGCGTAACCCTTGGCTTTCAGCATCGTCGCAAACACCTCTGCTGCACCGCGTGTGGTCTTGTCGACGATGAGCGTCCACTTTGGCGCGGTGGTCACCTTGCCATCCAGCTTGACCGGAACTCGCGAACTGCCTCGGTCAACGGCAATGTAGCCATAGGTGCCAGCTGGAACGAGTTGCTCCAGCAAAGAGGAAAGCACCATCAAGTTTCCATGAGTGCTGTTGCGGAGGTCGATTCTCTTCTTGGTTTTGAGCGCGTTGACGATCTCAGCCTTACCCGAATCGAAGAACCGAACAGAGTCGCCGATAACCGAAGGAACCTTTGTGACTTGCTTCTCAATGGTCTTTGTGATGACTTTGTCCGAGTCACCGATGCGCCAAGAGAGTTTGACCGTGCCTTCTTTGCCCAAGGTCAGAACATCCATCACTCGGGAAGCCGAAATCGTGTGCTCAATGCGCTTCATGTAGTCTTCGCGCAGCTTCACATATTGATCTTCGCTGACCTTCTTCTCGCGTAAATCATTCACGAGATTTGTGATCTGCTTGATTTCCCGGCGGCTGATGACCCATTTATCATTGACGCCGTCGATCAAATCGCCCGGTTTGATTCCAGCCCGTTCCGCCGGTGAGCCTGGGAGAACCGCCGTGACCAATACGTCTGGAATCAGCGACCCAGCTTCTAGCTCGGGCATCGTTTCGGGCAATCCGTCTTTTTCAGGGCGTCCGTTGGCGTTCCAATCTGAAATCTTCTTGCGAGCGTCTTTGAACTTCTTGAGATCTTCGGGGCTGAGTCGGAGTTCTAGTTCGATGCCAATCCCCTCGAACTCGCCCTTTTCTCGGTTCAAGAAGGCTGCAAACTGCTCTTTATTCATGAACACCGCAGCGGGGTCGGAAAGGCCATTGACCATGCCTCGCACTGCACCGACCGCTAGGGCGCGTTCATCCTTGACCTCTTCGACATACTTGCTCTTCAGGATGTCGAGCAAGTTGTAGAACATGTCGGATTCGGCATCCTTGGGTGTGTTGCCCGTGCTCGCGAGCAGCGACCGACTGTCGACCAAAACCGAAGCGTTGATCGCGTTCTCGCCTTTCTCTCGCGACTGCCGGACGAGGCTGCCTGCAACTCCACCGCCGATGATCAGCAGTACCGAAGCACCTGCCCAAATTGGACTCATTTTCGCCATTGATAAACCTTTATACACTGCTCAACATCGAAATCGTTCGCAGAGTTCTTTCGACTCATTGATTATCGGGACTAACAGTCCTTAGGGCACCCGCGAATCTACGAGGAAAGCGGCGAGTCTAACTGGCGCACCCGCCGAGCGTGCCGTTCATCGGGGTCCGGTTCGGTGCTGAGAAATTCGGCAAGAATTGCGATCCCATCTTCAGCGGACATCATGCGCGCACCTAGTGCAATCGCGTTCGCGTTGTTGTGCAATCGCGCGAGCCTAGCGCTTTCGACGCCGCAACAAAGCGCGCATCGAATTCCTGGATATCGGTTCGCGCGGATGCTGATGCCAATCCCGCTCCCGCAGATGAAAACGCCGAGATCGTGACTACCAGCGAGGATAGACGCGACCGCCTCATCTGCCGCGACCGGATAGTCGAAGCTCGAATGGCTCTTTGCGCCATATTCGTCAACCTGGTGCCCTTGAGATCGCGCCCAATCGGCCAGAGCTTGTCGGAACTCGAATCCAGCGTGGTCAGATGAAAACGCTAGCTTCATTCGATGACCTTGGCTTTCTTGAGCGCGGCGAAGGCGGCTTGGACCCTTGGATCGGAGTCGCTCGCGATTCGCCCCAGCTCATCTTTCTTGACGTTTCCTGGAAGAGCGGCGAGCGCATAAAGTGCTTCTGCCCTCACTCGTGCATCCGAGTCGATTACGCCAAGCAAAGCAATCGTTCGGAGAACTGGAGCTGGATTTTGGGTGACCGATCGAACGATGCCAAATCGAACGTATGGACTCTCATCGCGAACCCCTTTTATTCCTTCCGTCACGTAGTCGCTGATCGTCGAGCGAATGAGCTTCAGATAACAGGCGAGCCGTACTTCTTCGACCGGATCGTTCACGGCGGAAAATAGCAGTCTTCGATTGATGAGTTCTAGGCTTGTATCGGCGTGCTCTGCAACTGCGAGGCGGACGCTTGGATCAGGATCGGGCAGCATCGTAATTGCGATGATCTGCGACTCTTTGGAACCGATTTTGGCGAGCGCTTCAATTGCTGCTTGTCTGGCAAGCGCGCTTGAACAGGTCATGAACGTTGCGAGCGAACCAATATAGGCAGAATTTGCCTTTGGAGTAACGAAATATGCCGCCGCAAATCGGCAATGGTCAAATGGTCCGACCTGCAGGTTGTATTGGAGCTGAGCTACGGCCTCAGGAGACTCTGACTTGCTGATGCACTTGATGGCATAAAACGCAGTCGCAGGGTCGGCGTTTCGGCTGAGCTCTTTGAGCCTCGCAAACGCTGTGGCTGGCACCTCTCGATTGGAGAGGCTCACCAGAGCTGCCAAGGTCTTTTTTGGTGCCGATCCGGTGAGCATCGTGACTAGCGCGTCGGTCGGTAGCTCATTGATCCCAGAAATAGAATCTGGCGAGAATTGATCGTTGTCTGCGCTTGCAGGAACACCAGCATTGAACTCTAGCGAACGGATCGCAATGGACCGTGGCCCGAGACTTCGAGGCTCGGAGGCCATCGCCTCGGGAGCGAATCCAAGCTCCAAAACTTCTGCGCCGGAAAGATCGAGCACTAACCGAATCGGCTGCCAGGAAGGTGCCTGAAGCGGTTCGAGTTGGAGGCCGAGTCCGGTTCCAGTCCCAAAGGTTCTTCGCGCCAGGATTTTGCCATTGGAATCCAGCGTTCGCAGTTCGAGCAGGTCTTGGAGGTCCGTGTTGAGCTCAAACTTGATCGTCGTTTTGCCGTTATTACCGCCAGACCTGTCGGCGAAATTACCGATTGGGCATGCGCCCCATCTTGTATTGGAATCCACGCTGATCTTGAGAACATCGCCTTCAACGGAGCGCGATTTGAACCCACCAGTAGGCAGATCGTTCGGAGCGGGAAGCGTGACTGGAGTAGCAGCAGACTGCATTGACGCGACAACCGAAGGAGAAAATCCGTAGACGGGTCCTTGCTCGCTGGAACGCATTCCCGTTGGTGCGGGCTTGACTCTCATCTGGCTCATCCAAAACGCGTTCAGCCAAACTTGCCCTTCGCCCTCTGTATAGAGCGGGAAATAATTGAACTGGTAGGGGCTTGGCGGCTTGGCGCCGGATACAGGTTCTCCCGTAAACCGGAGGTCCTCGCCTGCATCCGAAATGGTCTTCCAAAATTCTGCGTAAGGCGATCCTAGTCCGACGAATCCACTTGCTGACCGCTGGTCCAGATTTCCTGCGAGCGCAGCAGCAAATCCCGAACTCAATGCGCCGGGAACAACCGATTCTGGGTTCTGGATGAAAGAAAATTGGGATGTCGGAGTGCCGAATCGAAGAGCACCCGAAGTAACGGACTTTTGTCCAGGAATCGGGCTCAGAATCCAAACGCCGCTATACGGCCCGCGGAAGGTCTGGTCATCCGATTCGAACGTGGCTTCGTTGAAGGCGACTCGGCTTCGGCGATCCACCAGTTTCGAGAAATCTTCGCCGGGGTACTGAAGCACAGGCGACGAGTCGGCTTGCACCACGAACTGAAGATCGGCATTGCCCTGGTTAAGGTTTTCAAACCAGTTTTCGAACCGCTTCAATTCGGAATTCAAAAAGTCGAGTTCGGACTGATTGATGTAGTAGCGGTTCTGGCGAAACTCTGAGCCTGATTCGATCGACTCGCCACGAGTTCGAACGACGACGAGAATCTTGATCTTCTTCGCGTCGGCATTCAGCTTGGCGTCGGCCTGCTCGATTCCCCAGTGAGCCAGGTTGACGGGCATGGCCCATTCCTTGCCAAAAATGTAGGAGCCGTTAACTTGTGAGACCGATGCTTGAGCTAAGGCCAAGCCGGGGAGGAGTGCCAAGCCAACAAGCACTCCTCGCAAACGTTGTCGCCGGGGAAAATGAATCACTGTTGGTACAGACGAATGTCATGGGCAGAAATTGCGTGCCCATCTCCGCGCGTGAATTCTAAATGTTTTGCTCCGCCCAATGAGTCCAAATCAGAAGGCATATTCTTGATCATATCAAGAACCACGTTTCGGATTCGCTCGCTATTTCGCTGGAAGACCTCGAGGACGCTGTGCGCATCCACAGCCTCGGCTCCCGCGTGAACACCGCTATCGTAGTCGGTGATCAGTGAGATGTTGACCACAGCCATTCCGAGTTCGTGGC
The DNA here is from genome assembly GCA_017303935.1 of Armatimonadota bacterium. NCBI lineage: Bacteria > Bacillati > Armatimonadota > Armatimonadota bacterium. The sequence goes on along the minus strand of JAFLBD010000002.1, from coordinate 879,282 downwards.
AGAGATAAGCCTCGGGGTACTGGGTCATGTTGATCACTTCCCAGCCTTGGTTGTGGAACCAAAGGCTCTCCGCGGTTGTGCTGAAGCGTGGGCCCTGAATGACCACCACCGTACCCTTTTCGTGGCAAGTGATTCCGTTCTTCTTGATCGCGTCAATCGCGATCTGCCGAAGTGTTGGGTTGTACATATTGGCCGGCGAAACGTGAGTCACGATCGGGCCATCGTAGAACGTATCGGCGCGAGAATTGGTCCGATCGACAAACTGATCGCAAACCACAAAATGCTCCGGAGCGACGTGCGCTTGCAGGGAACCCGCGGCGCACGGGCTGATAATCGCCTTGACGCCGAGTTGCTTCATCGCCCAAACATTCGCACGATAGTTGATCTTGTGCGGCGGGATGGTGTGCTTGCGCCCGTGTCGTGGCAAGAAGGCAACCTTTCGACCGCCGACATCCGCCAAGAACACCGAATCGCTCGGCGGGCCATAAGGCGTGTCAACCTTGACTTCGGTGACATTCTCGAGGAGGCTGTAAAACCCAGAACCTCCAAAAACTCCAATTTCTGCAACTGACATATTAGTTTAGATTTCCTTGAACAAGCCCTCAACGGCAGGGCGAAGATTTGATAAAAGTTGATCGATACGAGTTCCAGACCGCAAGATGGCGTCAGGATCAACTCGCATCACGCGGCCACCCTTCACGGCGGGCAAAGATTGCAAACGGCTGTCCTTCGATACTTGGGAAACGTCGCCAGCGACCATGATGACATCCGGGTTCCAGCGGATCAATGATTCGGCGTTGATCACCGAGAACTTGTTGCCTGAAGGTCCGACCGGTTCGTAGCCACAGCCGCGAATGATGTCGGCTTGGATCGAGCCTTCACCCGCAGCCATGTATTCGCCGTTACCACCCATCAGAATGATGATCTTGCGCTTCGCCGAGTTCTCGCCGAGGTTCGCAGCGCGAGCCGCCAAAATGCGCTCGACATAATCGTTGATCTTGGTTTCGCTCCCGACCTTGGTGGCTAGTTTGCGAATCGAATCAATGAATGAATCGATGGTGTCGCCAGTCACTTCAAACGTGTCGATCTTCAGCGATTTGATTTTCTCGATATCGTTTGCGTTGTACAGCTTTGGATCGTAGACAATGATGTCTGGCTTGGCCTTGGCGATCTTTTCGTAGTTCGGCTTCACGTCGCCCATGATCGGCACGCCGGCCATTCCAGGGCTATTGCAAGCCGACGTCCGCCCGATCAGCTGAGCGTCAAAAATGTACGACGACATGATTTCGCTTGTGCCAGGGCTGAGGCTAACAGCGGTCTTATATGACTTCGGTCGCGGGGTGCCCCCGACAGGAATTTCTTGCTGGCAACCCACCAAAAATAGCCCTAAAAGCATCACCCACTGGAGCACTCGGAACATAGGTTCTATTGTGGACTATACGCCCGTGTTATTGCCAAAAAGGAACTCGCAAACTTTTTGATGAATCGCTCGGTCGCGTAGGATGCGAAGGTGCCCGACTCCCTCGGGAGCTACAAACTCCGCGTTGGGGTGGTTTTCGACAAATCGGAGAATCTCCTCCGGCCAGATGTCGTTGTCCTCCGGATCGTGGATCACCAGAGCAGGCATCTCAAATCCGGGGGCTAACGCATCGCCGGATAGCCTCGAAAGAGTTCCTTCGCCAAATTCGGCGTCGATCAGCTTCCAGAATTCCCGAGTCTCTTCGTTCGACATCCCAGCTGCGGCGGCGAACTGGTCGCATCGCAGCACGATATCAATCAGAGGAGCGAGATAAACCACTTTGGCCGCTTGGGTGCCGCGCGACATCGCCACATTCACCCCGATCGCCCCAAAGCTGTGGCACACAATCGCGGCAAATAGGCCGTACTTCTGGCTCAGTTCTCCCACGATTTCGGCCATCAACAGCCCCGTGCAAAACTCGCCTTCGCTCCTGCCGTGGCCCGGCCCGTCGAACGCCACTGCTGAGAATCCTTGCTCAACCGTCGCCGAAATCAGGTTCGAAAACTGAGTGCCTCGGCCGCCCCAACCGTGGACAAACAGGATCGGATCACCAGTGCCCCACTCGTTCACCACGATCTCTTGCCCGTGACACTGAATCTTGAATTCTCGGGCGTCCGCCAACAGCTCTTGCTCGCGTTTGAGGGGCTGGGTTCTCACCGGAAGGCAAAACAGGCGAAACGCTTCTTCGGTGGATTCCGGTTTGGGCACATCGCGCAGGCCGACGATCAGGGATTCTGGAATCCGCACTGGCTCAGAATACCGTCCGTGCGGGTATAATCGTTGGGTCCGATTCGGGGGTATAGCTCAGCTGGTAGAGCGGCGGTCTCCAAAACCGTAGGTCGTGGGTTCGATCCCTGCTGCCCCCGCCATTCTCACTTTCTTCGGACCACCTTCTCGTTCTTACCTTCCATTGCTTTGTTGCTAATCGGCACGCTTCTTGTTGTGTGTCTGGCGGTTTCGTCATATACTGATGGGGATGGGCTTTGCGTTGAGGACGAGGTTACTGGTGGTTGCGTGTGCGGTTGCACTCTGTTCCCAGTCGCTTGCGCTGACTTGGTCAATGCGTGAGGTGGCATTGCCTGGCGAGAGCGCTGTGTACATTTCTGGCATCAACAACGCGGGTCAGATGTCAGCTAAGGGCCAAACGTCGCAGGGTGTCTACCGAGTCAACACCAATGGTCAAGTGGAATTCGCTCCTCAGTCGGTTCACCAACATCAGTACTTCAACACAGGAGGAATAAACGAAGCCGGAGATGTGGTCGTTTATGGCAATCCACTACCCGGATCTGGCCGAACCAAAATGAGCTATTGGACTCCTGGAGTGGGAATGTCGGATCTACTTGTTGAAGACAACGGGCAGAACTACGAATTCCAATCCTATGCGATGAATAGTTCCCATATGGCGGTCGGGCGAGCAGAATATGGCGGACCGGACAATTCCAACGGCACAATCGGCAAGGCGATGTACTACTCACCGAGTAGTAGCGCACTACTTGATCCCGGATACTGGGACGGTTACAACTTGGCCAGAGACATCGATGAAGCTGGGACCATAGTCGGCTGTGTAAATTTCAATCCGATTCGGTGGAATCCTGATGGTAGCTACACCACCATTGCCGTTGCGGGGCATTTCGGAGTTGCTAGTAGCATCAACTCCAGCGGCATGATCAGTGGCGTAATCAGCAACTCCACACGAAGATTCCTGGCAATCTGGAACGCTTCTGGTCAATTAGTTCAGAAAATCGATATCGGTAACCGAAGAACCGTTGCGAATCCATTAAGTGAACTTAGTTACATCAATGATAACGGGGAGGTTGTTGTAACTGGGGTAACGAATGGAATTTCATATGCCTATTTCTGGTCAGAATCAATGGGACTACAAAATATTTCGTCGACCCTACAAAACAGTGCTGGCGTGAGTGCACTTTTGGTCAAAGGATTTAATAACCGTAGAGAGATCATTGCTTCCGGCTACGTTGGGAGTGTCTACAAATTTAACCTCCTCCTCACCCCAGTGCCGGAGCCATCGGAACTAATCGTTCTCGGAGTTGGGCTGGTGGGCATCGCACTCCGGCGACGCAAGAAGCACCAAAGGCGCTAATTCGCTAGCCAAAGTGGGCGGCTTGGGAGTAGGTTCCTAAGCCGCTCGGAGTTTGTCCCAACTGTCTGGCATGAGGTTGTGCTTGCCCCAGGCGAGCTCCATCAAGAACTGCTGCGCCGCGTCCTGATCCCCTTGCTCACACAGCTCGGAGAGTTGTTCCAACTCGCCGAGGAGCCAAGGCAAATCCACGGGCGACGTGTGCGCCATGTTGATCTTTGGATGCTGAGTGGGCACCAATTCCTCTTTGCCGTAGGTCAGCTCTTCGTGCAGCTTTTCGCCTGGGCGTGGCCCCACGAATTTGACCTCGATATCCTCGTGCGGCGCCAGGCCGTGAAGCCGAATGAGGTCGTAGGCGAGGTCGATGATCTTGACCGGATCGCCCATATCTAGAATGAACACTTCCCCACGATCGCCTTGCGCTCCCGCTTGCAAAATCAGCTGAACCGCTTCTGGGATCGTCATGAAGTAGCGCGTCATGTCTGGGTGGGTGATGCGCACTGGCCCTCCCCGCGCGATTTGATTCTTGAGAAGCGGAATCAGCGACCCACGAGAACCTAAGACGTTGCCAAACCGAACCACAGCGAATTTGGTATCGCTGGTGTTGGCATAGGCGCCGACGATCATTTCTGCCACGCGCTTGGTGGCTCCCATTACGCTAGTCGGATTCACCGCTTTGTCGGTCGAGATCAGAACGAAGCGATTGACGCCGTGTTTGATGGATGTGGTGACCGCGCACTTGGTTCCGAAGACGTTGTTTCGAATCGCTTCGATCGGGTTCGATTGCATGAGCGGGACGTGCTTGTGGGCCGCGGCGTGGAAGACGACGGTCGGGCGGAATTTTTGGAACGCGTATTCCATCGAATCCTGGTTTCGCACATCAGCGACGACGCAGCTTGGTGCGAGCGCTGAAGTCTGGACGAGTTCTTGTTCGATTTCGTAAAGGCTGTTTTCGCCCTTGCCGAGGATGGTCAGTCGCGCTGGACTGAGCCGTGCGACCTGGCGAGAGAGTTCCGAACCGATAGATCCTCCACCTCCGGTGACGAGCACCGATTCGCCGGTGGTGATGCTGGCCACGACGTTTGGATCGACTTCGGCAGGTTCTCGGCGAAGGAGGTCTTCGACGTCGATTTCGCGCAAGTTCTTGGCGGTATTCCAATGTCCGTTGAGCAATCCGGCGACGCTTGGCAGGGTTCGGACTCGGACGTTGGTTTTGATACAGATATCGCTGATCCGGCGCATGGTGTCGCCTTGCGCGCTTGGGATGCAGATGAGAATCTCGTCGATGTTCAGGTTATCGGTGAGCATCGGGATTTCGGCGACGTTCCCTAGCACGCGAACCCCTTGGATGATCAGGTTCCTCTTGGCAGGGTCGTCGTCGACGAACCCCATGACAATTCGATTTCGTTCGTTTGCTCTTCCGAGTTCGCGCAAGACGAATTCACCGGCATCTCCGGCACCAACGATGAGCGTTCGGACCTTGCGTTCACCGGTGCGCTTGGAATTGAGCGGAGAGATGCGCCAATTCCACATTCGCATCGCAACGCGAGTGGCGGTGAGTCCGGCGAAAACGTTGAATCCAAACAGAAGTAAGAATCCGAGATTGTTGATCGATTCTGGGAAGGAGTAGCGGACGGCGGCGAAGGCGGTGAGGATGCTGGAGGCGATCGCGAGATTGAGCTGGTCGTACAGTCCGAGGTATCGGGCTTGGATTCGGTGGATTCCTCTCCAGGTCAGCACGACGAGCGCGGCAAGATTAACGCTTGGCGCCATGCTGAAGAATTCCGATTCGACGATTGGATTCCAGACTTGATCGGCGGCGATCCAAAGGGAGGCCGCCAAGGCGATATTGACCCATGCCAAATCTGGGACCAATTGCGCAGCGGCGCGAACGAATCGAGTGAAAGTGGTTTTCAATGCCAATCCTTTTTAAGCTAACGTTTCTGGCGAAATCCCAGAAAATTTACGGGCTTATGGATATGATTGGCAGAGAGGCGGCTGACCTAAAGGGCCAGCGCACTCTATCGTTGAAGTTTTTCGGCGAGCGCCTGGAGCTCAGACTGTGAGCGCGAACCCACGATCATGAGACCGGTTCCGTTGGAGACCCAGCTCACACAGTTTTGACCGTGAACTTGGCGGAAGCATTGGCCTCGGTCCGAGCCTTCGATTCGAGATACTCCGGGAATCACGTAGAGCGAGAAATTGCCAAAGTTATCGGCGAGATCGTAGCGCACGATCTGCAGGCCGTTGTAGGTTCCGCCCGCGACGTTCTTGACTTGCCAGCTTCGGTTTAGCCAGTCGTTGTACCTTTTGGCGGTGGCATCGCGGCTTCCGCCGTTGAGCACAGAGGCGTACTGACTGATCTGCGACGGGTCCATGGTTCGCGCGCCGGACTGCCTGGAAATGACGCCAGCAGCACCGATGAGGAGCACGAGCGAACCACACATCGCCCAGCCGTAGCGGGCGACGAAGTTGCCTGCTCGGTCGGATCTTTCGAGTGCATTCAGCCGAGCACGGCAGGCCTGCCAGCACGCTTCATCGTGTTGGTTCTGGCAGCCGCGCTTTAGGGTGGTTTTGAGGAGAAGAACAGAATGGTATTCGGCAGAAAGCTGTGGATTGGATTGCATGGCAGATTGAAGCCTGGTGGCTTCTTCTGCGGAAAGCTGCTCGTCGGCTAGCGCGTGTATATCCAAAAACTCACTCATTCTGTTTCGTCCTGTCGTATGTAACCACGTTCTTTGGCGTAGAGTTCCAATTCTCTTCGCAAAATTGCCCGTCCTCTTGCTAGTCTTGATCGAACCGTTCCGATTGGAACCTTCGTCGCCTCGGCGATCTCCTCATAAGTCATGCCTTCCACATCGGAGAGCAGGACTGTTGTTCGGAAATCGGCGGGCAGTTTGCCAAGCGCTTGTTCTACTTCGCTTTCGACGAGGTTGTCAAATAGGGCTCGGTCTGGTATCTCGCCTTCTGGAGCGACTGGTTCGAGGACGTGCTCTTCTTCCAGGGAATCGCTCGGGCTCTCCCGCTTCTTTTGGCGATACCTATTTATATAGAGGTTCGTGAGGATGCGAAGCATCCACGCTTTGAAATTCCGCCCGTCGAACTTGTCGAACGCCTCGTAGGCTCGAACGACCGCTTCTTGGGTGAGGTCGTGCGCATCTTCGCGGTCTCGGGTGAGGCGCAGGGCCGTTCCAAACAGTGCCGGAAACACCTGTTCAACCATCTTTTCGAATCGGTCTTTACTGGAGTTCCCTTTTCGGAACAGCATAGTTTGCAGAGTCTACCTTCCCTGTAATTTTTGCCATATGTGCAGAGTTTGCTAACAGTTTGAGTTTTTCCGCGTCCAAACTAGTAGTACATCACCTGTTGATTGTGCCTGTTGCACCATGTTTTTAGATCAGCTTACAAAGGAGGTTGCCCAGCACTTTGGAATCGGTGCTAATGCCGGACCAGCAATCAATGCATTGCTTACCCACATTGCGACCGACTATTCCGGCGGATATCGCGGGCTGATTGAAGACCTCCAGGCTCGCGGCTATGACGAAATGGTTCGGAGTTGGATCGGTTATGGCCCCAATCAAGCGATCTCTGAGGAGACGATTTTCGACCTTTTTGGTGCCAGCTGGCTGGAATCTGCGGGGGATCAATGCGGGATTCATCGGGACACATTCGCTGAGATTTGCGCTTTTACCTTGCCTCAAATCATCGATCAACTTTCGATCAATGCGGACATCCCCGCGAGCATTCCTGCTTGGGCGACGGGCTATTTTACGAGCACGCACACTCACACGGCCAAGCCTGTGGATTCCACGAAGAAGCCGGTCGTCCGGCCAAGAAGTGAGCCGGTGCGTCACCGGGAACCACTACCAACCCACGCTGCAGTCGAGATCGATTCTAACGAAATGCCCGTGACTTCGCCGGATACTCGGATCGCGGCCAGACCGGTGAAGAGCGGCTCTGATTTTTGGCTCATTGCGCGAACGCCGCTCGTACTCGCAACGATCGTCGGGCTGGTTGGATACTTTTCGGTGAGCCGGCCAAATCGTGCGCCGGTTGCTTCGCCATCGGCGGTTGCTTCCACGAACGGATCAACGCAGGAACCGAGAGAAACCGCGGTCGCATCTGCTACTGCAACTTCTGCCTTGGAACCGTCTGCGCTGACTTTGATGAACAAGCGCGGTGAAATCTCCTTCACCGGAATCGTCAAAGAAACGAATGATAAGGAACGCTTACAAAAAATCCTGACTGACTCAGGTGCAAAGCGGGGCGATCTGGAAGTAGATATGGGCGTCGGGGATCAGAAATGGTCGAAGTACCTTCGAGCCATCATCGCGGATTACCTTAAACCCGGGCTAGAACTGCAATTTGTTGGCAACACGTTGATGATCGTCGGAGAGATGCCTCAATCGGAATTTGAATCCCTTCAAAATCTTGTGGCAGAAGACATGACGGTCGTGGTTTACGACCCTGAGGAAGTAGCTCGAACTAATAATTCTCGCGCATACGAAGCCTTGGACCGACTGGTGAGGAAGAAAGAGACTACTCCGGCCCAATTGATTGCTGGGTTGAACTTGCAGACGATCAACTTCAAGGTTGGCAGCGCAGAAATTCCCGATTTCAATCGCAAAATCCTCTCGCTTGCGGCGGAATTGATGGACTACGTCAAGCCAAGATCCACTCTGGTTGTGATCGGGCACAGCGATTCAACCGGAAATCCGGAGTCCAATAAGGCTTTGAGTTTGAAGCGAGCGCAAGCAGTGGTCGACTTCTTGAAACGACTTGGTGTTGAAGACTCTGAGGTCAGAGCCGAGGGCATGGGCGCCGACAAACCGATCGCGTCTAATGAGACCGAGTTCGGACGATTCCAAAATCGCCGGATTGAGTTTGACGTTGAATCATTCTCCCCAGCGAAGTCAGAATAGCTCGGCGATCATGCACCGCGCGGATCCACCGCCGACATTTTCGATCTGCTCCAGGTCGGCAGAAACTATTTTTCCGTGATTTTCTAGCTGTTTTTTCTGTTGATCCGTGAACGCATCTATCGCTCGGGACGACATGACCAGTATCGGACCGTTTAATTGCAAAATATTCCCGCAAAAATGATTCATCTGCTCGATAGATATCTCAATGATCTGTTTTTCAACGAGTCGGTCAACTAAGATTGAAGCATCCGGCATGCTCTCGGTGCAAACCACGGCATAACTTCTACCCACCGAAAGCATCACGTTCGTGTGATAGATCGGAACTCCCTCTTGGTCGACGGCATCAAAAGCGACCAAGTCATAATTCGGAGAAAATTGCGAACAAATTTCCGCCGCCAATCTTTCATCTGACCTCGGCGAGCGGCACAGAAACGCCGTGTGATTCCACCGGTCCAGCACCAAACTCCCGGTGCCTTCTAAGAACACACCTCGCTCGGCGCGCTCCGTCCAATCTGTGACATTGGCATATCCTAAATCACTCACCAGCAGTCGATCGACTTCTTGTCGGCGCAATGCCGTCGCCATAGGAAAGAGTACGGCACGTCCTTCCTCAAAAGTCGCCAACCAGTTGTTCGGAAACACCGAATCCGGTGAGTTGGAGCGCGGGGAAACGACTTCCACGCGAATACCGTTTGCCCGCAATTCCGCGACGAGACCATCGAACTCGGCGACCACACGATCCGTTCGCCCAGTCGTCTGGAACGCGTTAGTTTCTCCAGCTTCGGCATGAAATCCGAAGTGGTCTGGGCGGACCATCAGCACACGGCTAGCCAGCAACTAGTCCTTCCAATCGCAGACAAAGATGTTGGTTTCGCCCTTCACCTTGCCGTTGCGATTCGAGGCAAAAATCAGCTTCTTGCCGTCTCTTGAGAACATCGGGAAGCCATCAAACTCCGGTGTCTTGGTGATTTGTCGCAAGTTCTTTCCGTTCGCATCGATCGCGAAGATGTCGAACTCCCTTCCCTTCGGGTCACCGTAGTTCGAACTGAAAACAATCGTCTTTCCGTTCGGGTGCATGAACGGGGCAAACGAAGCCGATTTTAGATTGGTCAGCTGCTTCTTGCCCGATCCGTCTGCGTTCATGATCCAGATTTCGAGCTTGCCAGGGCGGACCATATTCTGCTTAAAGAGCTCCTGATAATCGTGCAATTCTTCTTTGCTCTCGATCAGATCGCGGCGAAAAACGATCTTCTTACTATCCCAGCTTACAAATGGTCCACCGTCATAGCCGACTTCGTCGGTCAGTCGGCGAACGTTGCCACCATCCAGATCGGCGCGGTAAATATCGAGGTCGCCATCGAACCCGCCAGTGAACGTCATGTACTGGCCGTTGGGCGCAATTGTGGTCTCGGCGATGTAGCCAAATCGGCGCAGAACTCTCTCAACCGGACGTGGCCCGTCGCCAGTCCAAACTGCCGGCGAGCGGTACAACGTGAACCAAGGATTCACAACCCAAACATAGCCCTTGCTCATGTCTGGGTGCTCTTGTGCACCACGATTGAACTCGTGAGTCGAGCTGAAATAGATCCATTTTCCATCGGGAGAGAAGTAGCTACAGGAGCATCGCCCGAGCCCAGTGCTCACGAGCGTCTTCTCGGAACCGTCGGGGTTCATGGTGAAAATCTGTTCGTCCGGGAAGTTCGGCTGGCGCGATTGATAGACGATCTTGGTGCCATCCACATTCCAGTACGCCTCGGCATTTTGCCCGCCAAAAGTCAGCTGCCGTACATTGACCAGGTTCGGTTCGGCAGGGTTGTTCGGGAGGTCTTCGTGTGTCGGATCTGGCACAATCCCTAGCGCTGGCAACAGTTCTACTTGGGGGAGAAACGCGTGGCAACTGCACGTTGCTGGCTGGATATGCGCGAGCGAAGCGAGAGCGAGAGCAGTGATCATCTACCTTCTATTTTGTCCCGCATCGCGGGGCCCAATCTGTCCCAAAGTCAGATTTGGGGCAACTTCGTCAGGATGGGCAAGCGTCTTTTGAGTGCAATCTTGTGCACATAATAGGATTCATGAGACGGGTGTTCGCGTTAGTTTTGCTTCCTGTGCTTTTCAGTTGTGGGGAGCCCGCCGCCCGCACGAGCCTAACTCCGTTGATCGGCAAAGAGGTCCAAGTCAACCTAAAGCCCACCGTCATCACTACCGCGACTACCTCGGAAGTGCGAAAAGACGAAATCAGCGGGAAGATCGTTCAGGCTGATTCGCAATGGGTGATCTTGGACACTGGAAACAAAATGGTCGCGGCCAGATGCAGCAACATTGTGACCATCGTTGAGAAGTAGCCCAAAGTAGGAATCTCGAGTTTGCAGGGGAGTTCGTAACTGCTCTACTCGGTTTGCATTTTCGTCCCAGACTGCAGGAATTTACTTTCTAAGACCTGGACCCGTTTAAGCTAATCGCATCCAGTTTGTAAAATCCTCGGCAAAGCCACAGCAAGAAAATCCCAACAAATCCAATTAACATCGAATACGGATGCCAGGCATGGATACTTGTCTCAAGTTGATGGATCGAAGTTTTGCCTGATTTGACTTCAGTGATTGCGTAGAAACCCTCAGTCGGCAGTTGGAGCAGATCATATTTACCTTGCCGCGTAATCGTCGCCTCTGCCCATGGAAGAACCATCGGGCCGCCTATGATATTCGATAGTGATTGCGAACGCATTCCTGTAAGCCTTTGAAGTTCTTGTTCGGACCGTGCTAAGTAAAAGTCCTCATTTTGCGGTCCTCGGCAACGCGTGATAGCGGTGTATTCACTCGCATTACACTTCCAGGCACTGAAGGGTTGACCGATAAGGAGATGCCCGTACCGATAGAGACCGGGAAGAGGTGCGATCTGCAATCCGATTGAGACCAAGACCGCGGCAATCCCAGATGTTCCAAGCACTCTAACTTCGCGACTCAGGCGACTCCAACGCTCCACTTTGTTGATGTCAACACGCAGATTGAATCAGCGGTTCCGATTTTCGACGCTATGAATTCGCGGTTGATCTCGTACGAATGAGAGTGAAATCTCTTCTCTCCATCGGTCTTCTGGCCGCAGTAAGCGCAACGTCCTTCGCGAATTCTGACAAGGAGTGGACGCTGAACTTCGACGCGCAATCGGTCTGGATGTCCAAAAACCAGATTTCGGTGCCGAACGGAGCGACGCGGTTCAGTTTTCGAGACCTTACTGGAACCGGATCAAAAAGAGCTTTTCGGGGAGAATTGATCTATCGTCCGGGTGGAAAGGCGACGGAGTGGAGGCTGCTCGTCGCGCCGCTCAGATATTCCGGCAACGGGACCTTGGCGGCTCCGGTGAGTTTTCAGGGCCAAGTTTTCGCTTCGAGCACAACGACGCAGGGAACCTACAAGTTCAACTCGTACCGACTCACATGGCGGCGGGAATTTTCGCCAGGCTGGAGCCTCGGCGCGACCCTAAAGTTACGCGATGCCAGAATTGCACTGAAGCAAGGCGCGACCTCGGCGAGTGAATCGAATGTAGGGCTAGTACCGCTTTTGCATTTATCCGGGCGACGCGAGCTCGGCGGAGGATTTACCGCGAACCTCGACATCGATGCGGCATGGGCCAAACAGGGCCGGGCCGTTGATCTAGGACTCGCCCTGGGATATAAGGTTAATCCGGACGTGGAAATCCGACTCGCCGAGAGGGTTTTGGAAGGCGGCGCCGACGTTCCTAAGGTGTACAACTTCTCACAATTCAACTATCTGAGCTTCGGGACATCAGTGCGGTTTTGATGATAATATCGCTAGATAGCGATCTCATCAATGGCCTTAAGCCTTCGTTGGATTGATGGGTGGGTTTCTGAATCGATCGAATGCACTCCAGGCATCGTTGACGCGGCAGTAGATTTTTTCAGTGCGGACTTAGCAGCATCTTTGGTTCTAAGTGCTGCTAGTGCCAATTGATCGCATTGAAACTCTTGCTTCTTATTAAGGCGAGACCTCAACGGAAGCGAAAGCAACATGAGAAGGCAGGTTACCAGCATTGCAACTGCGACACCCCTGGAGTTTTTTGTGGAAAACAAAAAGATTGCTATAGGTAACGTAAGCACGACAGGTACAAAGCTGATAAGAATCCGATTACGAGGATGACTCAGCTGTATATGCGCCACTTCATGCGCAAGAATAAAGTCAAGTTCTTCATCGGAGAGCAATTCCACGAGGTTTGCGCTGATTGTGACTAAACCGCCAGTTCCGGCAAATGCTCCCACTCCGATGTCTGCCGAAGTGCCAATTCGGAATTTCGCCGATGAGTTCATGAGCTTGTTCACTTCACTTCCTCTTGACTGAAGCCTCGCCTCAAGTTCAATAACTTTTGAACTCGCATCGACTACTTTCGCTCGCTTTTGATCGAGTCGCGAATGTATTAGTCTTGGCAGCATAATCAGAACAAATATTCCGATCATAGACCCGTACTCTCGAAATAACACATCTTTCGGAAGCCATGAGCGCATGGTGTAAAAGGGAATTGCCGCAACGATGCAACCGACACTGGCCCAAAGTTTGAGCTTCTTATGCTGTTTTTCGCCCTCAGGATCAATGGACTCTATTACCTTTGGCGCATCGATGACGACTTCATCTTCCGCAGGACCAAATAGCTTCTTCTCCCACTTTGACAACAAAAAGAGTGGGAAAATACCAATGGGTAAACCGAGCAGTACCACAGGAATAGCGACAGCACTGAATCGCTCCGCGAACCACACCTGTGCGATAGGGTCGAAAGTGCGATTGAACAGAACGAACATCGACCAAATCGCATGGAAAACAATCGATCCAAAAACCCCATACATCAGTGCTTTGCGATAGGCCTCTCTCTTTTCTCGAATATTGGACCCAAATCGGACGCTTACGAACCATGAGAGGGGCGCTAGAATCCAGTTAACAACAGGCATGAATCCGAGCCAGATCATCGCGAAGATTCCATCGTTTGGTCCGGCGGTGATTCTTGCCGTAACCTCCGTTGGCGCGGTGTCTGCCTGCTCAAATTTCCAGTATCTTATTCCGCTGGTTGACGTGTAATTAGGATCCGGCAGGCCATCAATTTTTGAAGTCTGCCGAACTCGCAAGGTCAAAGAAACTGATTTCTCCAATGGGGTCAGATATTGGAAGAGCGCTCTCAAGTTAACGCGAATATCTGTCGAAGTTGCCCAAAGCTTGTTGGTTTGGAATGAATACGTTGCCGCCGCACAGTCGTTTTCTTGGGAGAACAATACATCGCCTTTCAGCCCGATTCGTTGTCGCCACTGATCAATTGCTTCGGCATATTTTCTTGCGTTACCACTCACTGGGCCTACGACCAGCACCTGCATGCGGTCACCGCCCAGTTCAATTGCTACAACCGCCATTCCCTCGGGCATTTCGGTGTTTGGCGTCCCAAACTCGTCCTGCAAGGTGTCCAGCCACTTATGCTGCGAGCCTCTAACTAGCCAATCAAAACTCTCGACCACCTTGGCAAAGGCAAATGTAGTCAGCGCAAATGCCAGCAAGACACAAACAAGACGCTTTGCGATCAAACGCATGCTTTGATTATTCACGTTTTGAATCCCTCTTGGGCAGTTGAATCAGAAGAACTTGCAAAGTTTCTCTGCTGGATTGCTCTGAACGAAAGTTTTGAAAGGCGGTGCCGACGTCCCAAAGGTGTACAACTTCTCACAATTCAACTATCTGAGCTTCGGGACTTCGGTTCGGTTTTAGCCAAAGTAACGCATCTAAAAGTAGTGAAAACTGGTTAGAGTCATCGTCGGATCATCGTCTGAATCTGGGTTCGTTCCAGATTCCGTGGCCTGGGTGCTCCTCTAAGAAGTCAACAAACTCTTGCATGCTCATGACATTCGGATTCAAATTCTGGGCGCTATAGAAAGTTGCTTTTGCAAGCCGAAACATGTGGAGTTCTTCACCAAGTGCATGATCAAGCGCAAGCACTCCTGCCGCATTAAGAAATGCACTACTTTGAGTCGGAATTGGAAGATATACATCAATTGCGTAGGTTACGACTGGCATATGCCTCCACTTCGATTTTCCCGTGATCAATACTTTGCAATCCCAAGGATCGAATTCGACCGCGTTAAAAGTTAATCCTGAGCCGCGCGGTAACCTCTGCCTAAATAGTACAAAATCCCAATCTGCAACATTTGGAGCGGATTCATACCACTGGTAGGCCTCTGTTAACGCCTGAAATTGTCCGTCAGGAGTAATTACTAGAGTCGACTTTCGCACACCGTCTCCAGTCAACATTTCGACCAACACATTTTGAGCATGCGTTCCAAATTGCCTGACGATTGTTTCGTAATCTTGGGTCCGGTGCAATTCCGAACTATTCTCTCTGAACCACTTCCAGAATGGATGATCAGGAGAAGGCTTTTTGCGAAATAACCGCATAGTTATGAACCGCTTAGTATTATCGCCAATTCAGAAATCAACTGCGCGGTGGGTGGGGCGCTGACGATGTTGTCAAACTCGATCTCGCCGAGCCTTGTCATCACCATCTCTTCGCCGAGCGTGTGATCCAACCCCAGAAACCCAATCTCGCCGAGGATATCCTTGGGGCAATCCACCGGTACAGGCACGAACAAGCGAATGTTGAGGAGGTTTTGGTCGCGCCCGGTGACGACGAACTTGGTGTGCGCCAGGTCAATCTCTTGGTTACCCATTCGGATGCACGGCGGATCCATCGGCTGGCGAAAAGCGACGATTTTCCAGCCCGGGATGGACGGCGCCGCGCGGACCATTTCAAGAACCCTTGGAGCCACGGATTTGATGCCACCCGCACTGATTTCAAGCTGAAAATGAGTCGGAAGCGGGGCCAATCCGGGGCAAAAATCCGCATCGACTTGCGCCAGTTTTTCTCCGATTTGAACCATGTTGCGTTCTAGATCGCCAGTCTTCAACGCTTCGGCATTGGCGGCAAACCAAGTCCAAAATCCTTCTGGCGTCAGCTTCTTTTGAAACAAGTTGGGCAATTTCATACACTGACTTTACACTGATTTGCCATCAATGTTGTGCGATTTTTGGATGTGGATACAAAAATTTGATTTCCGTGCGCGCCCAATGGCATTTGGTGCGCCTTCCGCCCGGCATCGGTCATACTTATCTCATTCCGGCCTCGTAGCTCAGTGGATAGAGCGCCTCCGTCCTAAGGAGTGAGTCGGGAGTTCGAATCTCTCCGGGGCCGCCAGTTCAAATAGGTTCAAATATTTCTTGATTGTTGGGGTGATTTGTTCGCCATTATCCGCAGGTATTCGCGGAGAACCCCAACATTAACCCCAATGCTCTTGGTGTTACCTCGCACTCTTGGGAACTGGTCTTCCCTTTCTGAGCTTGACTTCAATGCCCACAACTACATTGTTCTCCCGGATAGCTTGCTGCCAGGAGGCAACAAAGTCGACCAGGTCAGCCTCGCATGCTCGCAGATACAAGTCCAGCTCGCGAAGGTCGATTCGCCTTTCCCCCAACTCCCATTTACTGAGCATAGATGCAGTAATGGAAAGTGACCTGGCAACTTGCTCTTGAGTCAGGCCGCGTTGCTCCCGCGTCTTGCGGAGCAGGCGAACCATCGTTCGGTATTCGGGGGAATAGATTGATTTAAGCATGCAGAGCGTCGCTGCATGAGCTTGACTTTCCAACCCTGACATGTCCAAAATAGACATATGGAAGTCGTGGCATGACCCACAATCCAGGCACGAGTTACCTAGTTCACATGCCTGACGGGAGTGAACTGGGGCCAGCTTCGCTAGATGACCTTTGCGTTTGGGTCGAAGCTGGTGTGGTTAGCAAGACAACTGCTCTAAGCATTGTCGGCTCGGAAGTACGCGTGCCAGCCGTGTCAATCCAGGGACTTTTCGGTCCAACTTCAGCTCCGGCTCCGGTTCAGCCTTCACGACCACTGTCTCCATCACAAAGTGTTACGCCGATAATCAAAGGCTCCGGTCGGAATATATTCACTAGCAGCAAATCTGATGTTGTTGTCGGATGGATTGGTGTCCTGCTAAGCGTTCTCGTCTTCTTCGGCCTGATTCTCGTGGTCGCATTGGGGGGCAACACCATGTCTGCCGGAGATATGGTAGGCGCTGTTCTTACTTGGTTAGTCAACTTTGTGATGGCAACCGCCTTCATCGGGCTGATTCGCTCTCGACCTTGGGCATTCTCGGTTGGTTTGGTGGCAGGCTGCCTGGGGACAGTAACCAATTTTATCGGAAGAGCTTTGGAGACCCCAAGTAAGTCAGAAGGCGGGCTTGATACTGGCTTCACCGTGCTGGTCTGGCTGGTGCCGATTGCATTCGCTATCTATTGCTGGCGAAGGCAGAATTCACTTAGGCAGGTGGGACGTGTCTGACTTCCCCAGCTACATTGTCCACCAACCTGACGGAACGACCTTTGGTCCAGTAGATGTCGCCACGCTCAAGGAGTGGGCTACCACCGGCATCGTGACGAGGGAAACGGCAGTATCAATCCAGGGCGAAGAACGACGAATACCCGCTGTTGTAGTTCCGGGCCTTGATGTCTTCTTCCTCAGGCGCCACTCCCAAAACTCAGGGCCAGCGACAGACATTCAACGAGTTGAAGGCGACGATTCCATATTTACACCTGAGCTTGACCAACCGAGCGCAGAAAGGTGCACCGGAAAAGTTCAGGATTTTGATGGCCAATACGGAACCCCGAATTCGCCAAACACCAAAGAGCAACTGTTGATGTATCTGTATTTCTTGGGAATTGCTGCGCTGTTATCCTATGGAATTCCGCAAACTATCATTTCAAAGCCATACTTCAGAAGCGGGGACTACAACCGGTCACCGCAAAGCCTAGAGAGTGACTCGATTTTTAGAGTTGTCTTGATTCCGCATAGGGTCGCGAGTGACTCGGGACTGATTGGCTGGGTCGTAGTTCCCGTATTCTTAGTCGCGATTTCTTGGCTAGTCCCTTGGCTGATTTTTCGTCGTACTGGCGGTGATGGCCGAGCTTGGGGCATCCCATTCGTGGTTGCGGCAGGCGTTTGGTTAGCCCTTCTCCTTTTTGGGTGGCGACACTTTCCCTAAGCAACGGGCCGGAATTGCCATCGGCAGCGTGTGCAGAGACCCGGTCGGGTATGCGAACTTCAGCCGCGCGCATGCGCAGTCTCCGACGTTAGTACCATCATTCGCCGTTTCGATTGAATCAGCCTGCGCATTACGCGCAGGCTGAAGTCAAGTGTCTAGCTCGCTACACCCCACTTTTCCCTTACGAAGTCCACCGCGGCTTGCTCACCCGCCTCTGCCCGACTCAAGCCTTCTGCCAGTTGCTGAGTCATCACGGTGTCCTCCCATTCCTCGCCCCCAACAATCATGTTCTCACACTGCAAGCACCTATATAGCGCATGCATGGCCTCGCCCAAGCGCCGCCACTCTTTGTTTTTCCCAGAGATTGGCTCGAACATCTTCGCTCGCGGCTGGATGACTTCGTTGAGTTGACCGAAGAGTTTGAAGAGCTCCTTGAGCTCTTCCGGGCTTGGGTTGGAACCAACCTGAGGCATTTCCTTCCACCTCGCCGTACTACCTAAGTTGGTTGCAGCAACGATGACCTCAAGAAAGAGGAGTTGAATGTCATGAATCGGATGCGAACAGTGGTACACCGGTCGAGAGTGGCCCAGACAGGTCATCAAGCGTTGCATGGCCTTGGACTGTTCATTGCGCAGTTGCCCGATGGAGAGTGAAGTTGAGAGCTTGATATCAAGTGTCGATTGTCGTTTTTGTACTTTCCTCATAGATTTTTCCTTGCTGGCAGGCAGTATTAGAGCCGCCCCATTTGTCAGCATCTCAACTCACTGTCGCAAACGCGGTTCCGAGGCCGGGCCGATGCGAAATCGACCAAAATGCATGAATTTAGGTTGAAATAGAGATTTTTTCGGCTGGCATGACATTGCAATACTGCATTACAATGTATACAGAATGGACCGCAAGCCTAACCGCACGAAGCAAATCGTCATTCGTCTCAGTCCCCAAGAGCACAGCAACATCATCAAGGCCGCAGGTTTTGCCAATCGGACGGTCAGCGATTGGAGCAGGGTCGGGATGACCGAGTTCGCTGCGCACGAGATAAACAAGGTTCTAGACCCCGACGACCACGAGGAGTTGCGAAAGCGGATTATCGACCGGGTGTTCAGAAAAGGCAGTTGAGCTCAAAGATGCATTGTCGCTCGTCGACGCGCCATCTGAGCGTCTCACAAACGACCGGTTGCGGCACGCTTGTGGAGCGAAATCTGCGGCCCTGGACGTGAACTCAACGCTGCGTCCCAATCCTGCATCCCACAATCAACGAGGACTTTGAACGTCAAGTTGATGAGTGATGGCATGCAGGAGCAGAAATGAACCTTGGGTACCAGCGCACAAGCACTCACGAACAAAACCTTATTCTTCAAACCGACGCACTTAACCAGGTCGGTTGCGACAGAATCTACAGCGACCAGGTCTCCGGGTCGGTCATCGACCGGCCGGGTCTCAACGAACTGTTGGAGTTTGCCCGTGATGGTGACACAATCGTCGTCTGGCGCCTGGACAGACTTGGTCGCTCGTTGCGACACCTGGTTGACCTGGTGGAGCAACTTCGGGAACGCGGAGTCGGCTTCCGCTCAATCACCGAAGGAATCGACACAACCAATCCATCCGGTCGACTATTCTTCAACATCGTAGCGAGCCTTGCGGAGTTTGAAAGGGACCTCGTCCGCGAACGTACACTCGCTGGCCTTGCCGCCGCCCGTGCGCGCGGACGATGCGGCGGTCGCCGAGCCGTCCTCACAGGCAAAAAACTGGAGCTGGCACGCAAGTTACGTGGAGACCGCAACATGCCAGTCGACGAAGCATGCCGAATCCTCGGTTGTTCACGCTCAACATTCTATCGGTCAACACTCGAACAGGGAGGAAGCTAGAAGACCAGACACTCCGGGGTCCCTCGTCGATTCTATTCTGAAAATCAATCAGTTCTTTGGAATCCGGGTTGCAAGGGGGCTCGAGATTTAGAAGCACTTTACTGTACAATTTGGCCTGATGGCGATGTCACTGACTGCAAATGAGGTAAGCGCGGACAGTGCTTTTACACAGTGTCCGCGCCAGAGATTGAATGTGCTCGCACTGTTCGCGGGCGTCGGCGGAATAGAACAAGGCCTTGAATCTGCAGGACACCACACAGTAGGTGCCTACGAAATCGACGAGGCCGCGAAGGTGGTCCTTCGACATCGCTTCCCTTTGGTAAGCGTCCACGACAATATTCTTTCCTTGAAAAGAATTGACTCTGCAATCGACCTGGTGACCGCAGGATTCCCATGTGTCGACCTGTCGCAAGCCGGGCCGATGGTTGGGTTGGACGGAAAGTCATCAGGGTTGATTCGTCACGTTTTGCAGGTCGTCGCATCAAGTGAAGTAAAGAACTTGCTCCTTGAAAACGTGCCTTTCATGCTGAGGCTTGGCAAAGGTGCGGCGATGAAGGAAATCACGGAGGCTTTGGAACATGCCGGTTTCCGGTGGGCATACCGCACGATTGACGCCCGCTCGTTCGGTATCCCTCAACGACGCCCTCGAGTCATTTTGTATGCATCTCGAGAACGAGACCCTCGGTCGGTCATGTTCAGGGACTTTGCCGCTGAGTCCCGAAACGAACGCAAGCCAGTCGTGGGCATGAACACCATCGGTTTCTACTCGACGGAAGGAAACACCGGGTCCGGTTTGGTTTGCGATGCCATTCCCCCTCTGAAGCCTGGGTCTCGACTCGGCATCAAAAGTTCTCCGGCCATCCTACTTCCATCCGGTGAAGTTGGCACTCCGACCATAGCCGATGCTGAGCGACTTCAAGGGTTCGAGCCCGGATGGACTGAGCGGGCCGAGGGCTTGGGTAGAAACGCACGCTGGCGACTCGTTGGGAACGCAGTCAATGTTCGAATGTCGGCTTGGATTGGTGAGGGGCTTGCGACTTCAAGCTCGACTGAGTCACCGGAAGTTGATGGAGTTCCTGTCGTTGATGGCAGTTGGCCCACTGCAGCGTGGAACGTTGGCAGTGGTCGTTTTGGAGTCAACCTGCCTACCCACGTTGACCTAGAGCCGTTGACTCCTCTAGAACAGTTCCTAACTGAGCCTCTGGTTCCTCTCAGCTTCAGGGCCTGTGATGGCTTTGTTACTCGAGCAGAGAACAGCTCGCTCAGATTCCCGCCGGGCTTTCTGGATGCGCTTCGCTCGTACCGTGAGTCGATAACCTAGGTCGGCTGGACCAGGACGCCATCATCTCGCATCCGCTCAAAGTGGGTGACGACTTGCTCACCCAATTCGAAGTTGTCGACTCGAAGCCCCATCTCCATGTTCTCGCGCATGGCGGCCCCCGTTAAGTTGGCCGACGTGACGAATACGACCTCTCGGTCCCCAACGGCAACCTTCGCGTGCAAACATCCTGCTCGTCCATTCTCATCGGTGTCGCGAGTGGCGAGCGGCCAATGTAGTAGCCGGGACCTTGTTCGGATTGGCTCCGAAAATGAGGCCATGAAGTTCGGTTTCTGCTCTCCTGTCTTTGGATTGAGACTCTCGACCACTACGGTGACGACAACCCCACGGGCTATCGCTCGGTCAATCGCGGCGACGATGTTTCGAATATCAAATGCGGCGTAGACGACCACCAACAACTCTCGTTTGGCGCTGTCGATAACCTCAAGCAAGACCTGCTCGGTCCCGCGCATGGCCGAAGCCACGCTTGCGGGGCCCGTCCAGACGACCTCCAGGCTTGTCGCGGTCATCTGTCTACGAGCAGCAGCAACCACCATTGCAACCTCACTTGCTCGAAGGTCTAGGCAATCCAAACCAAGCTTTGAAGCTGAACTTTGCAGCACCAAACGCTGCTCTAGTTGGCGACAGTCCGCGGCCAACGTGTTCAGAAATGATACGGCAGGCGTCTCGCGATTTGCCTGTTGCAGCAGTTTGCTCAAGTTGCCAGCCGAGAGTGTTCTCGCAATTTTCGCTGCCACATCGGCCACGACATCATACGAATCATTCAAGGTGATGCTCCCTGAAGAATGCCACTTCGGGTTCGTTCAAGGTTGGCACCACCAAAACCCGGTCAAGGTACCGATTTCCCGTTTCGCACGACGTTTCGGGGAGAAACTGGCAGCTGTGGCATGCAGCCCCATGAAGCTTCGCATCGTGCTTTGGGTCGTGGCTGGAGCAATGAGGGTCCGAGCTGCACAAGGACGCACGTTCAAGTGCCAACCGCAACAGTGGTGCCAACTCATTTGGCTGCCCAAGCCCTACCAAGCCACCCAACGTCCCCTCGCTATCCGGCGTCGATGTGACGATGAGGATTCCGGCCATGTTGCCACCTCCATCGTGGGAAATCGATGCGTAGAGCCGCTCTCGCAGGCTGGCCGCAGAATAGCCGCACCGAATCGACATCTCGCGAACGAGGAGGTGGGCTAGGGAGTGCAGCAGATAGTAGCGAGCCGGGCGACCGGGCGGCCTTGGGTCAAGCCATGGTCGCCGGTCACACCAGAGGTCGTGCCCGCTGTTCAAAACCCCAAGTCTCCGCTTGACATCGTCGCGCCCTTCCCAACTACGGAGGGCATCCTCCCGGAACTGGATGAAGATTCCTTCGCCACGCAACTCAACTCCAGGTACCCAATTGGGAGCAGCTCGGGACAACCTGGCTCTGCGCTCCGCTGGAAGCGAATCCAACTCAGACATGTCGCCAGGGGCATCAATTCTTGAGAATGCTACAAGCGCCCTCACTTCGCGGTGCCGCTCAACCAAGACGACTTTTTCGATGACATCATCGAATCCGGGAGGTGGTTGAGTGATTGCGGTCCGCAGCCAAGGATGCCGCGTTGGGGTTGCCGCGCTCAAGACAGTCCACTCGGGGTCTTTGAGCGAACCGATTTCCTCAGATTCGCTTGATTCTTTGACCCTGCCGATTGCCTCCCATACTGGCTCAGCTTCGAGCCCAGTTAGCCAGTCGAACTGGTTCCTTCGCATGACGTACTTCAGGTCGCCAATATCGACCATGTCGCGAAACTCGGGCCAGTTGTCTTGAAGCCTTTGCTCCAAGTCGCTCATGGCGCTGGGAACGGAAATGGCAGACAGGGTGATTGGGAACCAGCTGTTAGAAGCGCCCAGCAAAATTGTCCGTGGCACCTCGTTGCAGTCATCAGCCGCAACCTCGCTCCTCAAGCGGTGATGAGGATGGTGCCCATCGCACTTTGGCCGGATGATGTTGAGGAGCGAATTCGTTCCGAAGGCCTTGGACATGCGCTGCTTGGCACCACATGCGCAGGTGACTTCGATGTCGGATGCCTCAACTACCAGGCCATATTCGATGAGTCGGAGTTCTTTGTTGCAGTCCGACGGGCCACCGTGGACGAACTCACGCCATGGGAAGTCGTTGAGATGCCCGTTCTCGCAGGCCACCAAGAAGCGGGCTGGAATGACCGGTCGCTTGTTCTTGTCGGCGATGTTTGGCTGCTTCGTGCAGTGCTTATGCACGTACTTGAACTCTTCCGGTCGGTAAGGATTTGAAATCGACTGGAAGTATCCCGAGTCATAGCGGGCGAGTAGTCGACAAGCCGAGCAGACCATCCAACGAGGAAACGGAGCAACCGGAACACCAACTGTCTCGACTTGCTGCCCCGAAGAGTCTTCGTGCAAGAGAGCCGGTGCCATGATGCGCTCCACCGTGGGATACATCCGTCGAATGGTCTGCAATAGCCGTGGCTCGTTGACTTCATCCTCGGCGCGCGTCTTCCAGTAGTCGAGGCCGAGCACAATTCCGGACACGTACGGCAAGTCGACCATCGCCCCAACTCCGAACGGGCTGATGGCTTGACTTCGTCTCACCTGACCTACGTTGGACCGGCTCATTCCTCATCCTCCGAGTTCGAACTCAGCTCGTGCATCACGAACGCGGAACTCTGCTCAACTTCCCGGAGCGAGTTGAGGCATGTGAAGTCTTGCCACTTCCCGTCGTCGGGTTTCTTGAGAAGGGCCACCTCAGTTCCAGACTGCCTGTAGGCAACCGAGGCGCCAGCGTCGCGGCGCCTTCGCACCTCAAGATTCCACTTGTCGACCCGGCTGCGAACCTCACTCCGCACAAGCTGACCGAGTTCTGCGCTCTGTACGTTTTCTGCTCGCCGAACGATGGCGTCGACGACCACATCGGTTATGGGGCGGTGGTTGTCCACGGTTGAAGCCGAGGAGTTCGGATTGAGCTCGCGACCTTGTAGCCTCGCTCCGCTGACCAGCACGGCAGACAGGGCTCGCTCTCGAGTTCCATCCGAGAATGGCGTCAATGAAGGCGTCTCAATATGCTTGTGGAAAGTCGAGTGAAAGTAGTTGAAGCTCTCGTAATGAGACAGGTCGCGAGGTCGCGCCCAGTTCTGAACGGTGAACACCAAACCCGGATGAGAACGGCCAATGCGGTTAGTAGCCTGAATGTATTCGGCGGTCATCTTGGGTTGCCCCGCAACAATCATCAGACCAAGGCGCTTCACATCGACACCGACTGAAATCATGTTCGTGGCGAGCAGGATGTCGTATGGAGTAACCCCAGTCTTTTCCACTGTAAATTGCTTCTCAAGGCGGTCCAAGATGTAAGGTATGTCGCCGGCCGACTTCCGCGAAGTCAACTCCTCGTACGACCGAATCGACCGCTGTCCTAGACCGACTCTGTCCATCCTCCAAAGCTTCTGATGGATGTCGTCGTCGATAAGACGGCGCATGCCCGCCAGCTCTCGAATAGACCCAAAGTAGCCGACCGCCGTCATCCAGGGGTCTGCAGTCTTGCCGTATCGTGAAGGGTCGTACATCAACTGCGCCGAAGCCATCGCCGCGCAATAGGAGCGAATCAGAGCTGCTTTCAGCCTCCGGCCGGGACTGCAGATTCCAACGTATTTGGTGCCCGGATTGTCGGGAGTCGCTTGTGGTTGCTTGCTGAAGAAGTTGTCCTCGACATCAATCCCCGCTGGTGGAAACACCTTAAGGTTGCGCGCAAAGAGCCGATTGACTTGGTCGCCTGCGCGTCTGACCGTGGCGGTTGACACGATGACCTTCGGGCGAACCTTCACTCCATCGTGTTCCCAGGAGCAGAGTTCGTCAATCGCCGTTTCATAGATTCCCACGAGAGAACCCAGCGGCCCGCTGATTAGGTGCAACTCGTCCTGGATGATGAGGTCGGGAGGCCTGAGATTGCCGTGGGGCTGCACAGTAACGGCAGGCAGTCCTCGATGCGCTGGGTGCATGTTCGAGTCGTGGTCGCTCTCGGACGACAAGAACCCGTGTCGAACGCAGAACCGGTCGACGCGGCCAAAAAGCATCTGGGTTTCTCCATTCCACGGCATCTGCGCAAACTTGTCGACCGTTGCGATAACGAGACTGGGAAGCAGCCGATAGACTTCCTCGTCAACCACCACCACCGGCAAGCCGCCGTCGAAACCGTTCTTCGGACTGTTCGCCTTGCTGAATGGACAAATCCCCTCATCGTCACCGCAGAAGATGTACGTCCTCTTGGTTGCAACCGAATTGACGACCTCAATGTCGTTGTGCTTGAAGTCGATGGGGCTACCGCACCACGGGCAGTTGGTGAGCTGCCGAACCGAACCACGGCCCCACCCATCGTTGCTCACTTGGTCCTGAGCATCAGACGTCTTGTTTGGAGTGGTTGCTTGCCCAACCCACAATCCGATTCGGAACGGCCAAGTACCCCACTTCTTACTCGGTTCATCACGTCGGATGCTCTCGCAAGCGCAGATAAGCGCGGTTGCTCGCTGGAACTGTTGAAGGGTCAAGAGCCTGAGCGTGTAGCGCATCAGGACTGCCACACCGGTATCTGCTCGCAAACCACCCAAATCACCCTGAAGTCGGCGGATGCCGAGCGTGAATGCCGTCAGGCCGAGATAAGCTTCCGTTTTTCCGCCACCCGTTGGGAACCATAAGAGGTCGGCAACCTGCTCGTTTGCCCCGTCTTCAAATCGGTCAGAGTGCCCTGGCTTCGCTAAGGACGGCAGGTTCAACAACACGAATGCGAGCTGGAATGCGCGCCAACTTCTGTTCTTGGGTTCGTCGAAGTCGGCCAGGGTCTTCGACTCCTCGCGGCGCTTAGCCTCAGAGAGCATCGTGTGGACGCGCTGGAGATACATCGCCCGGTTCGCAAATCGGAAGGCATCCGCGGCCTTCTCATCGTCAAGCAGAATCTGAATCCCCGCTTCGATGCGGTCGGCGGCTTCGCGACTTCGCTTGAGCACTCGCTCAGTTGCATCTCGAAACTCGCCCAAGCCCTCGGTGGCAACCTCAACTCTAGCCTCCTCGCTCTCAATCCATTTTCGATAGCCGTCGACAAGCGGCATGAGCTTGTCTTTAAGTTCATCGGTTGGAGTCTCCGACAGCACCTTCATGTCGGTGACCAATCCCTTAAGTAGCGGTTCGTTCTCGGGCCCGCTGTGGGTGGCCTTGGGAACCTCCGTGACCGGAACGCAAGTCGTCCAGATTCGGTCGGTAGAATCCCACTTGCCGAGGTTGCGGTTCCAATCGACAGCAACTCCGTGGCCGACCGCGAACTCGACCCGCTTGCGGTACGACATCTCAAGTTCCTCAACCTCGTTCTTCTCAAACGGGTCAAGGTTCTCGTACCGAATGCGTCGGCGCCGCTTGATGAAGGCGCCGGAGCCATCCAAGGACTCCACGCTTAGAACCGGCTGGAACAACCATCGGGTGATGGTCTCGACCTTGCTCTCTGCGGGACCCTGGTTGTTGGTGAGAAGCAGGGTGACAAGCCAGTCGTCCTCACGCTCGACCACACGGCCCGTGACCACGACATTCGGGAATCCTGCATCGAGTTGGAGACCTCGAATGGGCCCTGCTCGTAAAGTCAACTCAACCTTGCCACCACGCGGATAGCGCTTCCAAACGATGAGCTTCTTGTTCGGGTCGTCCTTGGCGGTCAGGGTCTCGCTCTCTTCGCGAATATATTGTCCCCATTCGCCCTGTACGACAATGCGGCCGACGTCCTTCCGGACACAAAAGGTCAAGCCAAATGATGAGGGAAAGTAGGATTTGCTCGGGTCGACTTCAGGTTCCTCGTCATCCTCCTCAACACACTTTCCAAACCCGCCTCCCTTCGACTTGCCTGGGTCTACTTTGCCCTTTGGAGTTTGGAGGTCGACGTTGTCATCGGTCGTGTCGTCTTCAACTTCGGTCGGAACAGGGCCGTTGAGTTCAGTCTCGGGAAGAGCGGTGTCTCGAGGCGCGAGCATGCCGAGCAAGTACCGGTCGGTCGGCTTCATGAGCCGACCGTACTCAGCGTCGAGGGATAGCTCCTCGTGCGGTCCACCTGCTGGCCCTAGAAGGTCGCGGATGGCGAGTTCAAGCAACTCGTCGCGGATTTGGGATTCGGGAACAGACATTACGCCCCGACCATGCCGATGGCTGCCATTTGGTCATACAGTCGCTCTACGTCCTTCTGCTTAGCTTTGTATTTGGGCTTGGCCTCATAAAAACGCTCCAAAACGGCCAGCTTGCGTGGGCTCGGAGCATCGCTGGCCGAGACATAACGATAGAAATAGTCGATGGTCGCAGCTACTTCCAAGGTGGAGGCGTCCAAGCCTGAAAGCAAGTTCACCACTGCCGTGATGTTGTCGGCATGCTCATTCAAGAATTCTCGATGTTCGGTAACTCGAGCTTCAAAGCTCTCCCCAACCTCGTAACTAGAACCGCCGTTGTAGCCGCCCTTGTCGACAATCACTCCCATTGAGGCCAGCATTTCGGCATCCCACAGGATTTCCTGGCAGAACGGCCCATAGTGGTAAAGGTCGAATGAGTAAGACAGGGGAACACCGTGGCGCTTCAGGAAGTAAGGAATCTTCTGCAACGCCGTGCGACCCAGGGGATGCTTAAGTTCGTGACTCCGCTTCACGACCTCGGCCAGAACTGCTTGTTCTGGACTCAAACTCCAATCGAACTCAATTTTCACCTTCATTTACCACTCCTCACCTTGGCCACAAACGCCTCAATCTCCTGCTTCTGAGCCTGGTTCGCCACGTCGGCGAACAAACGCAGGCACCGGAAGCCGCGAGGGATTCGTGACAAAACCTTGCTGTCGGCGGTCACAAGCTTCTCTTGACCCACCTTGTCGATGACCATAAACTCGGCACCCTTGAAGTCCAAGTCGTCCCCATCCGGCACTTCGAACTTGTGGATGGCGACAGGCTTCTTCCCCATCTCGTCCAAATATATGTAGACATCAGTATACATTGCTTTCAGTGCCTTTGCAACCCTTCGCGCCTCATCGAGCGCCTTGGCATTGGCAAAATCCCCAGTCTGAAACACTACTTTGGGGTGATTTCGCTCAAGGATTCGCTTCGCGAAGTATGCCCGCTTCCTCAAAGCAACCGCCTCGTCAGCGGACTCATCCCCGGTGTATCCTTCGTTCCAGGAAGTCTCCCATCCCTCAGGCGGTCTGGCTCCGTCGGCATACATCCTATTCATCATCGTCACGTCGTTAAGCAACAGAACGTCATCTCGCGGTAAGCCGTCCCTGCTCTTGTCCAAAGCGTCGTGATACTCAATCAGGAAGTGGTCGTAAATGCGACGAATCCGGTGGAAATACACCTGGGCGTTCATCTGGAAGCGAGCCATGATGAGCGCCTCGACCATGTGAATTCCATCGGCCTCGATAGCGATTTCAACTCCTCCACCACTCAGTTGACGTAAGGTCAAACACTCGATGAGGCGTCGGTGGTCGAAGCGACCGTATTCCACTCCACAGTGGTGCGAGTCCCGAAGCAGGTAGTCGGTTCGGTCGGCGTCGATATGACCGGAGATGATGTCCTTCAGGAACATCGACTGGGGAGGGAGGTCGCCTTTCGACTCGTCGCTAACCAGCAGGTTCGCAACCTGCTCGGCCATTCCTGCGACCCATGTCTCATCAATCAGCTTGCCGAGGAACTCAGGGTCCTTGACGACCTTGATGCTCCACTCCTCATGCCCACCCGCCGACCACATATGCTCTGCGCCGTGACTGAACGGAGGATGGCCAGTATCATGGAGCAGTGCGGCAAGCCTGACGACCTGGCGTGCTTTGGCTAGCGTATCCTCCGCAAACCAGGGAACTTGCTCGAGTTCCTTCTCCATGGTTTCACCCTTCTTGGCGGCCAGGCTATCGAACATGGCAGATGCCATGGCCATCACACCGAGAGAGTGTTCGAAGCGAGAGTGGTTTGCACCC
This sequence comes from Armatimonadota bacterium, assembly GCA_017303935.1. Taxonomy (NCBI): domain Bacteria; kingdom Bacillati; phylum Armatimonadota; species Armatimonadota bacterium. Next base: position 850,473 of record JAFLBD010000002.1, on the reverse strand, counting down.
GGATACGCGTACTCCGTGAGGCCTAGTTGCCGGATGTGCCTGAGTCGTCGGAAGTAGGGCGAGTCGATGATGAGTCGCTCATTGGGCGAATATTTGATAAACCCGTGAATGGGACAACGCACCCGGTCAATCGGATTGTCGCCATCAGAAAGGTATTTGGGGTCGCGATACTCGGCCATTTGGAGAGGAGCAAGATTCAGGACGGAACGCCGCGGAGATTCGAACCAACCTGAATCCCGATTTTGGCACCTCGAGCCAGTTGAAACGATGTGTTGCCTCATTCATAATGGGCTATGCGTGGAAATCGCCCCGATTTTTCAGACTATGTTGCACACTTCTGCAAAGACGCTAGACCCTATGGTGAGTCTGAGGGCGCGGAGAACGAAGTTTATTCTAAGATTCCAGCTTCCGCTTTTGACCGGCTCGTCGGCATCTTGCAGTCCAAAACAGTCTATGCCACCAATATGCCTTGGACAGGCGCAAAGGCCGTATGTTTGACGGAGTGCCCTTGGTGGTCGTTTCCAAGTCATTGCGACGCCTATTCTGCTTATGGGGTCGGGTTTGCCAAGCCTAGAATCTTCGCTACAGGAGGTGGTCCGGCCCTGTATGTCAAACCTGACCTGTTTACGAAGCAGGGTGAGTTCATTCACCAAGAGGATTGCGATATTGAAAAGCCCCGCAAAGGCTTTCACTCTCATGTTTATTCATTCATCACGCCATTCCTGCCTGGCTATGCTCCTAAGGCGTATCGAGACGCCCATTGGGAGAACAAGTCGACTTGCGACTACTCCCACGAGCGTGAATGGCGCGTTCCGTACGACTTCAAGTTTGAGTACGACCAAGTGGAGTTCGTGGTCTTAGCAACCTATGAAGATATGGCCCGCTTTCCGAAGGACCTTAAGGACGCAATCGGACGCGAGAAGTTCCTCTTGATGGAGATGTACCATCAAATTGAGCGTCTCTGGCCGACCCATATTGTCTAGTTGTCGACCTCACCGAACGTGAGTTGGGTGTCGAAGAGGTTGCGGCGGGGGGAGGTGAGGTCGGTAGCATCCGGCTGCGAGGATTTAGGTTTGCGGCCGCGTTTGGGGGTTGAGCCGGGGGTGGCGGAGGATTTCTTAGCCTTCTTGTCATGAAGGCCGGCGGCGACTTCTTCGGTGTAGCGCTCGTGGTTCAGCTTCAGCAGGCGGCGGAGGACTTCTTTGCGGGCCTGGGGCGAGATGGTGAATCTCGTTCCAGGATGCCAAGGGTGGAAGCCATGCTCAAGGAAAGTCGGGTCCCAGCTAAGACTCGACGCAACTGCCACGTCAACCGAAACAATTGCGTGTCGAACTGCCACGATGTCCTCCTCTTGGCAGTTGATATCATCGACGAGCGCGTATAGCCCGTTAAGTCCGATTTGCCGATTCTCACGACTAGCTCTCCTTGCCTCATCAAGCTGATTGCCAGCTTCGGCTAACTCGCGGGAAAATGGCGGAAATGGAAAAGTATCAAAGCAGTCGGTGGTCGAGTATCGCGTCTCTTGTCTCATGCGCGAAGCGACCACCCGAGACCACGCAGTGTGAATACTCGATTGCAACACCGCAAGCAGGTAGCCAGTATCATCCAAGAACAACTTGATACCGTGGGCGAACAGTTTTTGAGGGTCGACATAGTCAAACATCAGTCGCCTCGAAACGATTGCGCAGGCAAGAATGCGTTCTCGGCTCCTTGCCTCTTCAAAGAATCTTGTGCGCTTATCCCAATGAAGCCAAGGGCGATGCTCGTGGATTTGTCGAGTCTGATTTCTGCGCTCGTATGCTACTTGCGATGAAAGAGTTCTGATGATACTTTCACAACCAGAAATCTCTTGGACGTCTAGTTCACCGAAGTCCACAACGACATCCGTTCCCACGCAGTCGGGAGTGTCATTCAAAACATCTCCGTTAACATAGACACGTAGGTAATCGCCGAGCCCTGGATTGTCACGCAGAATGGTACCTAGCTGGGCTTTGCTAATTATGAAGGCGTCTCCATACAGTTTGGTTCCTTCTGAGTAGCGGAAAGAGTGCTTCAGTTTTTCAATCTGAGCCAAGTCAACATCAGCATCGAGCGAACTATGGATTGTCTCGACCTTTGCTCCGTCGATGAAGTAGTTACCATCCCAGGGCCCCTTGTAAATCCAGACATTTAGAGTCGTCACCGCCGCCGCTCCGCCCCAGTGAGCCTCGGATGTGGCACGGTAAATTGCCCCCCCGGAACTAAGGACGAAATCTAGCGAAGCCTCCCGATTCGAAGTCTCCTTAACAGAATTTGTCGAAACAACTGCAACAGCACCTCCGTTGCCGATGAGCAGGAACGCCCTTTTGAAGAAGTGACAAACTAGGTCGACCGTTCCGGGCACTAGGTTGATAAGACAAATCAGAGCGTGATAGTCTGGTCCTTGATGTGTAGCGGTTTGCCTGCCACCTTGATAAGGCGGGTTGCCAACGACTGCATCAAATCCGCCCTGGTCAAACACATCCGGGAACTCAAGTTCCCAGTGAAGAGTCGGTCGTCCAGATAGTTCTGGATAGACCGTCTTGACGCGGTCTCCTGCGGGAACCTCGGTCAAGGTCATCTGCACCTTTGTCCGTCCTACCAATGTGTTCTGAGCATTGCCTTCCGAAAGCTCGCACGCCAATAGAGCGTCGGCGGCAAACTTGAGCGGCTTCTCCAATTCTCGCACCTGGTCGAACAACCTCTGCTTACGCCGAATCGCCTCGGGGTCGTGACTGGGGATGCGGGCAATCTGTTGGCGTAGGTTGCGCACCTTCTCGACGTACTCCGGCACCCACCTTAAGAAGAGGGCTTGTGACTGCTTATCCTCTTCTAGGTTCACATTGAAGAACTCCAACTGCCGCTCGGTGACGCCGAGCAGGGAGTCGCCATGGCGCAGGGCATGGTCGAGGAAGGTGAACGGCCGGTCTTTGCGCAGGGTGGTAAGCCAGAGCGACAACTTCGCCATCTCCACCGCCATCGCGTTCCGGTCGACGCCATAGAGGCATCGGTCAGCGACGATGCGCCTCGCCATCGCCAACCGCTCCTCGGCATCGTTTGGAATCAACTCCTGGCTCGGGTCGGCAACGGCGATATCGCCAAACGGTGTTGCGACGGTCGTGCCAGGCGTTTTGGCGTGGTGGTCGCCCTCAATGCGATGGGTGAAGAAGTGACCTTCGGCCGAGAAGCCCAGTCGGCGGGCGGCTTTCTCTTCGGCAACCGCCCACGCCTCCACCAACTTGATGGAAAGGAATCGGCAGGCCGCCACGAGGAATGCACCCGAACCCATCGCCATGTCGCAGACCTTGAGGTCGACGATAGCCTTGGCATCTTTGAGCGTCCACTCCTCCTCGGGCAACCCCTCGGCGGGGCCGACATAGACCAGCGGCTCCAGAGCGTACTTGACGACTTCCTCGGTGAGCATGCGCGGCGTGTAGTGGGTGCCGGTGCTGCGCCGGTCGCTCCCCACGGTTGCGTAAAGCGCGCCCTCGGGATAGACCTGGACGTTGCCAAAGCTGTCTTCGCGAATCAGGTTGGCGAACGGTTTGACCCGCTCGAAGAGGTCGTGGTCGTCGCCGCAGACCACCCGCAACTTACGGAGGTTCTCGGCATCGGTTACTTGGTCTAGCAAGTTGCCCAGGGCACGCTCGGTCTTGCCGGTTTGGTCCTTCAGATACACGATGAACTTGTCGCGACCTTCAGCGACCTTGGCTTCCAGCGTCTCCAAGTCGACTTCGGGTTCGTCGCCTTCCTTGCCGACCAGACCAAGCACGGGCTTGAGCGCTCGCTTCGCTGTGTGGTCGAGCAGGCCTTCGTAAACGTGGCCGATTTGCTCGACATCGAGGGCATGGAACGATAGCTTGCGGGCTTCCTGGCCCTGGCGCAGCACCTGGAGCGAGTCGAGCAGGTGCAACACGATGCGGTCGCTGACGTGAGGCGGCTCGTTGGTTCCATCGGCATGCCGGCCTTCGAGCCACGGGAATCGGTCGGGGTCGAAGAGCGTTCCGCCGTAGGCAGGGATGCGCAGGTCTTCGTGAGCGACTCCTTGGTAGACCATGCGGAAGGTCGCCAGCAACCGACACCAGGCCGATGAGCGACGGTCGAGGACTTCCTCGGTGAGCTTGCTTGCGTCATCATGCAACTGCTCGCGGAGCGTGGAGACGGCATAGAACCGGTCGTATAGGTCTTCGCCTAGATGGAGCAGCCCGCGTTCCTCGGCGCAGAAGAGGAACACCAGACGCATCATCACGGTGAGCACGCCTTCGTAGACCTCGGTTTCTCCAACGCCCTTGAGGAGTTCTCGGTTGGAGTCGCGGTCGAGCCGCTCGAAGGCGCCGACCAGTTCTTCGACCGCTCGGCGGACTTGATAGCCCAGGCGGTCGGTGACATCCTGTTGGTCTTCGGCACCCTTCGCGAGAAGGTCGACTAGTCGACTTCCGGGCTCGCCGCCGAAGACACGTCGGATGGACAAGAGCGACCGGAAACTGCGGAGCGTGTCGTGCTCCTCAAGCCAGAGATAGGCGTACCAGGTGGCGAAGCCCACGGCACCGGTTCCGCAGTTGTTGACCAGAACCCATTCTTCGCCGTTGGTGACCAAGCCGACTTTCTCGTTGTTCGCCTGGAGCAGCATCTGCATCTGGCTGATGGGCGAGGCTTGCCACTTGGCTTCCGCTTTGGGCTTGGAGGTCGACTCACCTTTGGGCAGTCGCATGACGAGAATGCGGCCCCGGTCGGGGAATTCGGGTTGATGGATGATGAAGGTTGGCCGGATGGTGGTGTGATGGGTCCGGTCGACGTAGTTGATGGACTCGGGGATGGCCTGGTCCTGGAGAATGTGCTTTTCTTGGTAGCCCAGGACGTTGCTGAGGACCACATTGACCCACTCTCTATGCCAGACGGGGTCGTCGGAGTCTTCCCAGGTTTTGTAGGCGCTACGGAGTCCCTTGAGCAAACCGGAGTCGTGACCTTCGAGGCCGCTGGGGAATGCCTCGGCGACAATGGCAGGGGTGACGAAGGGGCCGACGACATCCATCAACCCCATCCACTCAAGTTTCGGCGGCCTTCTCATCTCGCTCCCTCTACCATGGTGTCGGGCACGACGAGCAGGACGCAGACCGGGAAAAGGCGTGGCGTCGGGCTTTCGTAGCGGCGGTCGACCAGTCGTTTCTCCTCCTCGATTTCAGCCGGGATTTCCTCAAGACGGAGCCGGATGGCATCGACGTTTCGGCGGTATTGGTCGCGCTCAAGTTCGTTGAATTCGAACGTCAGCTGGTTGTCTGGCTCTTTGAGTTCGGCGCGGATGGTGGCATCGAGTTCGCGGAGAATCTTCTCGACGTCCTTCTTTTCTCGGTCGGCCTTTTCTAGGAAGCGGCCTTCGAGGTTGCGGGTGACTTCGCGCATGCGGATGTCGAGGGCGTTCTGAAGCGCGGGGCCGAGGCTTGGCCAGTCTGTCTGGATTTGCTCAAGATAGGTTTTGTTTACAAGCCCATTCTCAGCATGCTCAAGGGCAAGTTGGACGTCCTCGACCTTCATGCGGGCAATCCCACCCGGCCTGAGAATGCCACCTGCGGTGATGACTTCCTCGTGGAGTCGCTGGTGGGTCGCACCTAGAACGACGAGTCGACCGAAGGCAATCAAAGCAGGTGTGCTTAGGTACGTGTCGGAGACGACTTTGACGGAAACTCGAGATAGCTTTCGACGGTTGCCGCTGCTCCAGACTTCCGCACGCAAGAGTCGGAGCGACATTTGAACGAGGCGGTGGTTGAGGTGGATGAGTTCGACATCATCACGGCCTTCCACGTAGGCGTGGTCGAAAACGATGGGCCGCGGCTCTTGGGTGTACGGATGGGGGTTGCCTGCTCGGGCGGCTTCCCAGGGTCCGGTGAGCGCAGGCATCTTGAACGCCTTCGGGATTCCGATGACTTGCACCGGCTCTAGTCCGGGACGGTCTTCAAGTGCGAGCGCGACTTCGACTACGGCTTGGATGGCCTCGGGCGAGATGCCAAGGTCTCGCTTGGTCTCCTCCAGTCGGTTGCGAAGCAACTCGATTTGCTCTCGCATCTTGCGCTCTGCGGTGAGCAACTTGCGAATGGGAGTCGATGCGGCCTCGGCCTGAGTCGTCTGAAGCTCGGTTCGTTTGCCAAGCATGGCTTCCTCGACTTGCTGCTCGATGACGGGACCGACCTTGCCGAGGTCTTCTCGGATTTGGTTGACCTTCTGGCAAGCTCGGAATAGGAAGTAGAGGTCTGCTTCAAGTCCGCCTCTTTCAAATCCTCGGCCAACGAAGTGGTACACCTCGCAAGGTCGCTTCTGGCCGTGGCGGTCGATGCGCCCGTTGCGCTGCTCCATCCGGTTCGGATTCCAGGGGATTTCGATGTGGACGAGCTTGTTACAGTGGTTCTGAAGGTTGATGCCTTCGCTAGCCGTGTCGGTGGCGAGGAGAATGCGTAGGGGTGATTGCGCGGGGTTGGCTTGGAAGGCGGCTTTGAGCGCCTCGCGCTTGTCGTCATCCATGCCTCCGTACATGGTCTCAAGTCGACCGACATCACCCAGGCCATCTTGATTCAGCAACTGAAACAGCCAGTTCTGGGTGTCGCGATACTCGGTGAAGAGAATGACCCGCTCGTCGTTCCACTGGTCGTTGGGCTTCAGGGTCTTCTTGAGCCAATACAAGAGGACGCGGGTCTTCGCATCGGCGCTCCGAGAAGCTTGCTCTGACCAGCGAAGTAGCTCGTTGAGCAGACTATCTTGCTCGGGTGTCAGCGGGGCCGCTGCACGCGTGGTTTCCACGACCGCGTCGTCTTCTCGCTCCTCCCGTTCTTGCTCGTTCGACGTGGATTCTTCCAGGGCAGCGATGCGCTTTTTGAGGAGGTCGGGGTCAACCTTCTTTGCCTGCTCTCCGCGGCCATGTCGTAGCGTGTTGGCGTGCTTGGACAGCGTCTCGTGGAATGCCAGGGGACTCGAGAACAGCCGCTTCTTGAGCAGCTTATGCATGAACTCGGTCGCATAGCGACCGGAGTGGTTGCCTTGAGTTTCTGCTCTCGATTTGAAGAAATTCTCCAGGAGCTCATGGGCATTCCGCTCCGCTTCCATATAGTCGACCTCTAGCCGCTCAAGTTTTCGCGCGGGGAAGCGTGGTGTGCCATCGCCATGCGGCGGGATGTCGTCCTTGAGCCTACGCACCATCGTGACCGATTGCAACTGGTCCTTGATGCGCTCCATGTATTGGGCGACCTTGTCTGCATCATTTGAGCCTCGATAACGAACGTAACGTTGGGGGTCCAGGAGTTCAAGGAGCGCGGTGAAGGATTCGGAGTATCCGTTGTGCGGGGTGGCCGAGAGAAACATCTTGTGCTCGAAGTGAGGGGCTAATTCTCGGATGGCCAACGTTCGTTGAGAATCGGTCGCATACTTTCCTGAACCGGATGGCGCGGAGCCGTGGGCTTCATCAAGAATCATCAAGTCGAAGGTCCGAGGGTAGGTTGGTCGACCATCTGGTGGGAGTAGCTCGCGGAACAGCTGCATCGAACGCTCACGCTTGAGGAAGTCGATGCTGGTGATGAGCCGTGGGAAGTGTTTCCAGGGGTTGACATGGATGCCGCGCTCTCGCCGAAGTTGCTTGAGCGTATCGCTGTCCACGATGCGGAACTCAAGACCGAACTTGTCCCGCATTTCGTCGCGCCACTGAATTTGCAGTGTGGCCGGGCAAACCACGAGGACGTTATGGGCGCGATTGCGGAGAATGAGTTCTTGCGCGACGAGTCCGGCTTCCACCGTCTTACCGATACCAACGCCATCTGCGATGAGCAGATTAACGCGCGGCATTTGGAGCGCGCGGACAAGCGGCTCAAGCTGGTAGTCGTGGATTTCGATTCCGCTGCGGAAAGGGGCCAGGAGGGTGCGAGTATCCGCAGAACTGATGGCGCCCCAGCGGACTGCGGACAGGAATGCGTCGATTTGGGCCGGGTCGTCGAATCGAGTGGGTTCTGGAATTGATGCGGCTTCGCCGAGTCTGGCCCCGATTTCAGATTCCCAGACTACGGTGAGTTGCTCTCCAGAGGAATCGTCCTCTACAGAGGCGAGTTCAAGCACAGTTTGCGCTTCTACTCCGTCCAGGCCGGATGGACGAGCCCTGGTCACCACGAACTGTCGCCGACGCACCTCGACGAGCTGACCTACTTCCGGGATGGTGATGATGGACTCCATGGCCTTGAGTGATTATGGACCGAGGTGTGTTGTTGATGAAGCACTTCATGCAAAGCATTTGGCTCGCAAAACCGCGTTTGTGGTCGACCTGCCTTAGTGCGCTGGTGCGAAATTTCTGCAGGCTCTCAGGTTCAAAGTGCGGCGCTTAGGGATGAATAGTTATGGGTAATCCCAATTAGGAGAGTTAAGAGGAAGAAACCAGAGAAGTAGGTAGGGGCAAGCCCGTCACGGGCTATTGGAGAATCTGAAGGAACTGCTAGAAGATTAAGGAAAGAGAATGGTTGGAAGCATAGCAAACAGAGGGAATGGATAAATGAAATCACTGAATCTAACAAATGGAAATCAGAGATTAGCAATGCTGATTCAAGTAGAACCAGAACCAGCATTGCATCTCATAAGGAAACTACTCCCAGACTAATCTGGTCGGAATTCCGAGTTCACCAGCTTGCTTTGCAACTGCCGAGGATATTCTCTCCTTCCAACCTTCGATGCGCCTAGCATCGTGAACGTTGATACATACGCCATCGTGAAGCCACATGGTGACTGTGAATCCGTTCGTACCTCGATGAGCCTCGGCCAAGTCTAGGATTGGCAACATCAATCGGAGTTCCCAACTTTGTGCAACTTGGGCCAGGATACGGTTTGCAGTATCTGGCTGGTGGCTACCGTGTGACCGACCCTTTGGCTGAAGAATCAGCGTGCGTCCAAAGGCATCCTCAGTCTTGCCGGTGCGCCGCAACACTTCAAACTGGTCCTCTCGCGCTTTCAACATCGCTGCGACAATATTATGTCGCCTCAGGCGTAGCCAAGGGTGCTTGTACCCTGGAAACATGCCTCTCGCTTTCGCGCTCAGGTTCTTACGCGACATCCCGAACAGCAGGCTATACATCATTTCCTTCAGGTTAGATTTCGATTCGGGGTCACCTGTCGTCTTCATCCAAGCCTGTAGTTCCAACCAGATGGATTGCTCTGACGCCAGGAATTCCACGACGACGGGTACTTTCCAGATGTGCGCTGCAATGGCAAGCTGTGCAGAAGCTAAGTCGGCCTTCAACCAGCCCTCTGTGAGGACACATCGAACTTCCCGCTTTAGGCGTGGGAACGATTCGTTGAGCGTGTACGCACGGGGCGAGTTCTCAACCGGCTTGTAGAAGGGTTGACACATTTGCTCGATGGCCTGAAGGAGGTTATGTTGCCGCTCGACGTCTGCTTCGACCGCATCGGCTACCACATGTGCTTGGGGAACGCGTTTTCGAATCTTCACAAAGGTGTTCGGAGCGAGGCTGTTCAAGTAGGAAAGGAGGCGCTGGGTCTCGGCACAACCGGCCGTGACGGCCGCAATAGTCGCTTCTTCTCTCAACGACTTCAACACTTTTGCAGACTCTCTCGGCGTCCAGTCCCTACCCGTCGAGAACTCGACGCGCTTTCCACCTGTGCTCCGTCGTTCGGCGCTGGCCGCGCTCAACAACCAATCTGGAATGTCGGTTACAACCTGGCCAGCCCGGTTAGCTAAGAAGTAATGGTTAAAGACAATTCCCTCCGTGTCCAAGGGAAAGACTTCTCGGGAGAAGTCGTCGAGCAGAGGTTGCAAAGCGAAACGGTGGCTGAGCCACTTGCGTTCGTTTCCGGTGAGATATGCGGCTTGCTTGGCGCTCAGCACCAGTTTGCCGGTGATTTCATCGACCCATGTACCGAAGAGGAGAAACTCCAGGAGTCGCCAGTATGCGTAGTTGGTCCCAAGGCCGTCGTGATTGCCGCCGCCCAGGCACAAAAGGCCGCCGACTATATCCGAGGAGTCAAGTACGACTCCAACTGACACCCACCAAAACCCCGCACCACCAGCGGGGTCTTTTCAGCGTATCCACAGAGTCAGAGAGACCAATCCGATCACCACGACCGCCGTCAGAAACATGTGAAGCTCATGAAGCTCCCTCTGCCGCGCCTAGCGATCTTGGAACGCCGCACACGACTTGCAGACGACCCTCATCCCGTACTGGCTCTGCACGAACCTGGCTCGCTCCGCGCCGTACTTCTTCTTCTCGATCTCGCCAACACGAACCCGCCGCCGCAATGGACGTTCCTCGACCGGGATCAGTTTGGAGCACAGGTAGCAACGGGGCATGCGCCCATTCTTGGTTCATTCTCAGCTCAAACCAAAAGTAACTTCAAACGTGCGAAGGCCTTTCTAACCCATTTGCATCTCGCTACCATGTGAGCACCCGGCAAATGGGTCAAAATGAAGCTAGAATTATGATTTCATTTGAAGGCAGTCACCGGCTAAACGGCTCTCCTCCAGGAGCGGCTAGGGTCTGATGCCGCCAACCACAAGCGAGACTCAGAGGGCGGAGATTCACAAGACCATCTGGCGAATCGCCAATGATCTTCGTGGCTCGGTGGATGGTTGGGATTTCAAGTCTTACGTACTCGGGATGCTTTTTTATCGGTTCATCTCCGAGAACCTGTCTTCTTACATCAATAAGCTCGAAAAGGAGGCTGGCGAAGTAGATTTCAACTACGCCGAACTGTCCGACAAGGATGCGGAGCTTGGGCGCACCGAAACGGTTGCTGAGAAAGGGTTCTACATTCTGCCGTCTGAGCTATTCGTAAACGTCCGCAAACGAGCCAAGAGTGACGAAAACCTCAATGAGACCCTTGAAAGAGTCTTCAACAACATCGAAGGCTCGGCTGTAGGGACGGAGAGCGAAGATGACCTGAAGGGTCTGTTCGATGACCTTGATATAAACAGTGCAAAGCTCGGGCCAACGGTGGCAAAGCGCAACGAGAAGCTCGTAAAACTCTTAGATGCCATCGGAGACCTACCGCTCGGCAACTACGAAGACAACTCGATTGACCTCTTCGGTGATGCGTACGAATTCTTGATGACCATGTACGCCTCTCAAGCCGGAAAGTCGGGAGGTGAATTCTTCACCCCGCAGGAAGTCTCCGAGGTTTTGGCGAAGATCGCCGTGGCTGGCAAGACTCAGGTCAATAAGGTGTATGACCCCGCTGTAGGTTCCGGGTCACTTTTGCTCCAGTTCGCCAAAGTGCTCGGCAAGGAAAACGTTCGCCAAGGCTTCTATGGGCAGGAAATCAACCTGACGACGTACAACCTGGCTCGGATCAACATGTTCCTGCATGACGTGAACTACGAGAAGTTCCACATCGCACACGGCGACACCCTGACTGATCCGCTCCACTGGGATGATGAACCGTTTGAAGCGATTGTTTCCAACCCACCCTACTCAATCAAATGGGACGGAGACGCTAATCCGCTCCTGATCAACGATCCACGGTTCGCACCAGCCGGTGTGCTCGCTCCAAAGAAAGCCGCCGACCTTGCGTTCACAATGCACATGCTCCATTGGCTTGCCGTCAACGGGACCGCCGCAATCGTTGAGTTCCCCGGTGTCCTGTATCGGAGCGGGGCCGAGCAGAAGATTCGCAAGTACCTGATCGACAACAACTACATCGACACTGTCATTCAGCTTCCGCCCGACCTGTTCTTCGGGACACCAATTGCCACGTGCGTCATCGTCCTCAAAAAGTCGAAGAAGGATAACGCAATTCTCTTCATCGACGCCTCCGCACTCTTTCAGCGTGTGGGAAACAAGAACAGGCTCCTTCCTGAGCATCAGCAGAGAATTCTCGATGCGTTCAACGCCCGTCAGACTGAGGAGCACTTCACGAGGTTGGTCACAGCGGCAGACATCGAGGAGAACAACTACAACATTTCGGTCTCCAGCTACGTGGAGAAGGAAGATACGAGCGAAGCCATCGACATCACGGCCCTCAACGCGAGAATCGCAGGTATCGTGGCTCGCCAATCTGAGCTACGCACCCAAATTGACGCCATCGTAGCCGACCTCGAAGGGAGTCCAGCATGAGCGACAAGCCCGAAAAGCCGAAGCAGGACATGGATAAAATGCGCGCTTCGGCGGCGGAATACCTGACATTCATCGCATCGGTTGGCGGCGAATCTGAATCTACCGAGCTGCTCTATCTAGAAGAGAACCTCTGGTTGACTCAAAAGATGATGGCGACCCTCTACGGCGTCACGGTGCAAACCGTAAACCACCACTTGCTTCGGATTATCGCTGATCACGAGCTCGAAGAATCTTCAGTTATCAAACAGCATTTGATAACTGCCGCCGACGGCAAGGCCTACAACACCAAGCTCTACAGTCTGCAAGCGATCATCGCAGTCGGGTTCAAGATCGAGAACGAACGCGCGGTGCAGTTCCGAAAGTGGGCTGGTCAGATTGTGAAGCTCTACACCATCCAGGGATGGGTCATGGACGTGGATCGCCTCAAGAAGGGGCACATGTTCACGGACGAATACTTCGACCGACAACTCCAGCTTATCCGAGAAATCCGTCTGTCGGAGCGGAAGTTCTACCAAAAAGTCACCGACCTCTACGCTTCTGCCTTTGACTACGACCAGGCGGCCCAAACAACCAAACTCTTTTTCGCTCTGGTGCAAAACAAGATGCACTGGGCAGTTCACCGCCACACTGCCGCCGAACTCATCATCGAACGGGCAGACGCCGAGAAAGAGCACATGGGTCTCACGACGTGGGAGTCCGCTCCCGTGGGAAAAATCGTCAAGTCTGACGTCTCGATTGCCAAGAACTACCTAAACGATGAGGAGATGGAACACATGGAGCGGATCGTCTCCATGTACCTCGACTACGCCGAGGACCAAGCTAAGCGAAAGATTCCCATGTCGATGGAGGATTGGGCCAAGCGGCTCGATGGGTTCCTGGAATTCAACGAGCGCGAGGTACTCACCGGGCCAGGGCGGATTAGCCACGAGCAAGCCAAGCTCCACGCGGAAACGGAGTTCGAGAAGTACAGGATTGTCCAGGATCGGATTTTCCAGAGTGACTTTGACCGCTTTCTGGAAGCTGGTAAGAAAAGTGAAATGGAGGACTCGGAATGAGCAGTATTGAACGCCTGATCAAGAATCATTGCCCTGAAGGTGTCGCCTTCGTGACCCTGTCGGATGTTGCTGATACAGTCGCCGGATTGAGTGGCAAATCAAAGGCAGACTTTACCGATGGAAATGCTCGCTATGTGAGCTACAAAAACATTTTTGCTAACCTTGCCGTCAATCAGTTGGCTCCAGACTTCGTAAAAGTAACAGTTACTGAACGTCAAAACAGGTTGCGCCTTGGCGATGTCTTGTTTACAGGCAGTTCAGAAACAGCCGAAGAGGTTGGCATGTCGTCCGTTGTAACGACAGAGCCGGTAGAGCCTCTCTATCTCAATAGCTTCTGCTTTTGTCTACGATTTAGGGATTCTCAGTTAATCGAGCCAGGGTTTAGCAAATACCTTTTTCGGTCGAGCCTAATTCGCAAACAAATTGAACGAGCGTCAAGTGGAGTAACTCGAATCAACATCTCCAAAGGAAGGTTTTTGAAGGTTCGGATTCCCGTGCCGCCAATTGAAGTTCAGCGAGAAATAGCGAAAGTGCTCGATACCTTCAGTAAGCTGGAGGCTGAGCTGGAGGCTGAGCTGGAGGCTGAGCTGGAGGCTGAGCTGGAGGCTGAGCTGGAGGCTGAGCTGGAGGCTGAGCTGGAGGCTGAGCTGGAGGCTGAGCTGGAGGCTGAGCTGGAGGCTCGACGACTTCAGTATACCTTCTACCGTGACCAGTTATTGACCTTCGCCGAGCAATCAATCAATCAATCAATCAATCAATCAATCAATCAATCAATCAACAAGACGGATCAGATGGGCGAAAATGAGCGAGATATTTAGCATGAAAGCTGGACAACATCTTTCCGCGACAGCCATCGCTTCTGCGAAGTCTAGTGAATCGCGATTTCCAGTCTATGGGGGGAATGGACTACGCGGTTATGGAAGATCGGCAAGTCACACCGGGAAGTACCTGCTGATCGGACGGCAAGGCGCACTCTGCGGAAATGTAAAGAGAGCGTCGGGTGAGTTTTACGCGACTGAACATGCTGTAGTTACGGAGCCTTCTGACGCCATGGATGTCGATTTTGCGTACTACATGCTTACGTCCATGAACTTAAACAAGTTTAAATCATCTGGCGCTCAGCCTGGTTTGGCAGTCGGCAACTTGGCTGAAGTACTCGTGCCCGTCCCGCCGATTGAAGAGCAGAAGCGGATTGCTGATTTACTAGATAAGTTCGATGCCCTCGTGAACGATCTCAGCTCAGGTCTTCCTGCCGAACTCAACGCCCGCCGCCAGCAGTACGAGTATTACCGTGACAAGCTCCTAACTTTCCAGGAGGCGACCGCATGAGCGAGGATCGAGCGCCTTACAACTACGATCCGATTGCTGTTTCCAACGAGAGCACGGTCGTTGCGCAGTACATCCCAGAATCGAAAGTTCGTGAGACGAGCTACCAGAGTGAAGACGCTCTGGAAAAGGAACTCATCAGGATTTTAGAGGGGCAAGCCTACGATTACCTCAAGTTCACCTCAGAAGAGCAGCTCGTCGCAAACCTACAGGCTCAGCTAGAGGCTCTGAATGATGTGAAGTTTAGCCTCGCCGAATGGAAGCGATTCTTTGAAAGTAACATCGCCGGGCAGAACGACGGCATTGCTGAAAAGACAATTCGCATCCAGGAGGACTCGGTTCAGCTTCTCCATCGCGACGATGGCACGACCAAGAACATCAAGCTGATCGACAAACAGAATATCCACAACAACCGGTTGCAGGTTATCAACCAGTATGAGACCGCCGGGACACGCGCCACTCGGTTCGACGTGACAGTTTTGGTCAATGGCTTGCCGATGGTTCACATCGAACTGAAGCGACGCGGGGTGGACATCCGCGAAGCCTTCAACCAGATCGACCGCTACCAGCGAGACTCTTTCTGGGCTGGTTCGGGCCTGTTTGAGTACGTCCAGCTTTTCGTGATCAGCAACGGAACGCTGACCAAGTATTACAGCAACACCACCCGCCGCCAGCACATTGCCGATGCTGCCGGAACGAAGAAGATCAAGAAGACCTCCAACTCGTTTGAGTTCACATCGTGGTGGGCCGACTCGCAGAACAAGCCGATTCAGGAACTGAGTGCTTTCGCCAAGACGTTTTTTGCGAAGCACACCCTGCTGAATATCCTCACTCGATACTGCGTCCTCACAGCAGATCGGATGCTCCTCGTGATGCGTCCGTACCAAATCGCCGCAACCGAACGAATCCTCCAGCGAATAGAGGTGGCGTCGAACATGAAATGGCTAGGCTCGGTGCGAGCAGGAGGTTACGTTTGGCACACCACTGGATCAGGCAAGACGCTTACTTCGTTTAAGACCGCTCAACTTGCGAGCAAGATGCCGAGCGTGGACAAAGTGCTCTTTGTGGTGGACCGCAAAGACCTCGACTACCAGACGATGCGCGAGTACGACCGCTTCGAAAAAGGTGCAGCCAACTCCAACACCTCCACGGCAGTTCTGAAGCGACAGCTTGAGGACAAGAATGCGCGGATCATCATCACGACGATCCAGAAGCTCGCCAACTTCATTAACGCCAATAAGGGACATGAAGTCTTTGGCGGTCACATCGTGGTGATCTTTGATGAGTGTCACCGCTCTCAATTCGGTGATATGCACACGGCGATCACCCGCGCCTTCAAGCGGTACAACCTCTTTGGCTTCACCGGAACCCCGATCTTCACCGAGAACATGTCGAGTGGCGGAAACCCGAACCTCAAGACGACCGAACAGGCTTTTGGGGAAAAGCTCCATACCTACACCATCGTCGATGCGATTACTGACAAGAACGTCCTTCCGTTCCGGATCGACTACGTGAACACGGTGAAGATGGGAGACGTTTTGGATAAGAAGGTCTCAGCCATTGACACCGAACGGGCACTCCTTGCTTCAGAACGAATCGGCTTGGTGACCAGCTACATCCTGGAACACTTCGATCAGAAGACGAAGCGAACTAGCACGTACTCCCTTGGAGAGCGTCGTTTGCGAGGCTTCAACGCGCTCTTTGCCACCGCATCAATCGACGCAGCCCGGACCTACTACGGAGAGTTCAAACGTCAGCAAGCCGGGCTAGTTCCTGATAAGCAGCTGAAGGTAGGAATTAACTTTTCGTACGCCGCGAATGAAGCCGTTGAAGACGGAGCACTTGAGGAAGAGGAGTTTGAGACCAACCACCTCTCTGGTGCGGCCCGTGACTTTCTTGACGAGGCAATCAAAGACTACAACGGGATGTTCGGCACGTCCTTCGATACATCAGCGGACAAGTTTCAGAACTACTACAAAGACCTTTCCCTAAATCTCAAGGAGCGAAAGATTGACCTTGTGATCGTGGTCAACATGTTCCTCACCGGCTTCGATGCGACCACATTGAACACGCTCTTTGTGGATAAGCAACTTCGCGCCCATGGTCTGCTCCAGGCCTACTCCCGTACGAACCGTATTCTCAATTCGGTGAAAGCGTACGGGAACATCATTAGCTTCCGTGACCTTGAGGCGGAGACGAACGATGCGCTCTCGCTCTTTGGCAACAAGGAAGCTCGGGGCATCGCCATTCTCAAGCCGTATGGAGACTACTTTGCTGACTACGAAGCCAAAGTGCAGGAGCTTCTCGCTAAATTCCCGCTCGATGAACGGATTGTGGGTGAACAGGCTCAAAAGGAGTTCGTAACTCTCTTTGGCTCGATTCTCCGGCTCCAGAACATTCTCACTTCGTTCGACGAGTTCGAAGGCAACGCAGTCCTCTCAGACCGAGAAGGTCAGGACTACCGAAGCATCTACCTCGATATCTACGCTGACTTCCGCTCCGGCAAGGACTCGGACAAGGAGCAAATTCTCGACGACATCGTCTTTGAGATCGAGCTGATCAAACAGGTCGAGATCAACGTTGACTTCATTTTGATGCTTGTCGCGAAGTTCCGCGAAGCGAAGGGCAACGGCGATGATGTGGAGATTCGTGCCCAGATCACGAGAGCAGTCGATTCCTCGCCAACCCTCAGGAACAAGAAAGACCTCATCGAGAACTTCGTAGACTCGGTCTCTGCATCAGGTGAGCTCGATGCAGAGTGGCGAGCATTTGTTGACCGAAAGCGCGAAGAGGAGCTTGGTCAGATCATTGAAGAAGAGAGCTTAAAGCCCGAGGAAACCCGTGCTTTTGTGGAATCAGCCTTCCGCGACGGCGTGATTCGTTCCACGGGAACTGCTATCACGAAGGTCATGCCGCCGACCAGCCGGTTCTCCTCGGACGGTGGGCACGGGCAGAAGAAGCAGCGGGTTTTGGCGAAGCTCATTGCGTTCTTTGAGCGGTTCTTGGGGTTGGTTTCGCGCCATGGGCAAAATGGAGATGAATAGTGGCATCTATCGATAATCAAATCGCCAGCGCTAGTGTGGTTATCTGCACTAACATCGAAAAGCTGTCTGCTGACCGGGCATTGCTATCTCAGAACATTCTTGCCCAGCTACGAAATCTCGTCGAAGCGGTCGCTGTTCGGCTCCACCGCCGTGATGGCAACCATGAGTTTGAATATGCGCTCGTGGGGCCGGCTATGGACTGGGTCGGATCCGGAAAGAAGCAGATCAACTTCCTTCACAGATTCCACAGGCTGTTACAGATGAGTTCCTCTCATTACACCCTTGAAGGAGACCCATCGGAGCGGTTAATGCTCAAATATTTCGAGTATTTGTTAAGAATCCGCACGCTGACGAGAGAAGTCTTTGGGTTTGAGATTCTGCACAATCTTGAATCTTTCCCAGTAGACCTTGACCCTTCACTACATGAATATCACCGCAAAATCGCTGAGCGCATCGATTTCGTTGGACCTGCCAAACCGGATGCCAGACACGATCGCTACTATATACATAAAGTCCGTCCATTCTTCATAAACGGACGCATTTTCTACGAGGTCACCTTCACCGCAGCGGTCAACAACACGAGCAAATTTGACCGACTCATTGCCTTTACTTCAATCGACATCACTGAGCAGTACTCCGCAAACCTAACGCTCGTCCAGGAGTCTATCGAAGTCTTGGGGTTCACGATGCCCATTTGGATTATTCAGAAATGGGAAGTTTCAATCCGTCCTTGTGAGTTGATCAACTTTGCCAAGATTTTAGGTCAAGACATCAATGTAGGTTCAGGAGATAAGGAGTATCGCTCCCTGATGCAATATCTTACGGCAACCGAGGGCAGCCTACTGAACTTAATGGATATCTCAGACACGCAATACCTAGAACTCCGTGATCGGATTCTGAATGGGACTCAGAAGCAAGTCATCTTTCCTGCCCTGGAGCGAGCTCGGAAAATCATCCGCAAACATCTTCCTGGAACAAATGTGTTGCGATACCTGCTACTTCAGATGAACAATCGAATAATTAAGCTTCAGTCTGAAGCCGCAGAGTGTGGATTTCTCTCGAATTTGAAGCTGTCTTCTGGGTGCAAGCCGTTTGATGAAATGCCGTTCTGCACATCTCTCCGGCAACATAATCCCAGGTTCTCTGATCTTTTCGCCTCCATTGACGCTACGGGGAGGACTCACGAACTATTGGTCCGGCGTGTGAAGAATAACGTTGAAAGGCATGGCCTTCTCTACACGCCTGTTGCAGAACTGGAGTCGTTTGGCGAAGTTGACCAACTGATTGCTACCTATAACGGGAAGTTATATAAGGGGCATGGGAATCGGTTCATGATAATGGACAAAGGGCATGTGTTCATTCGCGAGTACGAAGAGGGAACAGTGTCCATTATAAGGAAGCTCCAAGAGTTTGCTGGATCTGGCATTGGGGGACACGGTGATGCAGTTGATAGATGGTTAGACGAGACACCACTAATTGTTGACGATGTGGCAAAAAAGGCGGCACTCAAGTCACTTTTTGAGAAGTCTCGTGTCGCCCTAGTTTACGGCGCTGCAGGAACAGGTAAATCAACGATGGTTAACTACATCGCGAACTATCTGAATGACAGGACGAAGCTCTTGCTGGCACACACTAATCCCGCCGTTGATAACCTGAAGCGAAAGGTCGTTGCCCAAAACACTTGGTTCCGAACGGTCAGTAGTCAAAAATCGAAGAGTGAGGCGTACGACATTTTGATAATAGATGAATGCAGCACTGTCAGTAACGCTGACCTTTTAAAGGTGTTAGAAAATACTTCATTTAAGCTCCTCGTGCTCGTAGGCGACGTGTTTCAGATTGAAGCGATTCAATTCGGTAACTGGTTCAGTATCATACGCCACTTCTTACCAAGAGAATCTGTGTTCGAGTTGACGAGGCCTTTTCGAACAGATAGTGAGGCGCTTCTCGGATTCTGGAGCAAGGTTCGCAATTTAGAGGACGGTATTGAAGAGTCCATCGCGCATAACCAGTATTCTACGGTACTTGACGAGTCGCTGTTTACATCAAAAGATCAAGATGAGATCACACTTTGCCTTAACTACGATGGTCTATACGGGATCAATAATATTAATCGGTTTTTGCAAAGTAGTAATGCTGGCAAATCTGTGAGTTGGGGTGTTGCGACTTATAAGGTTGGGGACCCTGTCCTCTTCAACGAGAGCACAAGGTTCAAACCGCTTATCTACAACAACCTTAAGGGCCGCATCACCGGTGTTCAAGCATTCGGTGATCGAATTCAATTTGAGGTCGAGTTGGATCGAGCCGTTACAGAGCTCGATGTAGATGGTGTTGAACTTCGTTACTTAGGAGGATCGTCGGTCCAGTTCGATGTACTCAAGGCTCGCAGTACAGACGACGATGATGATATGTCCAATGCTGTTGTTCCGTTCCAAGTGGCCTATGCTGTTTCTATTCATAAAGCTCAAGGTCTTGAGTATGACTCGGTGAAAGTTGTTGTTACCGAGGCAAACGAAGAAGACATCACGCACAATATCCTCTACACTGCTATCACGCGCACTAGGAAGCATCTAAAGATCTACTGGACGCCCGAGACCCAACACGCGGTACTTAGCTGTCTTGAACGCAGGAAGAGCGATAAAGACGTTGCATTGCTGAAGGCAAGGCAGGGGTGGTAGAACGAGGTGAGTCAATCGGATTGTCGCTCCACTTGGTCTCTCCAAGGTCTCTCCAACGCGGTGGAAGACGACGGTCGATTAGGTTCAACGACGGACAAACATTCAGCCTCGTTGAACCTAAAAAATGTCAGTCCTAAGGAGTGAGTCGGGAGTTCGAATCTCTCCGGGGCCGCCATGATTCTGTGATTATTTGTTAGACTGGAAAAGTGAAGTTGCGCTACCTCCTTTTCGGGCTCTTCGCTCTGTTGCCATTTAAAAGTGAACTTGTGCAAGTTCACCACGAGGCGAGCCCGGATTGTGCTCTACAGTACATTAGCGAGAGCACTGTACCGGTCAATCACTTACTCCAGGTAGCAACCTGCATCAATCTGACATCTTGGGCACGAATCATTGGACATGATTTCGATCTGCAAGGCAGACTTTCGATCCTAGCCTACGAGACACCTCACGTGCCAATTCTGGAATGGCTCCAAAGTGTCCAACGAATCATTTATGGCTAGGACAACTCTTTTGGCAAAGTAGATATCCTAACTTAAACCTATGAACCCACGTCACCTGGTGCTGTTTGCGTTCATTGTCTTGGTTGCAGTCTTCTTGGCTTACCGAGGGACTATGGCAATACGAGACGATTCTCAAGGTCAGATTAATCCCAAACCCGAGTTTGTTGCATCTGAGCGAGACTTTATCCACGGAATGATCCCACACCATCAAGAGGCTGTCACGAGTTCCGAGGAGCTCCTTTCGGTCGTAGTCGATCCTGATGTCAGAACACTCGCATCAAACATCATTCGAGCACAGGAAGCAGAGATTACGGAGATGAAAACTTGGTACGCTCAGTGGTACGAAGCCGAATACCGCGACGATGGGAAATACAAGGCGATGATGCGACCACTACAGAACTTGAGTCCGAAGGATGCTGAAGCACGCTTCGTCGCAGACATGATTGGACACCACGAGCATGCGGTTCTCATGGCCCGAGAGCTGGCGACGTTTGCGGAGCGACCCGAGCTTCGCACCTTGGCCGCGAACATAATCCGAGATCAAGAAGCCGAGATCAGAACGTTGACCTCGTGGCTTCAGAGCAAGTACGGGCAGACACCGAATGCGGTAGATCACTCAATGCACTAGGATACATCTGACTCAGAACGCCAGAATCGGAATCTGTGCGCGGCTCCAATTTTGATGGCGGGAACTTTTTCCGGGTAAATTCTGTTCTGGTGAGTATGCGAAGCAAGGGAGCACTGATTCAAATTGTCGTTGCTCTGGTACTGGCTCTGGCCCAAGTGCCCTCCAGTGCGCTTGCTGGAATGTTCCTGAAGCATTCAGATTGCGACATGCCGTGCTGTCGAACGCAGGTCTCACCTATTGATTCAAGCGTCCAGAGCTGTCATATCGAAGCAACTCTTGGGCCGGAGCCGTGTGGCTCACATACGGCGTCAGCAAACGGGTCGTTCTCCGCAAAGAAAAGCTCCTGCGATTGCAGCATTTCGGCTCCGTCGGAAAATCGCGGTTCACCAGTTGCAATTGCTTCGACATCCTCGCAATCTTCTTTCCTGCCCTTCGCGGCGTTACTGCCGCCAGAACTGATTTCTCTCGCGCCTCAGCTTTCTTCACTGCGCCAGCCCGGCATACGTGGAACTGACTCAGGGCCACCTGCTCAAAGATCGCATTCCGTCTGGTTGGGGCGAGCCCCGCCTGTGTTACTTGCTTAGTCGAGCCCGCTGAACTTGATTTCAGCGTGGCTGTTCGTCGTTTGACGCAAGTCTCATCTCAGAAACACAGGAAAACCAATGATTACCATCATCGCCTTGTCGGCGGTGCTGCTCGGTCAGGCACAATCACTCAAGTGCCCGGTCATGGGCGGTGCTGTCGCATCAAATACAACATTCGTCGAGTATCAAGGAGCCCAGTTTGGCTTCTGCTGCCCCGGCTGCGAAGGCAACTTTGCGAAAGCCCCCGACAAGTTTATCGAGACCCAGAGGAAAGCTGGAAATACCATCGGATCGTTCTTCTTCGACCCCGTAACACGAAAGCGAATTGAACCGAACAAGGCTGTTTCAACAAAGGATCACAACGGCATTCGGTACTATTTCGCGTCGGCGGAGTCAGCTACCGCCTTCGCCAAGTCTCCTTCCCAATTCTCAGCCGTGCCCAAAAATGAGGCACTTTATTGCCCCGTGGGCAAGGAAGCCGTCTCAACATATGCAAAAGCAAGTGACTACGTCGATTTCGACGGGGTTCGTTGGTACATGTGCTGTGAAGGTTGTGGTGATCCGTTTGAAAAGAACCCTCGCAAGTATCTCACCGCAGCGGCACTCGCGTACGTGAAAGTGCCGTCCGTGCTGAAGCAAAGAGCTTCAACTCCTGAAGCCCCGAGTGCGGACACGGTTACCAAGGTGAAGTTCGAGAAATTCGAGGCCGAACTTCGGGTTCCTGAAGATGGCCTGTTTGCGGGTGAGGAGATTGATGTCGAATTTCGGGTCGTCGATACAACTTCCAAGGATCCCATCGAAGAGGGATTCAAAGGCGTTGGAGGCATCTCAGCCACCGCCGTCATGACGATGCCGAGTATGCAAGGCATGCCAGAGGCCAAGCCTAACGTTCATCGCGAAGGAGTGCCGGGCGATTACGGAATCGAGTTGTATTTCCCCCATGGCGGGGACTACAAGATTGACTTAGCCTTGGATATTCCGGGCGAAGGCAAGAAGACCATCAGCTTCTTAGTGGATGTCAAAGACGAGCGTCCTGCCAATGCAAGCAGGCCGCAACCCTACCGCCTTGACGTAGTCGACTGGCCCACGCATGCGATGGCGGGTCAGCCAACCAAGCTTCGCATGAGAGTGATCGATGTCAAAGCTGGCACTACTCAACGTGACTT
This sequence comes from Armatimonadota bacterium, assembly GCA_017303935.1. Lineage (NCBI taxonomy): Bacteria > Bacillati > Armatimonadota > Armatimonadota bacterium. The sequence continues at coordinate 827,388 of JAFLBD010000002.1, read as the reverse complement.
CGATATCGCGCATGAAAAGCTGTTCCATCTTCTCATTGCCAGTCGTGACCTGAATTGGTTCATCCACGAACATCCTGAAATGACAGAAGACGGAACATGGGAGATTCCCATCACGTTTCCAGCCGGTGGCGACTACTGGGTTTACGGAGATGTCGCTCCAACCGGAAAAGGTTCCAGGGTGCTGATCGCCAAGGTGAGCGTTCATGGGGACAAACCCACTTGGGATACCAAACTAACCCTCACCCGAACTGCCCAAGATGGCGGACTTCGTGGCGAACTTGGCACGCTTGAGCCCATCGAAGTCGGCAAGAAAGCAATCGTTGAAGTGAAGCTCTTCGATGATAAGTCAGGTGCTCCCGCAACGGATACAGTCAAGTGGCTTGGTGCGGCTGGCCACATGATGATCTTTCATCAAGATGGGCAAACCGTGGTCCACAGTCATCCCGCCGAAGATTCGGAGAGCGAAGCACTCGTGAAACGAGGCGTGATGCGCTTCACTGGTCGATTTCCCAAACCCGGTCTATACAAGGTCTACGCCCAGTTTGACTGGCGCGGCTCAGTACGAACTCTCGGCTTTGCTATCGAGGTGAAGTAGTGGCGAACTGGGGCAGCGTGTTCTTACTGGTACTCGCAGGTGCAGCGTACATCTGGCTCATTCTACGACGACTTAACGTCGGCGGGGCTGGACGTCCAAACTGCGGCTGCGGGGCTAAACGATGCCGATCCAAAAAGGGCGCGGGTCAATGAAACGAATTGTTTCGAGTCTTTGCCTCGTGCTAGGGGTTGCCATTAGCGTGGCAACTCCAGAGGAGATGGAACGGTTGCATCGCGTTGCTGAACTGAAGCCGAGTTCCAAACTGCTCAAAGCTGAATGCATGACTTGCCATACGGATGTGCCTTTGCACAATCCATTTGGCAGAGATGTAAGAAGCGCAATCAAGTCGTCTGAACGAGCAGGAGTAGACGCCGAGATTTGGACTCGCTTAGCCAGTATCGATTCAGACCAGGATGGATGGTCGAATGGTGAGGAGGTTCGTTTGGACACGCTTCCAGGTGATCCAGGCGACCATCCGGCTGAGTCGCGTTCACGAAAGGAGACCCAAACCGATGCCCGTATCAGTGTCGGCTTGGATCAAGTTATTCCAAAGCACTCGCTTCATCCTGTTGTCATTCACTTCCCCATAGCACTCTTTCTCTTTGGAGTTGCGTTCGACTTGATCGGAGCACGGAAGAAAGACAGCGGGTTGCGAACGACCGGATGGTGGGGCCTGCTCCTGGGAACAATCAGCACGGCTGTTGCAATTCCTACGGGAGTGGCTGCCCTTCTGCGAAGCGGCTACCAGTGGACGGGCCCAGCACTTAGTCATGCACTCTTTGCAGCAACTGCAACGGCACTCATGATCTCAACAACCCTCTGGAGACGCAAGGGCGAAATCCAGAGCAAGACGTACTTCGCTCTCCTTTTAGTGGCCGCTCTCGCGGTCGCTCTGGCGGGGCACTTTGGAGGCCAACTGGTCTACGGAAACTAAACATGAAACACAAACTCATTAACTCGACAACGATGGCGGCAATCGCCCTTCTCTCTTTGGCGGCTTCAGCCCTCGCCTTCCAATCCTCGGGTCACTCAGGCGGATGTTGTGGGCAAGGCGAATCAAGCCCGGCCAAGACGCAAGTAGCTCAGCAAACAAAAGACGTTCAGAAAGCGACTGTCACCGTCCAGGATGGCAAGTATTCGCCAGCGACGATTCAAGTCAAGAAGGGAAAGAAAGTCATTCTGACCTTTAAGGGCGGCAAAAACATGGGCTGCGGCTCGACGATTGAATTCAAGTCGCTCAAGCAAACGAAAACCGTCAAGGAAGGTGGAACCGTGACATTCACGTTCACCCCCCAATCCGCTGGCGAAATCAAGTTCGCCTGCTCCATGGACATGATCCGCGGCAAGGTGGTGGTGAAATGAAAGGATTGATCCTTGCTGGGCTCGCCGCGACGGTGCTTGGAGTCGGAATGATCGGTTGCGGTGGCAGCGGGGGCGGACTCGGTTTGGGAGCAAACGCGTACACCGTCCCTTTCATCGCCAAGAGCGACGTGCAGTACATCGACGCAATGGTGCCGCACCACCTGATGGCTATCGACATGGCGCAGATGGTGCTTGATCGTGGTTCAGACACCCAGATACGCGCAATCGCGCAGGCAATTAAAGATGCTCAAGGTCCAGAGATCACGGCACTAAAGAGTGTGCGACAAACGCTCACTGGCAGCGACGTGATCCCCGCCTCGCCGAACGATCCGTACCTCGACAAGATGATGATGGACATGGAAGCCATGTCGGGCAGTGAGCTTGACATGATGTTCCTGAAGTCCATGATCGGGCACCACAGCGAAGCGATCTCCATCGCCGAGCGTGCCCTCGACAACCTGTCCCGGACGGACATGAAGGCGAATGCGGAAGCCGTCATCTCGGACCAAGCCCGTGAAATCGGAGAGATGCAAGCTCTCCGCTCGACAACGAGATTCCGTATGACGAACAGACTGATTCGCACATCATTGCAGCAGAGGGGACAACAAGGTGTAATCCCTTGCGGCCACTGGGGAGGTGGCGTCTAAACCATGACCGTGCGGCCTCAAGATTCGCTGTGTTCCCCCGCAGCCTCATTGATCCACTCAGTGAGTTCAAGGGGCCGCTCGCTTACATCGCTAGCTCAACCAACGAGGTTGAAGATTGGAGTAACGAGGTTGAGCTTATGAGCCGCGACTTTATTGATCCAGTCCCGGACATCGTTGGAGAAGCCAGCGATATCGGAGGAAGAAAAAATATGCCTGACGATTATTTACCCGCATCGGATGCCCAGTTCAACTCGTGGCAGACCAACCTAGTGACGTACGCCAATGCGAACTTGGCTGGCCTTGGCCTGGTTGCTGGCGATCTCGCTCCGCTTGTGACGGCGCAGACCGCTTGGACCAGCAGCTATTCGGCCCATATCACCACGCAGGCGGCGGCCCAGGCTGCCCGGCAGCTCAAGGACGCCAACCGACTGGCCTATGAAGCCGCGATTCGCGCCCTCGTAAACCGCCTGCAAGCCAGCGCATCGGTCAGCGACCCAGAGCGGGAAGCCCTTGGCATTCCGGTTCGCGACAAAACTCGTAGCCCGATTGGCGTCCCGACATCGAGGCCAGTCGGTTCGGCCAATACTTCTCAGCGCCTTCGCATCACGGTCGCCTTCGTGGACGAGCTTTCGCCCACAAACCGGGCCAAGCCCGCCGGAGTCTTCGGCTGCGAAGTTTGGGTCAAGATCGGCGGCGTCGCGCCGACCGATCTGAGCGAATGCACGTTCCTCGCCCTCGACACACGATCGCCCTACACGGCTCAGTTCGACGGCGAAGATGCCAACCAAACCGCCCACTTTGTCTTGCGATGGGCCAACTCGAAAGGAGAGGCCGGCCCCATCAGCGAGACGATTTCCGCGACGATCCCTGGATAGCCACCATGAACGAAAACAAAGAACCTATGACCTGCCCTATCGCGGAAGCCCGCGCGCAAACCGGCATCGATGCCGAATCGGCCGCGCGTGCGGGATTCGTCGCGATCAACTACATTGCGTGCAAGCCGGACTACAAGGAGCGCTTCGAATGCCTCTTCTGCAGCCGCGCTCGCATGATCGACAACATGCCCGGATTCCTCGGCATGAAGGTGTTGCGCTGTACCGAAGTTAACGAGCCGTATTTGGTCGTGAGCTTTTGGACGGACGAAGACAGCTTCAAAGCCTGGGTGGGCTCCCCGCAGTTTCACGAAGGCCATAAACGCGCCTTCGAAGACCTTCGGGCGTACAAGCAGCGCGGCGAGGAGCCGCCCATGACCAGTGATTTCAAGACCTACGCGATCATCGCGGAGTAAACAAAACTATGCACGACCATAAGAACATCATCGAATCCTGCGAGGCTTGCGCTTCGCACTGTCAAACTTGCGCAGACGCCTGCCGCGACATGCCCGGCATGGAAGCGTGTACGTCGCTCTGCGAGGAGTGCCGCGACGAATGCGACCGCTGCTCCGCCGAGATGAAGAACGGCTCCCACCTTCTTTGCGAAGCCTGCGCGGAAACCTGCAAGGCCTGCGCCGAAGAATGCGAGCGTCATCAGGACAATGCCCATTGTGTGGCTTGCGCCGAAGCTTGCCGCGCCTGCGCCAAGTCCCTCTCGGGGGTGGTCGCTTAGGTCGAAAGACACACAAACAACGTGGCGGGCCCTTCACCTTTGTTGAACATAGCGTGAAGCGGCTCGCCGCCAGAACCAAAAGGAAAATCAAATGAAAAACATCCTCAACACCCTCTCGAAATCCCTCGCTCTTCTCGCCGTGGTCGGCGCGATGGGCATGACCTCCATCGCGTCGGCTCACGAAGCCGATTGCCCCTACTGCAAGCTCAAACTCGTGCAAAACACGAAGGAGCAAGACAACGAAGTCGTCGTTAAGGTCGGCAACAAGCGAATCGAGTACCGATGCCTCTATTGCGTCATTAAGGATCAGAAGCGGTACAAGGGCGACCTCGTGGTCTACTCGCCAAGTGAGAAAGTGGGGGCACCCGTCATTCTCAAGAGGACGGGTGGTAAATGGAGTGCGCCAGAAGGCGCAGTGTTTTTGAACACATTCAAGAAGCACAAGGATTGCGCCGCTCTTTCTCGAGCATTCAGTAGCAAGGCGGCCTTCGATGCTTACATCAAGAAGAACCCATCGGAAGGCGCAAAGGCCCTGACCCTCGACCAATTCCTCGCGGAGGTGGCGAAGAACTAGCAATTGGAGGGCCACTTTTGGCCCTCTCTTCCAGGAGACTTATATGCGAAACACACTTCTACTTTTCGTCGCACTGACATCGGTCACGATGGCTGTCGCACAAGACCATGGCGGTCACCAGCCTACACGTTCAGGAACTCTACCGACCATGCCCTCAGATTTGCCCCGATGGATCAGTTCCCCCGGCGCGGATCATCTTTTCTACAAAGCTGCCCCATACAACTGGGCAATTGAACGCATTCCACCGTTTGCCCAAGACATGTACGGAACGGGAGTTGGCCACGCGATGGCGTACGAGGCTCTAGTTACAGGTCGGAAGGCACAGCTTGAGACGAAGGTGTTTGAAACGATTGACCGAGTCCTCCAGAAACCACCTCGAATACCAGTCGATGAAGCGGCTCTATCTCCGACATTTGTCAGAAAGTACGGGTACCTCGAAAAAGTCTTTGATTGGGCCCACATACTACACTTCCAAACCATCGATGTCTTGATGCATCCGGGTTGGAGCGATGCTCAGAAAGAGGCGGAAATCGAGCGTTTATGGAGCTTTTACTCGGCGCAACCCTATGCCATCACGGGGCTGCCCATGAACATGGAGTACCTTGACTCATTTCCATTCTCTGGTCGCTTTCGGAGTAACTATCCAAAGGTTAACGGACTGTTCTGGGGATACCACTGGCTCCAGACCGTAAACTACGACATGCTCTTTCGTGTCCCGGTGCAGGATCAAGCGGCTCAGTATAGCGTTCTAGGATCGCAGTATCGAACCACCGAACTCTACCGGATGCGGGACTTCATGCCGATGACGGCTGAAATGAGCCCACGGTTCTCAAAGCGTTTCCCCATGATCGCTAACGCATTCGATAACCTGCACATGCTTCACGACAACGTCAATGACATTTTGGCGGCAGAGGAACTGACCGAAAAGCAGAGACAAGAACAGGTGAAGATTGCGATATATCGCGTGCTCTCTTCAACGCACAAAGGACACGAACCGGGCTCGGGCGAAGATGTACCAGGTTCCCTACATGATCATCGACACCCAACCAGCACCCCAGGTATGGGGTTTATGAGGGGGATGGAAGACGATGTGATGTATATGTCGGGGATGGGATGGATGGACATGAGTGTTTGTGCACATTGTTCGATTCCTTTGCCCGATGGGCCGATGTGGGGGGCCACCGTCACTGCAGACGGGTGGACTATGCTCGTTCGATGCCTCATGTGTGCTCGTGACATGGCGGCAGAAACTCCTGGACGAGCAATCATTCGAGCCGCAACGGAGGATCCGTCACGAATCCTTGTTCTAATCTCAGACGAGGAAGGAATTCTAACAAGCAACATTCCGGGAGTTGTGTTCCTTGAGGAGTTCGGGGAGCATCCAGAATGCAGTGCATGGTCAAGAGCGTTTACATCAAAATCGGCCTTTGACCAGTTTGTCAGAGAAAATCCTGATCTCGCCCAATCGAAGCCGCTCTCTTTAGATGCGTGGGCTCAAATCAACCGGGGCACGCCAGACACATACAGAAAGATTGACCGACCTAACCCATACCGTCCTGAGCCGACCACGGGAGGAAGCCGGTGAGACTCATATCCGTCATTGCGACAGGCCTCCTCGCGAGTGTGGTTTTAGCGGTTGACCATAACAACGTGGATTCAGGACGACCGCTGAGATTTGACGATGCTTACTCTATCGCTTACCGAGAAAGAGCCTTCGAAACAGGGTTCACACTTGATACCTTCAGACGGTCCAGCCCAAAGTACGGTCTAAAGACGGAGTACAAATACGGTTTTGCAAAAAACCAAGACATTGGTATTGGCTTTGAACCTAGCTACTCGACAAGCAATCGTCGAGGTGACTTCGGAAACGTCGAGTTATCGTACTTCAACGGGTTACGTAGAGAGATAGATGATCAGCCTGCACTTGCATATCGACTCGATGTGGGCCTACCCACTGGCACAGGTTCAAAGGGAGTGGAAGTCCGCGCTCGCGGAATTCTCACCAAAACGGTTGGTCAGTACGACAAAATCCATCTCAACCTGGACGTGATGACCTCGACCGCTCGCATCATGGATGAGCGTCAGACAACAGCAGGAATCACTGTCGGGTACACCAAGCCCCTTGGCTATCCCACGCAGTTTGACCGCACGCTAGTAGCTCAGTTCTCCATGGAACAGTCTCGGGATCGTTCGCGCGACTGGGTTGGAAGCGTAGGCTTAGGGATCCGACAGCAAGTAGGAGTGAGGTCAGTTCTGGACTTTGGCATCGAGTCGGATGTCTTCGAAACCAAAGGGCGAGCGAAGTCTTCGGTGCGCTTCGCTATCGGCTATTCAGTAGGATTCTAGGATTCGGGAACTACTTGATACCCATAGGGGTATAAGATAGTGTAGGTTCATGAACGAAGAAAGCCGATCCCGCATTGACCGCAGGCTTGCCCGCATAGAAGGGCAAGTCCGCGGTTTGCGAAAACTCCTCTCCGAAGACGCTTATTGCTGCGACGTGATCGCTCAGGTCAGCGCAGTTTCTGCCGCTTTGAATCAAGTTTCAGCGGCAGTAGCTACCCAGCACATTCGCCACTGCATCGCGAACCGAGATAGCGTGCATGCCCATGCGACAGCGCGCACGATGTCAGAACAAGAGCTTTTCGAAGAGCTAGAAGACGTGTTGAAGCGTCTCGTGAAAACCTAATACCCCAAGGAGTATAAACCCAAATGAAACTAATCGTTGAAGGAATGACTTGCCAAAACTGCGTCCGCCACGTGCGCGAGGCACTCGAATCGATTCCAGGCGCAACTGATGTCAGCGTCAACCTGCAATCGGGCGAAGTCGAAGTTAGTGGAGTCGAAGTGCGGGCCGCAATTGAAGCAGTTGTCGAACAAGGCTATCAGGTAAGGCAGCAATGAATAACAGTCAACCGGCTCATATCCACGATCAAGAGCAAATCGTAGAAACTGCGATATCTATCAAGGGCATGACGTGTGCCTCCTGTGTTCGGCGCGTCGAAAACGCGCTGGTCAAGAAGGGAGGTGTCGAATCGGCGGTAGTCAACTTTGCGACTCACCATGCAACCGTTCGGCATGACATCGCTCTCGAAAAAACGCAGTTGCTGGACGCGGTGGAGGGGGCCGGGTACACGGCAAAGCTCGTCGAGAATGATCCTCACGCGGGACATTCCGCGTCCGAACACGCAGAACATCTACGAGTCGAGTCAGAGGGAGAACTTGCGAAGATGCGGGCCAACCTGTGGATTTCCGGCTTACTCACGGTTCCACTCGTCCTCGTTTCTATGTTCTGGCATCCCCGAGCAGAGTGGGCAAACTGGGGCCTTCTGCTTCTGGGGACGCCCGCCATCTTCTGGTGCGGTCGTCAGTTTTACGCTGTGGCGGCTAAGGCCCTTCGCCATAGAAATACGACCATGGACACATTAGTCGCGATGGGAACTGGCGCGGCCTGGATTTACTCGACTTACTCGCTCATTGCACACCGGGGCCATAGTCACATGCAGAGCGAGCACATCTATTATGAAACCGGAGCTGTGATTGTTCTGCTTGTATTGCTCGGCAGATATCTCGAAGCAAGAGCGAAGTCTCGCATGTCGGACTCAATCCGGAAGCTCATGGACCTCGCACCAAAGGAGGCAAGCGTTGTTAATCCAGATGGTTCGGAACAGAAGATGCCGCTCACGCAGGTGCTACAGGACATGATCATACGAGTTAGACCAGGGGAGCGCGTTCCGGTTGATGGAATCGTCACCGAGGGAGAATCGTTCGTAGATGAGTCAATGGTGACTGGTGAGCCGGTTCCCGTTAGTAAGAAGACTGGAGACTCTGTAACTGGTGGAACGGTGAATGATCAAGGTTCATTTTTGTTCAGAGCGACGCACGTTGGTTCTGAAACGATGCTCGCCCAGATTGCGTCTATGGTGCAGCGAGCTCAAGGCTCTCGGGCCCCACTACAGGGTCTCGCCGACAAAGTGTCGTCGGTGTTTGTGCCAACCGTTATTGGAATTGCTGTCCTAACTGTCCTTGTTTATGCAGTATCGGGACGCGGAGTTGAACCGGGCATCTTGGCTGCCGTGGCGGTTCTTGTTATCGCTTGTCCCTGCGCCCTTGGCTTGGCCACTCCGACCGCACTCATGGTCGGAACAGGAAGAGGTGCTGAACTGGGCATCCTTGTAAAGGATGGCGAGGCTCTCGAAAGGGCTGGCAGCATCAAAACGGTTTTGCTCGATAAGACGGGAACAATAACACAAGGCAAACCTCACCTCACCGACATTGTCATTTCCGGAACCTGGGGTGATCAAGAAGCTCTGGCCGTTGCAGCTGCGCTGGAGTCTCAAAGCGAACATCCGATTGCACGAGCGGTTGTGAAGAAAGCTAAAGACCTAGCCTTAGCCATCCCTCAGCTTGAAAACTTCGAAGCGATTCGTGGTAATGGAGTGAAAGGGACCCTGTCCGGGGAGATGGCAGTAATCGGCAAACTCTCATGGGTCGCAGAGTTGGCAGCGATCCCTGAAGACGTTCGCCAGACCTTTGAAGAGCTTGAGTCTATGGGTAAGACTGTTTTTGTTCTTCAGACAGGCGTTAACTACGCTGTGCTCGCCGTTTCCGACGTGGTTGGAGATTATAGTGCTGAGGCTATTCGGCTGCTGAAACAAATTGGTGTGGAGCCAGTCATGGTGACTGGAGACAACCTCAGGGCCGCTGCTGCCGTTGCGAATCAAGTAGGAGTTGAGCGAGTGGAAGCTCAGGTGCTACCTCAAGATAAAGCCGAATTCGTCCGCAAATACCAAGTCGCAGGCCGCGTGGGCATGGTGGGAGACGGAATCAACGATGCGCCAGCCCTGGCCCAAGCTGACCTTGGTATAGCGATGGGCCACGGGACGGATGTTGCAATGGAGACCGCTGGAGTAACCCTTCTTCGATCAGATCTTCGCGGCGTCGCGCAGGCTATCCGCCTTGCACGCGCTACCCTTTCAACAATCAAGTGGAACCTGTTTTGGGCATTCGTCTACAACGTCGTTATGATCCCCCTGGCGGCCCTGGGCCTTCTCAGCCCAATGTTGGCAGCTGGTGCGATGGCGTTCAGCAGCGTTTCGGTCATCCTAAACTCATTGAGACTCCGCAGCTTTGATGGACGAACAGCTTAGGTTGCCGTGTGTTCGCGGTTAGAACTGAGCTTTACCGATTTCGCTTATTGAGAATGGCTAGAGGGTCTCGCCCCAGGTCTCTCCAAGGTCTCTCCAACGCGGCGGAAGACGGCGGTCATTTAGGTTCAACGGCGGACAAGTGCCTAGCGTCATTGAACCTAGAAAATGTCAGTCCTAAGGAGTGAGTCGGGAGTTCGAATCTCCCCGGGGCCGCCAAGTTTTTGAATCTAAAAGTGTGGGAGTAGGGTTTGGTAGGAGGTGTTTGGTCTCTCAAAGGTCTCTCTACGACCACGGAGGGCGTCGCCTCTGACAGCTGTTGAGCGCTATTCAGAGGCGACAAGCTACTTTCCCTATAGCTCTCTGTTATGATGCCGTGGCAAGGAAGAACGGCAGTGACAACATCGCCTCCTTTCGGAGGAATAGTGTTTCTTAATTGACGAGTCGCCGCCGTGGTGAAGGACGCAAAGGTCTCGTTAATATGTCGAATCAAGGGGCGAGTCCAGGCGGAGTTCTCCAAGTGGGACGGTCCAGGACTGTTCGTGCGGACCGAACACGTCTCCGACCTAGCAATTCGTCAGCGCAGCAAGCGGAGCCCATTGCCGACTACAAGCAGACTTGCTCCCATGTCAGCAAAAACTGCCATCCACAGAGTCGCATGGCCTGTCATCGCAAGTGCGAAGAACACAACCTTGATTCCGATCGCGAAGCAAATGTTCTGGGAGAGGACTCTTGCGGTCTTTCGACTGAGACTGATGTAGCTGGGAAGTTTGCGTAGGTCGTCCTTCATGAGGGCAACATCGGCGGTTTCGAGAGCAGTATCAGTTCCCGCAGTTCCCATCGCGAATCCGACCGTCGCTCTTGCAAGAGCTGGAGCATCATTGACGCCATCACCAACCATGCCCACACCCTTGAAATCAGAGATGAACTCCTCAACGACTCTCATCTTATCGTCTGGAAGAAGCTCCGCTCGTACGTCGTCGATTCCCGCTTGAGCCGCGATTGCTTTCGCCATTTGCGCGTTGTCCCCCGTAAGCATCGCGACTTTGACCCCGAGTTCGTGAAGCTGCTGGATCGCTTCGACGCTCTCCGGTCGTATGGTGTCCGCTACTCCGAAGATGGCAAGCGCTTCTTTAGAGTTGGCAAGAACCACGGTTGTCTTACCGCCAGACTGCAACTGCTCAAGTTCGACGTGCACGTGGTCACAGCACACCCCTCTCTCTTCCACAAGTCGATGGTTACCAATGATGTATGTTTCACCTTCGATTGAGCCGACCGCCCCCCGACCCGTAATCGACTCGAAACCATCGACATCGAGAAGAGCACCTGACCATTGATCGGTGATCGACTTGGCGATTGGATGCCCGCTTAAATGATCCAGACTCGCCGCGATCTGGAGAGCCTTCTCCTGAGGGTAGTCGTGCAAGATGACGAAGTCTGTGACTTTTGGTTTTCCGTGCGTCAATGTCCCCGTCTTGTCCAAAGCGATCATGCGCAGGGTGCGGCCTGACTCAAGGTGGGCTCCACCTTTGATGAGGATCCCTTGCTTCGCTGCGGAGGCTAATCCACTGACAACTGTCACCGGTGTCGAGATAACAAGAGCGCACGGGCAGGCAATCACGAGCAAAACCAGAGCCTTGTAGAGCCACGGCTCGAACGGTTGGCCAAAGGCGAGTGGAACGACGGCAACAAGCAATGCCAGCACCACGACGACCGGCGTGTAATACCGAGCGAAGTTGTCAACGAACCTCTGTGTAGGAGCGCGAGTCCCTTGCGCTTCCTGCACCGTTTTGATGACGCGGTCGAGAGTCGTGTTTCCTCGATCTCCTGTCACCGTGAACTCAAGAATCCCCTGTTCGTTAATGGTCCCAGCAAAAAGCTGGTCTCCCACAGCCTTGTCTACAGGCAAGCTCTCACCCGTGATTGGAGCCTGATTAACCGCGCTTTGCCCAAGTACGACTTCTCCGTCAAATGGTATCCGTTCGCCCGGCTTCACCCGAACGCGTTGACCTACGGCAACCGAAGAGGCCTGAACCTCAGTCCACTGTCCCGTCGCATCTTGCACCCAAGCCTTCTCAGGTGCAAGTTCCATCAAGGCTCGCACGGCATTTCTGGCTCGATCCAAGGAGTAGGATTCGATTCGCTCGGCGATTGCGAACAGAACGGTGACCATGGCAGCCTCAGGCCACGATCCAATGATCATCGCTCCAACGACTGCAAGGCACATGAGGAAATTGATGTTAAGGGTGAATGTCTTGACGGCAATGATTCCTTTGGCGAAGGTCTCCTTTCCGCCGAGAACCATCGCCATCGCGGCAAGCCCGACGACGAGCCAAGATTTCTCTTGACCCGTCGTCCAAGCAACAATCTCGCTCATTACGGCAAGAAAGAGTGCAAGCCCAAGAAGAAGTGTTTCCTTTACATGGGTAACGCGACGCTTGGGTGGGCAACCAACTTCACATTGGTTGTTCGGCTTCATCCCGACTTCAGAAAGTGCCTTTAGGATTGGGTCTTCGTTCACGAACGAATGATCAACCGTGAGGGTTCGATTCATTAAGTCGAACTCAATCTGTTGAACTTCAGGAATCCTGCCAAGTCGATTCCTGATAATCCCTTCCTCAGTGGGGCAATCCATCGCATCAATACGAAACTTGCTTTGCATCACGACACCTCCGGGACGGAAACAGTGTCTTTCTCGAACCAGGTGTAAAGGACGGGTAAGACCACAAGCGTCAACAGAGTCGCCGAGAGAATCCCACCGATCACAACGGTTGCAAGCGGTCGCTGAACCTCTGCCCCGATGCCCGTGTTCAGCGCCATGGGAATAAACCCAAGCGCAGCTACGAGCGCGGTCATGAGAACCGGGCGCAATCGTTGTGACGCACCTGTTTTCACGGCTTCCAAGACCGACATTCCCGACTCGCTCCTCAATCGGTTGATCGCCGAAACCATCACCACTCCATTGAGAACCGCAACGCCCGACAGAGCAATGAAACCGACTCCCGCCGTGATGCTAAAAGGCATTCCGCGAAGAGCCAGTGCTATGATTCCTCCGGTTATCGCGAGCGGCACGCCAGTGAAAATCAACGCAGCCTGCTTCATTGACCCAAAGGTCGAAAACAAGAGCACGAAGATGAGCCCCAGCGCAACCGGCACAACAATCGTCAGCCGTTGGGAGGCCCGCTGAAGGTTCTCAAACTGCCCACCCCAGGTCACGTAGTACCCTTCATCAAGTTTCAGGTCGGACTTCACCTTGCGTTGTGCCTCTGCGATGAACGAGCCAAGGTCGCGACCCCGAACGTTGAGCGTAACGACGACTCGCCGCTTGCCCATTTCCCGCGAAATTTGGGCGGGAGCCACCCTATCGCCTATCGTTGCCAAACTCGATAGAGGCACAGAGCCGCCCGTGGGGGTCTCAACTCGCAGTGACTTGATCGCTTCTGGATCGTTGCGGATATCTTCGGGCAGTCGCACCGCAAGACCAAACCGACGATCTCCTTCCACAATCTGACCGACTTCTTCGCCTCCAAGAGCGACCGAGACGATGTGCTGGATATCCGCGATGCTGATTCCCAGGCGGGCAATGGCCTCCCGGTCAATGTCGATCTGGAACACCGGTACGTCATCGACTTGCTCGACTTCAATATCAGTCGCTCCCGGAATATCTTGCATCAGGGCTGAGATCTCGTCGGCTTTTGCCTTGAGCTCACCGAGGTTCTCGCCGAACACCTTGATCCCGACGTCCGCCTTTACACCGGAGACGATCTCTGCAAACCGGAGTTCAATCGGCTGGCTGAAATTGTAGCCCTGCCCGGGGACTTGCTGAATCTTAGATTGAAGCTCAGCGATGAGTTTTTCCTTGGTCATGCCTGGTCGCCACTGCGCTTTCGGCTTCAGCGTGAGGAAGCTATCACTCAAGCTCAGCGGCATCGGGTCGGTTGCGATCTCTGGGGTTCCAGTTCGGGTCACGACCGTCAGCACCTCGGGCACCTCCAGAACCTTCTTCTCATAGGCCGTAACGAGTTTGATCGTTTGCTCCATGTCAACCGTGCGAACGCGGATCGGCTGAATGACAAGCGACCCTTCATCGAGCTTCGGTACAAACTCCGACCCGATCCGCGTAAAGAGAAAGCCACAAGCAACCAAGAGAATCGAAGCTGCTCCAATTACCCAAGCTCGACGCTTGAGGGCAAAGGCGAGGGTTGGAGCGTAGAGCCTCTCGAAGAACCCCAGAAGCCGACTATGCTTCTCCTGAGTATCTCGGCTCAAGAAGAGTGAGCAGAGCGTGGGAATCAATGTGAGCGACAGGATGAGCGCGCCGACCAGCGCCAGAATGAACACAAGCGCCATGGGCCTGAACATCTTGCCCTCCACGCCTTCGAGCGCGAGAATTGGGATGAAGGTGGCGATAATGATCATCTCGCCAAACTGCGTCACCTTTCGAACTTCAGAAGTCGCCTGCTTAATAACTGCCGCATGCTCTTCTTTCGTGAGCGTTCGCCCAAGCATCGCCCGAGCTTCCGAGAGCCTCCGAACGCAGTTTTCAACCATGATCACCGCGCCATCGACAATGATTCCAAAGTCAATCGCGCCAAGGCTCATGAGGTTGCCACTGATCCCAAACTGCTTCATTCCCAGGACGGCGAACAGCATGGCGAGCGGGATGGCAATGGCGGCAATGATTGCTCCTCGAAAGTTTCCAAGCAGAACAACGAGAACGATGATGACGAGAGCCGCCCCTTCCAGCAGGCTCTTTTCAACGGTGTGCAAGACATCGCCGACGAATTCAGCCCGGTCGTAAGTGGTTGTTAGCGTAACGTCTTTCGGGAGTTGACCCTTGATGTCCTCGATCCGCTCGTTGACGGCGTTGGCAACGGTTTGACCATTCGCGCCCTTGAGCATCATCACGATGACCATAAGGCTCTCCTTGCCGTCTTTCGTCGAGATCCCGGTCAGCACCGGAACTCCCAGTTCCACGCTTGCCACATCGCGGATCAGAACGGGAACCCCATCCTCTGACTTGACCACAATCTGCTCGATGTCGGACGTGGTTTGGGCTAGGCCGACGCTTCGGATGAGTACTCGCTCGCCGTTGCGTTCGAGGAGACCGCCTCCGGCGTTTTCGTTATTGTTCTGAAGCGCGGCAACCACGTCATCAACCGAGACGCTCCTTGCAAGCATCGCTTGGGGTGAGACGACCACTTGGTATTGCTTCACACTGCCATCAGTGGCGTTCACTTCGGCTACTCCAGGAACGGTTCGTAGCTGAGGAGCGATGACCCAGTCTTGAAGCTCGCGTAGCTGAGCGGGTGTCCGATCAGGACTCTCAATCGCATACATGTAGATATCGCCAAGCCCAGTTGAAACCGGTCCCATTGTTGGCGAACCCACACCGTCAGGCAGTTCATCCTTCACCCCATTGAGGCGTTCGGAGACAAGCTGACGGGCAAAGTAGATGTCCTTATCATCGCGAAATACCACGTTGACTTGGGAGAGACCGAATTGGCTTAGGCTTCGTACCTGCTCGACTCCCGGAATCCCTCCCATCGCGGTTTCAATTGGAAAGGTAACCAGCTTTTCGACTTCCTCGGGGCTCATTCCCCCCGTTTCGGTGTTGATCGAAATCTGGTTGGTCGTTATATCGGGGACGGCATCGAGATTGACTTGCGGCCAAGCCAGAATGCCGAGAACGACAAGCAAGATCGCTCCAAGCACGACGACGAATCGTTGCCTCAGACTGAATTCAAGTGCACGTTCAAGCATTAGTGTTCGTGCCCCTTGAGCTCAGATTTCTTCTGCTCGCTGGCCAGGATAAACGCGCCTTTCGAGGCGATTGTCTCGCCTTCCTCAATTCCGGACAGAACCACAACGCGACTTCCGTCTTGCTCTCCTAGCACCACCTCATGCTTTTCGAAGGCTTCGCCATGCTTCGCAAAGACAAAGGACTTGCCCCCTTCCATGACCAGAGCCGATTTCGGGATCACGAGCTTTGTGGTTGGTTGGCCTACGCCAATGAAGACCTTGGCAAACATATCAGGCTTCAGAAGCCCATTTGATTCGGTCACAAGGCACTGAACAGGGATTGAACGCGTTTTCGGGTCAACTCTAGTACCGACCACTTGAATGATCGCCTTAAACTCGCGGTTGGGGAGCGAGGCCACGGAGAGTGTTGCCATCGCTCCTTTGCGAACTTTCTCAATTTCTGACTCAGGAACATTCGCCGTTACCCAAACCGAGCGGAGGTTCTCGACTTCCAAAAGCACTTGGGTTCGATCAACCGCTTGCCCCCTCGTGACATCAAGATGCGTGATGACACCGGAGATGGGCGCTACCAACGATACTCGGCCCACCGACGCTCCACCGCTTCCAGAATTGGAGCGGTAGACCGCCTGAGCATTGCTGATCGCCCGGTTGGCATTCGCAAGCGAAGACTCCGCTGCCCGAACTCTGAGCCTTGCTCGCTCGAGTTCTAGCTCACTGGATTTCACTTCGGCTTCGGCGGATTGAAGTTCCTTAGCGTTGAGAAGGCCCCGAGCGGCGATGTTCTTTTCGCGTTCATAGGTTGCCTTTGCCGCTTCGATCCGGACCTTAGCTCGATCCAGTTTGATCTGGTCCTGCTGAAGTTCAAGCCGTGCGGCTTCCAGTTCCGATTTCGAAACAATGCCGTCGCGAAAGAGATTCTCTAGCCTGCGCACTTGCTCCGCGTGACTGGCCTGTTCCTTCTGAATGCTGAAGAGTTCGCTCTGTGCATCGTTCAATTCGCTCTGCGCCTGCTGGACGGGAGCTTGGCTGAATGCACCGGCCTGGGCCAACTGTCGCTGACGAGTAAGGTTCGTTTTCGCCGCGCTCAGTTTTGCCTGCGACAACTGAACTTCAGATCGAGCTTGCTCAACGTCTGACTTTGCGGCATCTCTAATCCGAGTCGCATCGGCAATCGCTGACCAAGCCTGGGAGAGTTCGGGAGACTCGATGGTCGCGAGTGTTTGGCCCTGACGCACGGTGTCGCCTAGCCGCGCCGAAATCGAGACAACTCTTCCCGCAACTGGTGGGGTGACGACCGCTTTTCCCTTATCAGTACTAGAGACGGTTCCGGGCACTTGAAGGATCGGCTGGAACGGCTCCATCCGAACGGCCGTGGTTTCGATTCCTGCGATTGCTTTCGCTTCGTCGCTCAGTGAGACTTTATTTTCGGAGTGCCCCTCCTCTTCGTGTCCGTGCTCGTCGGTCTTTGCCGCTTCCGCCTCATGACCGTGTTCGTCAACCTTGGGAGGTTCACTCTTACTTCCACAACCCGACAACAGCAAAAGCGCGAGGAGATAGAGTACGAACTTCTTCACTTGAGCACCTCGACTAGGTAGCCAGAGGCCTCGTACTGCTT
Source organism: Armatimonadota bacterium (assembly GCA_017303935.1). NCBI lineage: Bacteria > Bacillati > Armatimonadota > Armatimonadota bacterium. The sequence continues at coordinate 810,080 of JAFLBD010000002.1, read as the reverse complement.
GATCACCGCGAAAGCAAGCTGCTGCCTGGCTTCCACGAGTTCCTGCTCTACCTCTCGAAGCGCCCTGGTCGCTTCAAGAACGTCCACCTGCGTTCCAAATCCCTCCGCAAATCCCTTCTGGGACTTCACCACGAGGTCCTTTGCGGACACAAGAATCGCCTCGTAGCTCTTGATTCGCACCTGTCGAGACTCTAACTCGATCTGGACAGCGGCAAATTCTTGCTCGGCCCGTGCGGTAGCATCCGACAGTGCCTTGGCTGCTGCTTCAGCCCGGAGGTTTGCGGCCCTAACCTCATTTCGTGCTCGGCCGTGGTCCCACAGATTCCATGAGAATTGCGCCCTCCCCACGAAGTAGCCTCGGTCGTTTGACCACGGTGACCGAACGACTTGAAGGCTAAACTCAGGTCGAGAGGTTGCCTTGGCGAACCCTGCTTCCGCCGACGCCTTGGCCACCTCGGCTCTGATTTCTAGAATGTCAGGACGATCCATGATGCTCGGGATCGCGACGGGCTCTATGGCGGCATCCGGGACGACGCTAAGTTCGCCTTGAGGAACAGCGAGTAGGCTTGCCAGCCTTGTCATCGCAGCTTGGTAGTCGGCGTCTTTGAGTTCCCTTGTCTGCTTTGCTCGCTCAAACTCGATTGTCGCTCTTGTCACCTGAAGCTCTGCCACCTTTCCCTCATCAAATCGCCGCTTGGTGGCGTTGAGGAGTCCCTCAGCGACTTCGAGCAGTTCGGTTGCAACTTCCCGCTGGTGGCTGGCAGATACGGCAATGGCAAACGCGGTGAGCACCTCTGATTGGAGTAATCCAGCCTCTTTCCGGTATCTGGCGAGAGCAAGCTGTACGTCAGCTTCGCCAACCCGACCGGAAGCACGTCTTCTGCCAAAGATGTCGATTTCTTGAGTGAGAGCTAGGTCTTGGTCTGTCGCTCCTACTTCGCTTCGCGAACTTGCCCCTGCGGCGAGGTTGAGCGGCGGAAGTGCGCTCAATGCCCGCGCAGAAAGGCGAGCTTGTTCAACTCCGAGTCGAGATGCCGCAAGGCTGGGACGGTTTTGAGACGCCAGTTTGAGGGCGTCAGTGGCTGAGATTTGAGTTTGTGCTTGGCAAAATGCTGATGCCAGCAATACAGGAATGATGAGTGTTCTCTTCAATGGATGCTCCAATGCGTTTCAGGGCTGGAGCAGAGAGCGAGCGGCTACGCCAAAGACTCGACCTTGCGTCCAGCAGACGGCTGAACGAAAAGGAGAGCAGGGGGCCCGCGGGATAAATGAACAAGGGGTGGTCCGGTCGCCGGAGCCCCGCTATCAAATGGAAACGACTTCCACGGGACGCCGCCATCCATGACCTCCGGCATAGCCAGAGGCTCGGGGAGAATTGCGAAATCGAACGCAAACTGCTGGCTGGGCGCGGAAGTTTCAAAAGCCTTTGGCGTCTCGCATTCTCGAATTTCACAGCAGTCATGGCAGTCGCCATGTGGCTGATCAATTTCAGCCTCACCCGCACCGTGATCGTCGATGACCAAGCACTCTCGGCAAACTTCGCCAGAGTCACGCACGTAAATTGATTCGCAGAAGTGGAACTGGGTCAGCACAAGTACCAGAGCAAGCAATGCTCGCCCTGCCACCGATTTCACCGCGCCGAAAACTTCCACGTTCCGTCAGTATGACGTAAACCAAGTTTCAAAAGTGCCAGGACACTGCAGCACTGGACGCGCCAGTCGCGGAGAAAGCGAACTCTTCGGAGTTCCCGAAGAGTTCAATGAAGCTGGCTGAGACGCGGAGTTTTTGGTCTCTCCAAGGTCTCTCCAACGCGGTGGAAGACGACGGTCGATTAGGTTCAACGGCGGACGAACCCTCAGCCTCTTTGAACCTAGAAAATGTCAGTCCTAAGGAGGGCGTCGGGGGTTCGATTCCCTCCGGGGCCGCCAATTTGAACTTAGAGTTGTGCATGCTTAACGCCCTCCGTACCGTGGAGGGCGTTACTCCCTCAGCCAACGAACGAGCGATCCTCCATCGCGGCGAGCTGATTGATGGCGATGAGTTTGCGCTTCTCAGCAGGTGACAGATTTTGGTGATCGCCGAAGTCCACGCCGACCTCCTTCATCACCTCGACCAAATCATCGTGGTGTAGCTTGGATTGATACTCATCCCCCGAGCGAATACATACCGCCTTAGGGCCCTCAATTCCCGCTTCCTTGTAATACGCAACCCCAAGCTGAGCCGGGCGCTGGATCACGTGAAAGAGCTTGCCGAACGGCATCCAAAGCAACAGGATGATCACGGTGAATGCATGTAACAGCGAGACGAAGCTAAAGTGAGCCCCTCCCATCAGCTTGTAGCTCGCCGTGATCATCACGCCCGTGATGGAGACCGCAAAAAGCAGAACGAGCGGAATCAAGTCGTTTTCAATGGATTGGACAGCATGGGCTCCGTGCTGGAAAACGCGGCGATGCATTGCGAGGCCAATGCCTCCCAAGACGAGAAACGCGCTGATGTTGAGGCCGTTAAAGAGGAGCCATCCAACGATGCTGTTCGGGTCGAACGCAAACTGGGGAATGCTCATGAATTCGACCTGATAGTTGTATCCATCCGGTGCGACGCCAAATTGAATCCAACCCCAGCTCAACGGAAAAGTAATCGCAAAAGCGATCAAACAACCCCACGCCATGCCCATGTGGGCGAGCCACCGAGTTGTACTTCGCTTTCCAATGAACTTCTGAAGGACTATGTTGTTGACCAGCAAACCGATGAGTTTGAAGATGTTCCGAACGAGCTTTTTGGGCTCCATAAAGAGCTTCCACGAAGCGACAAAGTAACGCCAGGTCGCGGGTCTTTGAATCCACATCAAGTAACGGTAGGCAAATGCGAAGGCAGCAAAAATGGTTGCTGCCGTGTAGGCCGCCAGCGGCGAATCGAAGCGAGTGAGCTTGCCTGAACCGAAGTAAACGGCTGTGAGGAGACCGAGTGAAGAAATCAAGCCACCGATGATCGCGATGGGGAGTGGATTTTTGGGTGGGCTCTTAGTCATGGCTTTTCCTCTTCAAGAACTGCATCAATCCAGCTAAGGCAAGCCATCATGTGCGGAAATCCCAACGTCGGCGCGGCGAGCAATGCAACATGGCGCAACTCTTCAACGGTTGCCCCAGCTTGGAGGGCCTTGTGAGCATGGCTCTTTGCGCCTCCTTCGAGACGAGCACCGAAGGACATCGCGAGTTTCATGAGGCATCGGGTCTTTTCGTCGAGCGGTCCTGCGGTTGCAACTGCTTCTCCGTAGGTCTCGTAGGCCTTCCCGACCTCGGGAAAGTCTTCAAAGAACCGGACATATCGTTTTGGCAACCGTGCCATAGTCAAGAGTATGGAAGGCCAGGCGGTGACGCACTATGATATCGATCATGCTGACCAGTCTTCTGTCCTGTTGACTGGTGGAGCAAGCCGCCGGATGGGTTTCGATAAGGCTTCAATCTTGATTGAGAGCGAGCCGCTTGCCGTCCGGTTAGCACGAATGTTGCGGGAAGCCGGTTGGGAACCCACTATTCTGGGTCGCACTCCCCTCGATGGCTATTGCTTCCATCCCGATAACGAGGTTGAGCGCGGGCCTCTCGCGGCCCTTCGCGCGTTCTGCCCTTCAAGCCATCTTGTCTTCGTTCTTTCCTGCGATGTACCCCTCTTTGACGGGGCCGTCGCGAGGGCTCTTAAATCCCGTCTAGGCGACAAAGAAGCTGCAATTCCCTCTATCAATGGTCGATTGCAACCTTTGTGCGGTGTTTATTGTCGCCATGCCTGGGAGAGGCTCTCCCTTGTTGATTCGCCCAGAATCATGGATTGGGTGGAGGCCTTGGACGTGGAAATCGTCAACGAATCGGACTTACTCCGGCTTGGGGTTCAGCCCGAATGGTGCAGAGGAGTCAATACGCCGTCGGAGCTCAAGACTTTATTACAGTCGGCCAAGTGGGCCGTCGAATAGAGACTGGCCCGGTCAAGGACGGTGAGGCTTTTGTGGCCCGTTAGAATCGTTCCTGCTTTGTTCCACCGGGAGGTGATCCTGATGGCGCTTTCAACTGTGGTGACCCCGATTTCGGCCAGAGCCTTGCGAGTGAGGTGGATGGGAGTCGCCAGGCCGTGATCCCGGGCGTTGATCTCATCGAGCCGCAATAAAGCAAGCGCCAATCGAGCTTCCACTTCGCCAGTGGCCATGGCCGCCATAAACCCGTATCCCCCCAACATACGCGGTACGGCCGCACTGGTCGCTTTTCGGAGCAGCTCTGGGTCATTAAAGGTGGCATCCCGCCAGGCATCACTGTCAACGATCAGGGCCTCAACATCGGTTAGAGCCAAGCAGGAGAACGGATGAGATACATTGCCGAGGGTCGCGAGCAAGCCGGTGCAATCGCTGGGGCCAAGAAGCTCAACTACCACTTGCTTTCCACAGTGCGCCTCTTGAGTGAGTCTGACCAAACCGGACACGAGAACACAGAAGAATCTTGCTGGAGCCGAACGACGCCAGAGGTAGGCCCCTTCGTCAAATGTTCTCAACTCGCTGGCGGCTTGGAGGCGGTCCAGGCTCGCAGGATTACTGCCATGGCCCAGGCCGCAGCCATCCAGAATGGTTCGAATCGTATCAGCAGCTTGTCGCATAGGTCTGGCTCCTTCGGAGCAAGAATCTGAGCATGACCGTAGCCCAAATGCCGAGACCGAGCAATTCCACGAAACCGGTCCAGCCCATTGGGGCGAAGGCAGAGCGATTCACGTCCGTGATGATTTCCAAACCGACCCGTGCCGCATTGCCCACGTTCAGCAGAACAAAGACACTCCATAGGGCGGGAACCTTTCGCTCATCGAGCATCAGCATTTTCGTGACCAAGTGGTAGCCCACCGCTACGATCATTTGTGAAATGAATCCCACCGTCACCGCATGGCGGATCGCGCCGGTGTAGGCGTGCGAAAACGGAGCGCCTATCGCCCGCAAATGCAAGGGCTCTAGGATCAGAAGCGCGCCGGCAATCAGCAACCAGGCAAAAGCAGAGCGGATGAACTTCTGACTTGGATTCGCATGGCGCACGGGGCTGAAGACACCCAAAGAAAGTGTCATCGCCCCCGCCCCCAGAGCCAACAGAACGCCGCCGAGCCGAAACCACAAATCTGTGCCCGGCATGAGCCCGGACTGAAAATACACGTTCCAACCCACCACCCGGGCGATCAGCCCACTCGACCAGAGTCCGAATGCGGCAAGGCCCCAACCTGAATCAGCGGCTCGGAAACCAAGACATCCGGGGAACTTGCTCGCCGCGACACCGAAAATCATCATCGCCACAAAGCCCAAAAATTGCAGTTCCCGAAGAGGCGTGAACCATTGGGCGACAAAGGCAATCGAAGCCTCTCGACTCGGCTGGTGACTAAGCGCAAATGCTACTGGCTCGGCTAGGGAGACCAAGAGCAAGCACCCCAAGGAGGCAAATACGAACGCTGTTGGCCACGTGAGAGGTTCCCCCTTCCGGTATCGGTTAGCTCCGATGTTGTAAAGGAACAACGCCACAGCAACGATCTGAATGCTAGCAGAGACTAGTCCTAACCAAAGCCAGCGTGAGGCATCTTGCTGGGCGAGAGGTTCGGCTGCGAATCGCAGCGTAATACCGGCTCCCATGCTGCCTAGAGCCCACCAGGCGATCTTGTGAAACGACGCGCTCTTGGCGAGCGTGGTTCCGTGCTGTTGCATGGCAAAGCCCATCACAAAGAAGCCGACCCACCCAAAGAGCTGCGAGTTGGCGTGAGCCAAGACGTAGGGGGTCCAGGCGGAAGCCGTATAGCTTCCTTGCCGAGCGATACCCATCAAGGCAATCGCCCCGAGCAGACAACCCACCGTCAATACGGTGATGATGCCGCTCACAAAAAAGGGGCGGTACACCTGGGTCTCCGCCCGATCCGTGCCCGACCTGGCGACGGGTATCGTCGAACGCATCGGAAGCAGAGTCAACGAAGGCCGCTCTTTGATCATGGTTTTCATTATTGAGGGCTCAGTCGGGCCGCCGCCATGATGATTGTCATACCGGTAACGTCCACTAGATGGCTTAGCAGGGTTTTTCAGCCCCTTTTCGGGAATAGAACCACCAATTCAGTCCGATATTGATCACGTAGAATGCGGCAAGGCCTACGAAGAACGGGGCCGCATTGCGACCCGAACCGAGCACTGAGCCGAGAATCAGACTGAATGCGAACGGCCCATAGGCCGCAATCGCGGAAGTCCATCCGATGACGCCCCCCGCCTGGCGCGGCGGGAAAATCATAGGGATTTGCTTGAATGTGCTCGCATTGCCGATGCCGCTAAAGAAAAAGATGCCGAGCATCAGCCACAGGAAGCCGCTCCAACTGGCCATTGAGCCTGGATTCGCAAATGGCAGGATTGCAATACTGCACGCCAGCATTCCGATCCCGCTGACCATCGTCACCTTTGCCCCGCCAACTTTGTCTGCGACTGGCCCTGCGGCAGCACGGACTCCTGCCCCAACCAGCGGCCCCAGAAATGCAAAAGCCAGTGGATCCGGTGCGCCATCGAATCCGCCGTAAAGTTGCTTGATCATTAACGGAAAAGCAGCTGCTAGGCCACTAAACGACCCGAAGGTCATGATGTAGAGTGAGGTCATGACCCACGTGTGCTTTTCCTTGAAAATATCGAGTTGCTCCCTAAAGCTGGCCTGAACCGGCACGTCCCGAAGCCCAAACCAAGCGACCACAGCACCTAAGAGCACAAGAGGCACCCAAATCAGTGCCCCGTTCTGAAGATAGATGTTGCTGGTCGCCCCGGTCTTTGGGTTGGTTAAAGTTTGCGAACTACCCACCAGGGCGATCCCGAGAATGGCGGGGATGAGGAACTGCGCAACACTCACGCCAAAATTGCCGATTCCCGCTTGAATCCCGAGTGCTGTACCCAGTTTGGATTTTGGGAAGAACAAGGATGTGCTCGGCATAAATGAGCTGAAGTTGCCCCCACCCAAACCCGCGAGAAACGCCAGAACCAAAAAGGTTGAGAGCGGAGTTTGAGGGTTCATGACTGCATACCCCCAGCCCACACAAGGGATCGCCAAGAGCAACGTCGAGATACTTACCGTTTTCCGTGTGCCAAAAATCGGGATGAGAAAAGTGTGGACTATGCGCAAAGTTCCAGCCGCGAGGCCGGGCATGGCGGTCAGCCAGAACAGTTCTTGGGGCGTGAATTTGAATCCGATCCCGGAGAGCTTCACGACCAGTGCGCTCACCATGAACCAGGTGGAGAAGCTCAGAAGAAGGCAGAACGTAGTGATCCACAACGTCCGCCAGGCGATTGGCTTCGCGGTTGACTCCCAAAAGGCAGGATCGTTAGGTTGCCATTCTTGAACTATCTGAGTGTCGTTCTCTGTCTTCATGGGTCGGACTCTTTGTCTTTCCTCATTGTCGATGATCCGCTCACGGCGCGTTATGATGCCCGTCATAGAAGTCCAAATGGCCCAAGCATCATAGTCCTGGGGCTCTGGTGAACGCGCTGCTCTACTCAGTCGCCGGAGCCTGCTTTGCCATCTTAAGGATCGTGACGTGCATCCAAACCAGACAAACAACACTAATAAGGGCCAGGAGCAGCCAGCAAGAGGTCCAGAGTCCGGTCAGTTTTAGCAGGTAGCCAAACAGAATCGGGCACACAAATCCGCCGAGCCCGCCAATGACCCCAACGATTCCACCCACGACGCCGACGTCATTCGGAAAATAGTCGGGGATGTGGCGATACACGGCGGCTTTCCCGATCCCCATCATGATTCCCGCCAAGAAAACGATAATTGTAAACACCCACACGTTGGCCTGAAAGTAAACGTGAGTCACACCGCGGGCAAGTAGCTCGCGCTTCTTAACTTTTTGGCCCACCTGCACCACCGGCGCCTGCCATGACTGACTTCTGGGGAGGATGATCGTGCCCTCAGAAAGGCTCGAACCCTTGCTCGACAGGGTTTGGGTCGAGCCACGGGCCGTCTTCAAAGCATACGACTGATCATCAATTTGAATCCGATCTTGACCGACCTGAGTCACGGTTCCGGCTCGGTCCGCCAGAACTCCTTCCCCTGGGGACATGATGTCCATGCGCGGCGCGACGACCAGCGCGAACAAGACCACGCAACTCGCCAGCACCCAGTACATCGTGGCTCGGGCCCCGAACCTATCGCTCATCCACCCTCCAAGGGCACGAACTAAGCCGCTCGGAAGGCTAAAGATGCTCGCCATCAGGCCTGCCATCGCGAGGCTCATTCCGTAGACGTTGAGGTAGTAAGGTACAAGCCACTGAGCCAGGGCAACGAACGCCCCAAACACAAGAAAGTAGTACGCACCGAATCGCCAAACTCGAACCGACTTGAGAGGGGCAAGCATGGTGCGGAGCGTTTTTTGGCTCGCTCCTTCCGTAACCCGATTCTTCGTAAAGAGCGCAAACAGGATCGTCATTCCAAAAAGGCATGCCGCATAGATCAGAGGCAAAGTGCGCCACCCTTCCAATTCGTTGCCCTCTTGAGTAAGTCTTTGCAACGCGAGGGGAGCAAGCAGGGTGGTTAACGCCGAGCCCGCGTTTCCAACTCCAAAGATCCCGAGCGCAGTTCCTTGCTTTTCCTTGGGAAAAAACACGGAAGTGTAGGCGATGCCGACCGCGAAAGCCGCGCCGCTCATCCCAAAAATGAGCCCCGAGATCACGAGATGGGCGAACGTAGTTGCGAAACTCACGGATGCAACTCCGGCGGTCGCAAGGAGCATCACGCCAATGTAGACCGGCTTGCCCCCAAAACGGTCCGTGAGTAGCCCGACCGGCAACCGCATGATCGACCCGGTGAGAATGGGGACACCAAGGAGCCAACCGAGCTGCTCTTTGGAGATCGGAATGATCTGCTTATCGACCAAAAATGCGCCCAGCACACCGTACATCGTCCAGACGGCAAAGCACACCGTGAAGGCGATGGTGTTGAGAATGAGCATGCGGTTGGCAATGGCTCGATCAGGCATGACTCTGTTATGGCCTGCACTCTCGGCGAGGTTTATGATGGATATCATGGTTCCACGGGGCGGCTTACGGCACAATTCAGCCGTGAACCATGCGGACGTGCTGACGGACCGGTTTGGTCGATTCCACGACTACCTTCGGGTGTCGATCACGGATCGATGCAATTTTCGGTGCGTCTACTGCATGCCCGAAGAAGGTGTGGTCTGGCAACCGCGCGAAGAAATTTTGAGCTTTGAGGAGATTGAGCGTCTTGCTCGGTTCTTCGTGGAGCGTGGCGTGCGGAAGATCCGGCTTACCGGCGGCGAACCAACCCTGCGCAAGGGCTACATTAGTCTCGTTGAATCCCTTGCCGCCATCCCGGGTCTGAACCAGCTTGCATTGACAACGAACGGAACCCGCTTGGCCCAAGACGCAGTGGCGCTCAAGACGGCTGGGCTGGCAAGCGTCAATGTAAGTTTGGATACGCTGCGGCAGGATCGCTTCTTTGAGATCACACGGCGCAACGAGTTATCCAGGGTTCTCCACGGAATTGGGACGGCCCATGCGGCGGGGCTAGAGACGAAGATCAACGTGGTGGTTCTTCCCGGAGTGAATGAGGATGAAATAATCCACTTCGGCGAGTTTGCACGCGAGCACAATCTGACCGTCCGGTTTATTGAATTCATGCCTTTTCTCGATAACGGTTGGAACGCAGACCAGGTCGTCTCTTCCGCTGAGATTCGAACCCGGCTCTCCGGGCGCTTTGAGCTTCGACCCCTGGCCTATGGGGCCTCGGGTGTTGCCCGGGAGTATGTCATCGGTGGCTCCGCAGGCCGGGTCGCTTTTGTGTCAAGCGTGACCGAGAGCTTTTGTTCAGGTTGCAATCGCCTTCGCTTGACGGCAGACGGTCAGCTCAAATCTTGTCTCTTCCTACCGCCCAGCGTCTCATTACGGGACTTGATTCGAGGAGGAGCACCCGAATCAGAACTAGAGATAGCCGTTCAAGAGTGCCTCGATGGCAAGTGGAGCGCCCATCCACCGATGCGAAACTGGGCTCAACGAGATAACTTGACAATGGTGCAAATCGGCGGATGAGAGACGTTTCTTTTAAGAACACGACCAAGCGAACGGCCCTCGCTCGCGCTGAACTCACGGCGAGCGAGGAGACGATTCGGCGCGTGCAGAATGGCGATACTCCCAAAGGAGACCCGGTTCCCGTCGCTAAGGTTGCGGCGATTCAGGCGACGAAGAAAACAACCGAGTGGATTCCTTACTGCCATAACATCCCGATTGAGCATGTGCGGGTCGAGTTTGAGTTTCTAGCAGACCGGATCGTGGTCGAGGTCTTCGTTGTCTCTGTGGGCAAAACCGGGGTTGAGATGGAGGCCATGACCGGGGCCGCTGCCGCCGTGCTCACCCTCTACGACATGCTGAAAATGATCGACGACGACATGGAAATCGTCGGCGTCCGCCTTCTTTCCAAGACTGGAGGGAAGAGCGATCTTCCCAAGCTTAGCGACTGGAGCGCACAAGTTCTGGTGATGTCAGATCGAGCGCATCGTGCCGAGTACGAAGATCGCAGCGGCCCGGCCCTTGAGCAGGCGCTCAAGGGCCACGGCGCAGGCTCTGTCTCGGTGAAAGTTCTGCCCGATGAATCGGAATTGCTGGTTAATGAGGTTCGCGCTGCCGCTGAAAGAGGTGTTTCGTTGCTCGTGATCAGCGGAGGCACTGGAGTTGGCCCGAGGGATATCACTTCTGATACCATCGCACCGCTCCTCGAAAAAAGCCTCCCTGGTGTGGTCGCTGCCTTCCAATCCTACAGCCACTCACGGCTACCCACCGCCATGCTAGCTCGGCCCTTGGCTGGGATCATTGGAGAAACGGTTGTGCTGGCAATTCCGGGCAGTCCGGGAGCGTGCGAGGATGCCATGGTCTGCCTGATGCCGAGCCTGTTGCACGTTCATTCGATGCTCGCTGGGGAGGGCCATCCGTGATCACCGTCGATGAGGCGCTCTCCATTATTCGCGATCATCGCCCGAGTTTCCCAACGGAACGAATGGAACTGCGCAACGCGTTGGGGCGGGTGTTGGCCAAGGATGTTGTTTCGCCATTTGATATACCGCTCTTTGATAACTCTGCCATGGACGGCTTCGCCGTCGGGAGTCCGGAAGGGCCCTGGGAAATCGTTGGTGAGGTTGCCGCGGGGGCGACGGCTCCTGGGGGTATCCAGCCGTGTGAGGCCGTGCGCATCTTCACAGGAGCCCCCGTGCCAACCCGAACCTACGGCATCATCGCGCAAGAAGACGCTTCGGAACAAGACGGCTTGCTCGTGGGAGAAGTTCGAAAGGGCGGGCATGTGCGGCTTCAGGCTGAAGAAGCTCCGGTGGGGCATCTCGTCGCGCAGAAGGGAGCGACGTTGACACCACCCCATCTCGCCGCGTGCGCGAGTTGCGGACTTGCCACGGTTGAAGTCCGCGGTCTGCCCAATGTCACCATCCTCAGCACCGGGAATGAAGTCGTGCCGCCTGGCCAGTCACTCCAAGACGGTCAGATCTTCAATTCCAATGCGACCGCCCTGTCTTCAGCTTTGGCCCTCAGAGGCATCGACGCACAAGTGAGGCACGCCCGGGACTCTCAAGAAGAGCTGCACACCCAGATCCACGAGTCGATCCAAAGTTCCGAGCTCCTCATCACGACCGGCGGAGTTTCCGTCGGGGCGCATGACCTTGTTCTTTCGGCCATGGAAGAGGCGGGCTTCAACGTGAAGTTCCATGGGGTCGCCGTGAAACCGGGCAAGCCGATTGCCTTCGGAACGCGCGAAGATGGGAAAGCATGGTTTGGCCTCCCAGGGAATCCGCTTTCGACTTGGGTGGGCTTCCTTATCTTCGTCAGTGCCTGGCTCGGTGATGAATTGCCCCGTGAATCCAGGCAAGTCGCGAGAAAGATGGATAGGAAGCCGGGACGCGAAGAGTTTCTCCCGGCGAAGCTACTACCCAGCGGTGAGGTTGTGATCCTAAACGTCATTGGCTCCCACGCGAACTTTGGCCTATTGGAGAGCGACGGACTTGTAAGGATCAACCCCAATGGGATCACGTTGGCCCAAGGCGAGAACATCGAGTTCTTGCCTTTCCCATGGAATCGAAACCGATGAAGACCGTCACTGTCCGCTATTTTGCCGTCCTGCGAGAGCGCCGTGGGCTTGCCGTTGAACAGAAAACGACCCCATGCGAGACCGTGGGCGAACTCGTCGAAACGCTCATCGCCGAGCACCGGCTCGGTCTTCCGCCCGCACTGATTCGAGTTGCAATTGACCATGAGTTTGTCGATCCAGCTGCCCCCCTACATGATGGTAGAGAGCTCGTCCTGATTCCCCCGGTGGCAGGCGGATGAAGTTCTCACTCAGCAGTGCCCCGATTGCCGCTGAGCCAATAGCCCACGATGAAGCCGGCGGATTCGTCGTTTTTGAAGGCAAAGTACGGAATCACGCCGAGGGGCAGTCCGTCGTTGGGCTTGAATATGAAGCATTCCCCGAAATGTCAATTGCCCAGGGAGAGGTGCTTGTTCAAGAGGCCATAGAACGTTTTGGGCTTTTGGAAGCCAGAGTGATCCATCGCGTCGGGCAACTTGCCATCGGCGATACGGCGGTCGTCGTGCAAACGGCCTCAGCCCACCGGCGAGAGGCCTTTGAAGCCTGCGAGTGGATCATGGACCAGCTCAAGTGGCGGGTTCCCATTTGGAAGCGCGAAACCTACGCCAGCGGGGTCGCTGCGTGGGTTGTTCCCGGTGAAGCCGCTTCTAGCCCGGTGGACGATGAGATGTTTGCCCGGCAAATGCGACTTTCCGAAGTCGGACCCGAGGGTCAAGCTGCGCTTGCTGGGGCGAGGGTCTTACTGGTCGGGGTGGGGGGCCTTGCGGCCGGGAGCCTGCCTTCACTCGTTGGATCCGGCATCGGGACGCTGGGTCTGGTAGACGCCGACCTGGTTGAGCTCTCGAATCTTCATCGCCAAACCTTGTTTGCCGCCTCCGATATCGGGCGCGTGAAGGTCGAGCGGGCGGCGGTATTCGCGCGTCGGCTTCGGCCCCAACTGTCGGTTCAGCTATTTCCAGTGCGCCTCGCTGAAGGTAATGCCGAACAACTCATTTCCGGTTACGACTGGATCGTGGATGGGACCGATTCCCTCAGCACAAAGCTCCTGCTCGACTGCGTCTGCCAGAGGCTCGGCCGCCCCCTGGTCACCGCCAGTGTTCACCAATTTGAAGGTCAACTGATGACGGTTCGGCCCGGAGGACCGTGCCTTGCCGATCTCTTTCCCGAACCGCCTCCCGACCACTGTGTTGGAACCTGCGCCCAATCAGGGGTACTCGGCGTTGTGCCTTCGTTGATGGGGGTACTCCAAGCAAACGAAGTCATCAAAGGCATCCTTGGATTGCCGGTCTTGGACGACAAATTGCTCTTGTTTGATTTCCGCACCTTAGAAGCAACCACGATCCGTCGCAAGTCCTCCAGTGAACTCAGTTCCGGGGGTAGCGTTTGGGACGTAGATGCAACCTCCATCAATCTTGCAAGCTTTGAGTTGGTGGATATTCGGGAGCCTAACGAAACTCCCGAGCTCACCCGGCCCCATCATCGAGTGCCTATGGCGGAATGCTACGAAGTCGAATGGCAACGACCTACCTTGTTCGTTTGCGCCTCCGGAAGGCGTAGTTACCGCCTCGTCGCCGACCTCAGGGCACGGGGTGTTCGCGACGTCTTCTCGCTCCAGGGAGGAGTCGAGTGCCTTGAACGTGATTGAGCCGTGGCTTTTTTTTGGAGTCTTCGCTGTGGCCCTTGGCTACAGTATGGTCGGCCATGGCGGAGCCTCGGGATACCTCGCGCTGCTTGCATTCACCGCGATTCCGAGCGCGGTCGGGGCCACAACAGCGCTCGTTCTCAACGTCTTTGTCGCAGGCATCACCTTGGTGGTATTTGGGCGAGCGAAGCATTTTGATTGGAATCTCGCGTGGCCGCTCTTGCTGGGTTCGGTTCCCTTTGCCTTCTTGGGGGGTCGCCTCAAGTTTGAGAACCGAACCCAAGACCTCGTTCTTGCGGTGGTGCTTCTTTATGCCGCTGGAGTGCTGATTTTAAGCGTTCCCGCGAAAGACGGCGAGAGCCAACCACCGGTTCGTCCTATCCTTGTGGGGTCGGGGGCTGGCATTGGTTTCTTGAGCGGGCTTGTCGGGGTCGGCGGAGGGATTTTTTTGTCTCCATTGATGATTCTGAATCGGTGGGCGCAGCCGCACAAAGTGGCAGCCCTTTCGGCGGGTTTCATTTTTGCGAACTCGTTGGCCGGTCTCTCGGCTCGACCTTTTGATTTCCTGCGAGAAAGCCTGAGCCTCTGGCCGCTGATCACAGTTGGCATTCTTGGCGCAGTCGGTGGAAGCTTCCTCGGAGCCAATCGAGTATCAAGTCTTGCCCTTCGGCGAGCGTTGGGATTGGTTTTGCTACTTGCTGTGGCTAAGCTGCTCCAGAAGGGATTGGGGCTATGACGCCTGTCATAGCGGCATCCTCCCTAACGATACTAAACTTCAGATATGGCTAAGCCCCCTGTCTCAATCGAGAAGCTGATCGAAGATTTCGGTCCGCACCCCGCCTACACACCTCCAGGCGGTTGGGTGGGCAGGGATGATCCCGACAAGCTGGTGAAGACGCACTGTTGCTTCTGCGGCATGCAATGCGGGATCCAGTTAAAGGTCAAGAAAGACCAAGTGATCGGGTTCGAGCCTTGGGAGGAGTTCCCTTTTAATCGAGGTAAGTTGTGCCCTAAAGGGGTGAAGCGATACCTGCAAGGCGGCCACCCTGATCGACTTCTCAACCCGATGAAAAACGTGCCAGGACAAGGTTTCATCTCCATCTCTTGGGAAGAAGCCTTCAGCACTACCATCAAGGCCATCCAGGAAGTTCAAGCCAAATACGGCAAGGACTCCGTGGCGTTTCTATCGGGTGTGTCTCTCACTAATGAAAAAAGCTACCTGATCGGGAAATTCGCTCGGCTTGGCTTGCAGACTGCTAACCTTGACTACAACGGTCGCCTGTGTATGGTGAGCGCTGGGGCGGGTAACAAAAAGGCGTTCGGGCTTGACCGAGCTTCAAACTACTGGGAGGACATCGTTCACGCCGAAGTGATTCTCCTTGCGGGAACGAACGTGGCCGAGTGTTCCCCCGTCACGACCGATTACATCTGGCGGGCCCGAGATCGTGGCGCGAAACTCATCGTGATCGATCCCCGCGTCACGCCCATCGCCCGCACCTGCGATCTTCACCTTCCCGTCCTGCCGGGGACGGATTCAGCCCTCCTCCTTGGCATCCTCCGGGTCTTAATCGAAGAGGGACTGACCAACGAAGCGTTTATCGCGGAATTCACTTCGGGCTGGGAAGAAACGAAAGCAGCGGCTCTTGCGCTTCCGCTGGAAGAGGCGAGCCGCATCAGCGGAATCAAGGTCGAAGACATCGTTCGAGCCGGAAAGATGTGGGGTGAAGCCAAGACCAGCTTCTTGATGCACGCACGCGGGATCGAGCACAGTTCCAAAGGCGTGGACAACGTGGTGAGCTGCATCAACCTCGTTCTCGCCACCGGACGGATTGGACGCAAAGGCTGCGGATACGGAACCATTACGGGCCAAGGCAACGGTCAAGGAGGGCGCGAACACGGCCACAAATGCGACCAGCTCCCTGGGAACCGGGATATCTCAAACCCGGCTCACCGCGAGTACATCTGCTCGGTATGGGGCTGCACCGACGAAGAACTCCCGGGCAAGGGCCACACCGCACCCGAGATCATGGAAATGATCCACGCCGGTGAGATCAAAGCCCTCATCTCTATTTGCTTCAACCCGCTCGTGTCGCTTCCGGACTCCAACTTCACCCGCGAGGCTCTCAACAAACTGGAGCACTACACGGCCATCGACTTCTTCTTGAATGAAACAGCCCACCATGCCGACATCGTGATGGCGGGATCGCTTCACGAAGAAGAGGATGGAACCAGCACCAGCGCCGAAGGGCGGGTGATCCGAATCAAAAAGGCGGTCAATCCTCCTGGAAACGCCAAGGCCGACACCGACATCATCTTGGAACTCGCTCGGCGGCTTGGACGAGGCAAGTTTTTTGACCACTTCAAGACTTCGGAGGACATTTTCAACGAATTGCGAGTGGCGAGCAAGGGCGGAACCGCTGATTATTACGGAATCACCTACGAGCGAATCGAGAATGAGCTCGGCGTCTTTTGGCCCTGCCCCGAAATTGGCCACCCAGGCACCCCCCGCCTGTGGGAGGACCTGAAATTTGAGACCCCAGACGGCAAAGCCCACTTCAATGCTGTGAAGTACCGTCCGCCGCTGGAAGAACCGGATGACGAGTACCCGGTGGTTCTGACAACCGGGCGCGTTGTGTCGCACTATTTGAGTGGAACACAAACTCGCCGGATCGGAGGGTTGGTTGATCTCTGTTCCGATCCCTACGTGGAGATCCACCCGACGTTGGCCGAACAATATGGTATTGCCGATAAGGATTGGATGCGCGTCACGAGTCGGCGCGGCGAAGTCGTCCTTCAGGCGAAAGTGGTCACCACGATTCGCCCCGACACCGTTTTCATCCCGTACCACTGGCCCGGGCGTAAGGCGGCAAATAATCTCACCATCCGTTCCTACGATCCCGTCAGTGGCATCCCTGAATACAAACGAGCCTGCGTGAAGATCGAGAAGTCTGAGACACCGCAATGAAACGGGCCTTTGCGCTGGAGCCATTCTCTCGGGATCATAATGACGGCCTGCACCTCGCTCGTGCGCTAAGAGAGGAGCGTCCGGACGCTCCCGCACTGGCTCGTGCGGCTTGGGAGCGGGAGCTTGCCGACCACTTTGCCGAGGAGGAGCGGCTCCTCGGCCCGCTCGCCGGTGCAGATTCTGCCCGACTATATGAAGACCACCGGCAGATCGAACAGCTCATCAGCGAATTGCCGACTTCGTGCGTACCGCTTGGGCAAGCTCTTGAAGATCACATTCGCTGGGAAGAACGACTGCTATTTCCCGCGATTGAATCCCGCATGACCCCCGATGAGGAGGCCACCTTGGCTCAAGAAGCTCTCAAAATGGAGCATCGCCGGTGGGAAACCTGCCCTAGCCGGGCCGAAATCGTGCAACGCAGATTTGCTCGCTATCAATCCCAATAACAAACAATAAATAACTGCGTCTTTACCACCCATTTTAGTCTGCCTCAGAAATTCTTGAAACAACACAGTTTTCATGATTTAGATCATAGAAAGCTTGTACTATGCGCCTCACACTAGTTGCTAGTGGCAATAGCCACGGAGCGACTACATATGGCAACTCGACACGCAGTCCCCGGCCGGTTTAAACAGCCCAAGCGCGATGAAAGTGTTCGCGTCGTGCGAACAACCGACAGCCCCAATTGCACGGGCGCCTGTGGGTGGCTAGCCACCGTCGTCAACGACGTTATTGTCGATCTCAAGCCGGCAGCCGACTATCCGTGTGAGGAATATAACCCACGCGGATGTCTGCGCGGGATGTCCATGACGCACTTGATTTACGGACCTGACCGAATCAAGCAACCCAAGATCCGTGTCGGAGAGCGTGGCGAAGGCAAGTGGCGAGATGCGTCATGGGATGAGGCACTGGACTACATCGCCTCCAAGATGATTTCGATTCGAGATCGTTTTGGGATGGAAAGTGTGCTCCTTTTCAACCAAGTTGTTGGGACGGGATATGTCCAAAAGGGTGCTCAAGTACGGATGGCATCGCTTCTCGGAATGTCATTCGCCACTGCCTATGACTTCAACGGCGACATCTCCATGGGGTTCACGCAGACAGTCGGAATTGACTGCGTGGAGTGCGAAACGAAGAGCTGGGCTCACTGCAAAACGGTGATACTTTGGTCGAGCAACGTCTTCCAGACCCGCATTCCTGATGCGAAATTCCTCACCAAGCACGCCAAAGAACGTAACAACTGCCAAATCGTCTGCATTGACCCGCGCTGCAGCCAAACCGCGAAAGGTGCTGACCTTTGGCTGCCGATTCACCCTGGTACGGATGGGCTGTTGGCACTGTCGCTCTGCCAAGTTCTCATCCAAGAGCAGTTTGTGAACTGGAAGTTCTTGGAAAAGTACACAGACATGGCGACGCTCGTTCGAGAGGACGACGGGATGCGACTCCGCGCCAGCGACGTGGGCTTGGGGACCGAGTCCGAGTTTGTTGTGTGGGACGAAGCGCAGGATGCTCTCTTTGTCCTCCCCATGGACTCCTTGAAACTTCCCGAGGGAGTTCGATTTGCTTTCCATGGCACTCGTGAGGTTGATATTCAGGGCCAGAAAGTGCGCGTTCGGCCTGCGTTTGAACTCGTGGAGGACGAAGTCTGCAAGCCGATGTACTCCCCAGAAAATGTCGCCAAAGACACGGATATTCCCGCGGAGACGATTCGCAAGCTCGCTCGCGATTTTGCCACCCAACGGCCAAGCTCCATCGTGATCGGGATGGGGGTCAATCACCGTCTTCACGGTGACCTCACCATCCGCTCCATCCTCCTTTTTGCCACCCTCGTCGGAGCCCACGGCAAACCCGGCGAATCTGTTTCGATCTACTCGGGTCAGCACCACTTCCGTTTGGATGTCTCTAGCTGGTGGTTCCCGAATGGCAAGCGACCAAACTCCGTCCCTATGCATTACTTCGTACTGGGCGGACCGACTTCCACGATCAATTCCAAGATCAAGTTTCCTACGGGCGGAATCAAGGGACTGATCGTCTCTCACGCTAACCCGCTGGTCACTGAGTTTTCAGGTCCCCTGCGTCAAGCGATTGATAACACCGAGCTTTTCGTGGCGATCGACTTCTCCATGTCCCCGACCTGCGAGTACGCCGACGTCGTGCTTCCCGCCCCGACGTTTTGGGAGAAAGTGGATCTGGTCGGGACGAGTTGTCACCCGTATTTGCAAGTCCAACAAGAAGTGGTGAAGCCGCAATATGGCAGCCGTACCGAGTTTTGGATGGCGAAAGAACTGGTGAAGCGCATTGATCCGACCAAACTCAAAGAAATCGACTTTGACGAGAAGGAAGTGATTGACCTCATGCTGCAGACGGGTGGGCCGGAAGTCGAAGGGATCACCGTTGATCAACTCGAGGCCGGGCCCGTCCGCCTCAAGGTGCACGATCCTGAATGCGGTCTCGATGAACAATTTCACGACGATAAGCTGTTTCCACCACGCGCCTATCCTTTCCCAGAGGGAGCCCAACGCGAGTTCCTCAAGACGGGCAGGATGGAGTTTTACAAGGAGGAAAGCTCCTATCAAAAACTTGGGGAAACGATTCCGCTCTATCGCCCCGCATTTGACCACCTCTCGGATCAAGATCAGCGGCAGCCTTTCAGCATTGTCACCCCTCACTCGAAGTGGCGCGTTCACTCGACCCACAGCAATAACCCGCTGCTTTTGAACGTGAACCGGAAGCCTGTCGTCGAAATCAACCCGAAAGATGCGGCGAAGAAGGGGATTCGCGATGGTGATCAGGTCGAGATTTTCAACGAAAATGGAAGTTATCAACTATGGGCGCTCGTGACCGAAGCGATCAAACCAGGGGTGCTTTGCGTGGACCACGCCTGGTGGGATCGGTATCTCGCGAGCGGGAAGTACCATGCCGTTCACTCTCACCAAAAAATCAAAGAAACCCACGAAACGTATTTCCTGCCCGCGGTCTATGCACCGGGTCAGCACTGGAAGGACACCAGAGTTGACATTAGGAAGGTGAAGTGATGGCCCGCTATTCGATGCTCATTGATTTAACACGGTGTATCGGTTGTGACGCTTGTACGCTGGCCTGCAAACAAGAAAACGGAACCCCCATGGATGTTTTCTTTGCGCGTGTGCTGAACGTGGAAGTCGGCACCTACCCGAATGTGAAGCGCGTTTACATCCCGGTGCTTTGCAATCATTGCGAAGACGCGCCTTGTCTCAAGTCTTGTCCGAACAAAGCCATTGTTCGCCGACCCGACGGCATTGTCGTGCTGGATCAAAATCGTTGCCGGGGAACAGGAGCTTGTGTCTCTGCTTGTCCCTACGGCAACATCTACCTATCCCGCGATGGAGACAAGTGGTATCTCAATCAAGACGAGCCTTATGAAAGGGACTACGTCAAACCGCGAATCGCGGAGGCGAAAGCGCGCAAATGCACCTATTGTGCGCACCGAGTAGACGAGGGGCTTGACCCCGCTTGCGTGGTGGCTTGCCCCACCACGGCGCGCATCTTTGGCGACCTCGATGAACCCGATAGTGTCATCAACCACTTCATCGCCGAACAACAAGAAAGGACGGGACGAATTCCGTTCAAACTCTTGCCCGAAGCGGGCACCAAGCCAGCAGGAATGTATCTCGGGGTCATGGCCGAGCAAAAGTCTTCTACCTTGGGCCAAGACGCCCCAATCCCCATGGAGTCTGAAGGAGGAAAGGCATGAACCGACTCTTCATCGCATTGATACTGGGCGTGGCGAGCGTGCTTTCTTTCGCCCAAAGTAGTCCAACTAAGCCACCCATAGCAGTTCCAAACGAACTCTATTCGACTTCAAATTGCATGGGTTGTCACGGGCAATCGGCGATGGGCGGCCTTGGTCCACCCATTGCCAAAACGAAGTTGGACATTGCCACGTTCATGCAGATCATTCGCAAGGGCAGAGGCATGATGCCAGCGACCACAACGGCCGACCTCTCCGACGCAGACGCCCAAAAGATATTTCAAGAAATTTTGGAAAAGCCCTATCAGGAGGATCAGGTCCCGCTCGCTTTCAAGGTCTCCCAGGTGTTGACGACGAGGAATGTCGGGCGAATCTTCCTGGGCGTTTCCGTGATCGCCTTCATGCTGGGACTTTGGAGGCTCGAAAAATGGGTCCGACCAACTGGCATCGGTCGTCTCTGGCCTCAAATCAAGAAATTTGGCGTGTTCAAGAGTGCGACCGTGGTCCTAGTGTCTTTGATTGTCGACGGGTTCTTGGTGGCCTCGCTCTGGAAAGACAACAAGCATCGCTGGTTCATGCATGGGCTGATGCTCTATGGGTTCTGCGGCTTATTGCTGGCCGATATCTTGATGGCCATCTACAACCCCGCGCGCGGAGACTTACCGTTCGAACACCCGCTGAAAGCCTTGCCGATCATCTCGGGCCTGATGCTACTCATTGGCATCATGTACGTCATGTACCGTTATCGCTCAGATCAGTACATCGATAATGGCCTTACCTTGAGTGGCGATTTCTTATTCGTCAATCTAATGTTCCATTCCGCGCTGGCGGGCTTCCTCACGCTGGGCGTGGCACGGATGAATCTGAGCGAGTGGGTGCTGACCATTTACATCTATCACCTGATTGTGGTGGCCCTCCTCATCCTCACCGCGCCGTTCTCCCGATTCCAACATGCGTGGGTCGTGCCTATCCTCGCTTCCATAACCCGGCTCACCGAGGCGGTGTCGGCCAGTGGGGTCGAGATTGGCTTTGACCGAGAGCCTTCACCCGGTCGCCACCACAAGTCGCAGGCCATCGTGGACAGCGTAATGGAGTCGCTGGGCCCAGACTACACGGATCAGAAGACGGTCCTCCGCTATTTCCCTTAAGGAGTTCTCATGAGCCATCAACCCAATAAAAAAGAATGTGAATGCTGCAAAGACCTAGGCAAATCACCCCTCGAACAAGAAGAAATGTCGCCCGGACGTCGGAAGATGCTCGGGGCGATTGTCGCGGTGATCAATGTCGGGATTGTGGGTGCCATCGTCGGCCCGGTGATGGGCTTCGTCACCTCCCCAATGAACCAGAGAGGAAAAAAAGGATGGGTGAAGATCGCCAGGATCGAAGAAATCCCGGACGGTCGCGCCACGGAAATCCGATACTCAATGCGGACTAAGGATGGCTACCACGTGGTGGATCGGGAGTACTCGATCTATGTCCGCCGTGATGGGGAACAAGTGATGTGCATTGATCCTGCTTGCACCCACCTTGGTTGTCGCGTGGAATATCAAGTAGATCGGGATCGCTTCTTGTGCCCTTGCCACGGAGGGGTTTTTGATAAGCATGGAGGCGTCGTCTCCGGTCCTCCGCCCAAGGGTCTCATTCGTCACCTCGTAAAAGTGGAGGGCGGCAACATCTTGCTCCATCGAGAGGTTTAATTCCATGGCAAGAACACCTTTACCCATAAAAGAACATACGATCTCCCCTGAAGAGCGCGCCGATGAAACCCGGGTGACGACTCATCCAGAAGAAGAACTTAGACTCGCGCGACCCAGTTTGCGAGACTGGTTAGACCTGCGGTTGGGATGGTATGGGTTCGTTCGAAAGAATCTTGACGAACCCATGCCCCCTGGCGTCGGATGGTGGCAAACGCTCGGAAACTTGCTCATGACGCTTCTGGCGTTCCAATTCATCACCGGGTTTGCCTTGGCGATGTACTACTCTGCAAGCCCTGAAACCGCGTACGACAGCGTAAAGCACATCAACACCGAAGTTCCGCTCGGCAACTTTGTGCGTGGACTTCACGTCTGGGGATCGACATTGATCGTGATGGCGGTTGTGGCTCACACGTTGCGGGTGTTCTTCTGGGGAAGCTATAAGAAACCTCGAGAACTGACGTGGCTTGTAGGCGTCTTCATTTTTCAAGTCATCCTCGCCTTTTCCTTTACCGGCTACCTGTTGCCTTGGGACCAAAAGGCATATTGGGCGACCGTGGTCGGAACGCGAATTGCAGCCACGATTCCGTTTGTCGGAGATGCTTTGCTCTACTTGGTTCGTGGTGGCGCGGAAGTTGGCTCACTAACGCTTACCCGGTTTTATGCGCTTCACGTCATGGCGCTCCCGGCCGCTCTTATCGGCCTCATGGGGATCCACCTTTACTTGGTCCGCCGGCACCACATTGCGGGCCCAGTTTTGCCACGTCGCGGAAAACCGGTTCCGTTTTATCCGGATCAGTTGTTCAAAGATGCAGTCGTGCAGCTCGTGGGCGTCGGGTTTCTGGTCTATCTGGCGTTGGCGTTCAAACCAGCCTTGGAAGCCGTCGCCAACCCAACCCAAGTCGAGTTCGCCCCCCGCCCGGAATGGTACTTCTTGGGACTTTATGAACTCTTGAAGATCATGCCGTCCGGGTGGGAATTGGTCGCCACATTCGTCGTTCCCACTGGGGTCACCCTGGGAATGATTTTCCTCCCATGGCTCGACCGGTCGGAATCAAGGCACCCAGCTCGGCGTCAGTGGGTCATTGTCACCGGCATCGGGATCATTTTGATGATTGGTCTGCTCACGCTGAAGGGCATTCTGGAAACGCCCCCGCCGCACCACAGCGCGCCCGCCGATCTTAAGGCCACAAAGACTAGCGATAGTTCATGAGTCGCTTTGTGCCGATCAACATCCAAACGTTGACGGCACAAAGCACGATGCTCACAATGGCGGCTGGGAGAACCATTTC
The DNA here is from genome assembly GCA_017303935.1 of Armatimonadota bacterium. Taxonomy (NCBI): domain Bacteria; kingdom Bacillati; phylum Armatimonadota; species Armatimonadota bacterium. Next base: position 786,626 of record JAFLBD010000002.1, on the reverse strand, counting down.
TGTTCTTCCAGCCAAAATCTTTTCGAGGATCATCACAAACAGCCAAAGCTGGATGAGAAACAATATCATCGCAAACAGCAAAAAACCGACGAAGACGACTGCTTTTTGGCGACGGCGATGGAATTGCGGCGTATTCACTAGTGGTCACCTTTGATTGCACCAGTCGCCCAGATTTCGCTACCGCGAACTTCGATCTTAACTTGGGGAAGGGGGTGCGGCGGCGGACCTTGAACCACGCTACCGTCGTCCAAGGAAAAAGCACCGTTGTGGCATGGGCAGTAGAGGAGCTCACGCTCGTTCTTGACTTCGTACTCCACGGGGCAAGAAAGGTGAGTGCACCGCCGTTTGAAGGCAACAAATTCGCCGTCCTGCTTCCTGACTAGAATGCACAGATCACCAGGTCGCGGGAAGCTGAAAGCCAGGGCGGAACCGGGCTTCAAATCTTCAGTCGAGCATATCTTTGCGGCCTCAAACTTGATTTCCTCCCTCGGAATTTGGGCGTAAGCTGCCAGTGCTGCCGTGCCAACGGCTACACCACCACTTGCTAACGTGAGAAACTTGAAGAACTCACGTCGGGTCACAAAGTGGTCGTCTTCCCACTCAATCGGAAAATCTTCTTTCAGCTTGTCGTTCATGTTGGTTTAGCGCTCCACTTGTCGCACGGCGGTCAGAAGGTCAGACCGGCGAACGACGGCATTCGGCTTGACTGCGAGCCGTTTTGTCCCTTGAGGCATCATTAGATGAACCTTGGTGGTGATCTTCTTAAGGCCAAAAATGAACTCGTTAATTGGAGTTCCTGAGCGTTCGGCGGCGAGCTCTTCGGGCGTCCCATAAAACAGAGCGCCGGATGGGCACACGGTAGCACACATGGGTTTCAGTTCGATGGAAGTACGGTCGTAGCACATGTCGCACTTCATCATCTGGTCCACCTCCACGTCATATTTCGGAACACCGAATGGGCAGGCGAAAACGCAGTTCGTGCATCCGATACATCGCGGCTTAAGCGAGCTTTGCACCACGCCGTCGGGGGTTTTCTTGATTGCATCCGCCGGGCAAACCATCGCGCAGGCGGGCTCATCGCAATGCATGCAGATGATCGGCGTTGTCTGCACGGTATCGGCGCGCTGTACTTGCTCCAAGTGAATCATCGAGACGCCCGGGTGCGTGTCGCACTCGGCACACGCCTGAACGCAGGCATTGCAACCGATGCACCGACTTGGGTCTAAGTAGAACTGCCGCTCACTCACAATGAGAATGGTTGCACGGCGACAGACCACGCGCCATGATATCCGTCATAGTTCATGACACCCAGGTAAATCGTTGAACCTAACGCACAGCCTGAAGCAATTTGTCCAGGTCCTTCACAAGGATGTGCCGCGCTTGGGTTTCGATCCACTGTTGCTTCTGCCAACGGCTAATGATGCGGATCGTGGACTCTACGGTCGTACCAGCGAGTTCAGCAATCTCTTGCCTCGTGAGAGGAACATCCAACAAGATTCCCTCTGGGAGCTCTCGCCCAAACGACCGCGTGAGTACGAGAAGCACCGCCGCCACGCGTTGCTCAACCGTCCCTACTGAGAGGTGGGCGATGAGGTCGAATGACTGTCTTAGCCGGTGCGCAGTGCGCTTGAAAACCTGTTCTTTCAAAACGACGTTCTTCTCATAGACCGGCAAAAAGCCTGCCTTCGGCACTTTGAGATACCAGGATCCGGTGATCGCTTTGGCTGACTGCGGGCACCCTGTGCCATCGATGGCCCCTAACAAACCGAACACGTGCCCGGGCCCCATGATTTCCGTCGTGATCTCCTGATGGCTTGGCCCCACTGTAGTCATCTTAATAAAACCAGTACCAACGACGCCAAAAAAAGAGACACTGCTACCGCTAAGCCAAATCGTCTCGCCCTTCTCGGCATGTGCCATCCGAGAGTTCACCACAAGCTCCCCGACCTGTTCATCTGTGAGGCCTCCCAGCAGCGTGCTGCTCAAGAAGACCTCCCGGCGCGACGGCGCTTCTACTTGCTCAGACATGGAATGAGTTTGGCAGATTAGTCAAGCGCATATTCAGACCACATTGCCGCAATTGAGCTCATTTCTTGTCTCTCCAAGGTCTCTCTAACGCGGTGGAAAAATGTGGACATTTAGGTTCAACGACGGACGAACGGCCTAGTTCGTTGAACCTAATAAATGTCAGTCCTAAGGAGGGCGTCGGGGGTTCGATTCCCTCCGGGGCCGCCAATTTACGCCCCACTACGCTGCTTCCAACCCGTGAAGACTACTTCTGCCTTCGGCGGAGCAGGGCAAGAACCGCAACACCGAGCCCCAGCATCGCACTTGGTTCTGGAGCAACAACAACAACCATCGCGGATGGCGTCGTCATTTGCGTTGCACTGATTCGGTTGAGCCCACGATAGAGGTTCGTAGTGGGATGCTTAGCGTAGCTTTGGATAATCGCGCCACCGGCAGTCATGCCAAGACCCCAAGCCGAACTGCCGTGCCCAGCGGCAGCGTCAATAGCAGAGGTCCAGGCGGTACCTAACGGAACGGTGCCTGTTGCTACGGCCATGGAGGTCGAATTCACCGAAACCATTTCTCCCGTCGCTCCTAGGCCCAAAATAAAGCCACCGGTAGAGCCCAATCCGCTTCGAATCACAGTTGTCCCAGAAATTGCCTCTTCAGCCGCAGTTATTCCTGGTGTCCATCGAAGCACTCGGCCACTGGTGCTTTCGACGGCAAACACCTTTCCGTTAACGTCTGATGCAATTCCAGACCACGGCCCAACAACGGAACCATTATGGATTGACTGTGAAGTGCTTGTCTGAATGTTTGTGATCCTGCCCACTGCTGATGTGGAGACCGATCCAATCGTCCGGAAATAGGTCGAACCAATGAAAGTAGAGTCGCCTGAGTTGGCAAATACGACGCTGGTGAACAGGTGTGTGCCGGTGTTGTAGTTGAAAGCGCTAGTGCCATTGACATGCTCAACAACCACCATATTGTTGGCTTGGTCCAAGCTGATCGCCTTTGGACCGTCGAGAAATGCCTGGCCGAACGATCCAAGATAGACGCCCGTGTCGCCGTCGTAGCGATGGACACAGTCCTCGGCAAAGTCAGTGACCAAAATCAGGTCAAACGACGCAAACGAGAATGCCGAAGCACAAACCGTAGCCACGCAAAGAAAACAGCGCATGCCTTAGTATAAGGGATTCTTGCGAAATCTGTATAAACAACGACCGTCTACGGCTCCAATGTGGCGAGAGCTGCCTGGATTTCTGGCTCCAGATCAATACCGTCGTAGCTCGTCTGAGTGATCGAACCATTCTCTACCATCAGGCGCAGAGTCAAGGGATCTTCGATCGCGATCATGATCGCGGGTACGCCCGTGGTCATTCGGACATTTGGATTTGCGCCATGATCCAGAAGAAGTTCGACCATCGCCCGGAGTTTTGCGCGACCATCTTCGCCCCGCGTCCCCACCAGAGTGAGCAACAGCGAACTCAGCAGTGGGTCCCCAAAAGAGGACTTGCCGTTAACGTCCGCGCCGCGGTCGATGAACATCTTCATCGCCTCACAGTTGCCTGCCGTCATGGCTTCCTGGAGCGGCGTTACCTTCAGGAACGAAGGCTTGTTGAAGTCGGCCCCGTGCTCCAGCAGACACGCCACGATTTCGTTCTTGTTTTCTGATGCAGCGAGTCCTAATGGCAGTTGCTTCATCGAAATCAGATTCGGATCTGCTCCTCGTTCCAAAAGCAACTTCACGTTCTCAAGTCGCCCCTCTTGGACAGCAGCATTCAACGCCGTCAAGCCCATGAATCCCGGCAGGTTGACCTCCACTCCTTTGTCGATCCACGCGCGGAGTTTTCCGATATCCGCGTTGCCAGCCGCATCAATGAATTTGTGTTGTGGTCGGGACTCTATCCAGAGGAATCCCAGCCCACCGACCGCAGCCACAGCGATGAGAGCAATAATCCAAGGAGGCATTTCGGGATTATGCCCTAGCGCAACAGATTCAGGACTCTTCGGATCGTTTAAACTTGAAGGGCCAATAAGATGAAAGAGCCGATCCGAGAAGAGGACCTACCCAAAGCCTGGACAAAGCCCAGGAAGCACGCTCGGATGCACATCCTCCGCGCGCACAAGGCGTCGAAGGCGGTGATCATTCGGCGCAAGCCCAGCAAGGTTTTCCACATCATTTCGTGGGACACCACAACGGATGAATTGGTGCACGGATCGTGGTTCAAGGGAGGACTCTTCCCTTATTATTGCGATCTTTCTTGGGACGGCGAATGGATGGTCTACTTCGCCATGGGGTCAAAGGGCGCGGCTTGGACCGGGATTTGTAAACCGCCACAGCTGAAAACGGTGCTCGATTCTTCTGATAGTAGCATGTACACTGGTGGCGGGTATTTCTCAAGCGAAAAAACCTTACATTCAAACGACTTTGACAGTGCGATGCGTCGCATAAGGAATTTTTTTGGTCTAGAGAATGACCCTTTCAAAATCTTGCCGCTTGATTGGAGCGTTTATGGAAATGATATCCTTTCCTTAAGGTTAAAACGAGACGGTTGGCAGCAAGAAGGAACCTCAGATAATTGGGTCGGTATCCGTCTAAAGCATTCGGGCTATGCCTTATTTTGCCCGGACAATCCGGGCTGGTCATGGCAACCCACAAAGCAACATCCCATACTTCGCATGTTCTACCGCGGCTACTTGGTTGGGGGATATAGGTTCGAATTCCAATTAGAAGGCTCTGACCTTCTTGGACCGGAAGTGGACTGGGCGACTTGGGATGCCAAAGGAGACCTGCTTGTAGCCAGGAATAGCGCGATCGAGCGGTATACACTGAATGCTCTGGAGACGGGCGTTCCCGACTTTCGCTGCGACCTCGAACACCTCACCCCTCCCGATAAGCCGACAAAATTAGCGCGCTAGAAGTTCGGCGAAAGATCAGGACATAGACCTCTTGAGATCTCTCATTTCGACGTAAGCCGAGCGATTGCCCTACTCCCAATCATTGCGATCTCACGGGTCTCGCTGGCGAAAACTTCGATTGAGCTCATGCTTCCGCCGCCGACATTGGTGGCGAGGATGCCGGTGTTCAAAACGCCCTTCCCGCACCTTGAAACAGGTTCAAATGAACCTATTGTTTGACCAAAATATTCAGTGTTTTCTCTCGGGTTTCTATAGAAAACTCTCAGTAAACATATGAAAACTGTCAGTAAACACATGAAAACTCTCAGTAAACACATGAAAACTGCGAGTAAACACATGAAAACTGTGGGTAAACACATGAAAACTCCCGGTAAACACATGAAAACTCTCAGTAAACACATGAAAACCGTGAGTAAACACATGAAAACAGAGAGAAAACAATAGAAAACTCTCGGTAAACACTATTTCTCGCGGGGAGGCAATGAGTTCATTTAGAGGTTTGTTATCGAACCGCCGAGCCGCCACGTGACACCCAAATCCCCCTACCATTCTCCTCCGCTCTGCCGAGACATTTAGGGGCTGGAGCCGGCTACCCGGCACTGCCTCCTCCCCAAACTCTCACCACAAGTCCAATTACTCCAAAACCAGCGTGACGGTCAGCACCTAAACCGGTGTTCACGAACCGGCAGCTGTGAAGAGTCAGGCGACGCCGAATGCGTCTTCGCGCTCGGGTTCGCGCAGATTCCGAGGAGTGAATTCGTGCTTCAGCGCGGCCACGATGCAAAAACTGACGATCACCATCAGTATCCAAGAGCTTAGCTTGCCTGCGTCAACCCAAGTCCATACATCGCGCTGATACGGGTATTGCCACGCCTTCAGGAGGGTGCAAATCTGCTCGGCCACCCACACGAAAAATCCGATCAGGACGAACGCGACTACGATTGGCATTCGCCGGCGTAGGCCCGGCAGCGTTGTAAACTCCAGCGAACTTCGCGAGAAGACCGCGAGAACAAGTCCAAAAATCCACCACCGAACGTCGCCAAACAATCGCGCAGAAAAGAAGTTTGCGTAGATGGCGAGGCTGACCAAAACTAGCCATGGCCATTTCGGGAGGTTCTGCATGGTGAGTTCGAATCTTCGCCAGCCCTGAATCATGTAACTCGCCACGCTGGCGTACATGAACCCACTGTAGAGAGGAACGCCAGCGATTTTGAACCCGTCGTCGGGGTAAGTCCAGGAGCCGTGCCCCACTTTGTAGATCTCCAGACCGAGTCCGATCAGGTGGAAAGCCGCGATGGTCCAGGCTTCTTTGGGTGTCTCGATTCCGGTCCGAATCAGATAAATCTGGAATCCGAGGGCAAGCAGAAAGAGGGCGTCGTATCTTGGGAGTCCGAACGTGGTGAAAAGGGTCAGACCCATCGCCGCGAAGAGGAAAAGGGGGAAAAGAGAGCATTGAAGCTCTCTCCACACAAACAGTTTCACTTCGCGAAGAAACACTGCTCATTTCAAGCAGATCAGACAGGAAATCGTTCCTAGTTGGGCTTATTCGTGCCGATTATGGATTCTCATCGCGTCATGTTTGTGGTGTAGCCAAGAAGCTCCAACTGTCGCAAATCCATTGGAGTCTCAAACTCCCTCAACTTGACTCGTCGAGATAAGAGGCTGCGATGATTCCGAGACGGTCGCCCGCTAAGTGATCGAATTTGAAAATGAGAACGTAGTTGCTAATAGGATTTCAATCCACATGGATAAACCGCTCTGGCTCATACACGCATTAGGTGATTCACCACGCAAGAATGAGCCAAATGGATCCCAATCCAACGCATGCACAAGCGAACAACATATACCAACTGTGCTTGCGACCAGTGATCCAGTAGTATGCGACCCAGATCAGCAAAGATATGCAAATCGTTGCTTGCAGTGGCCGAATGAATAGCTCGTGCTGGTTCCAGCCTTCCCATGCGGCTCGGGTGTGATTGAAATCGCCCGGTGGACTCTTTGATTCTCCTAACAGGCGATCTGCATAAGCCAGATAGAGGATTGCTGGCCCAGTCAACAGAAGAAACTCGATTGCCATCAGCGCGATTCGCAAACGACGGAGTCTTTTTCTTGGCTTTGAGTTTCTGCTATACATGACACCTGCTACCATGACTAGTTTGGGGCTCTATGTTTTAGATTTGAATCTGCGCCTCTATATGAGATTGTGCACTCGGCGAAAGCGCAGATGCAACTATTGCCTGCAATTAGAGTGTATCCGGAAGAGGAAGTCCTACTTAGAATTACGATTTCCGAGTTGCTTCAAAACGTCGCTCTTGCTACCGCGAAACACGATAAGGTGCCAATCGCTTGCGACATCCTTATACGAAGTTATCCAGAATCTCTCGATCCCATCCTCTGGAACACTCTTGTCATCTAGTCCAAATATTGGATATTCCCCATCTCTGGTGCGGCACTTCAGCTTTATACTTGGTTCCAACATGAAGTCTAGTTTTGCAGATGCACGATTGAACGGGACAACAATCTCGTTCGTATTATTTGGGAAAGACTTCTTAACATTTTGAATAATAGTAAACCCTTGATTTTCCACAGGATAGTAGTTTTTCTGGGTCAAATCAAATACCACACATCGATCGGTGTTGCCGTTGCAACCGACAGCAGCGCCAGATATTGCGACGGATACGGCGGCGCTCCACCAACTACTTTTTTTAAACATTATCACAACTCTCTTCGTGCAAATTCTGGCCCTTGATAGAACTCACTCACTATGTCCTTCTTTCACTTCGGCAATCTTCAATCCCTTCCCATCCTATCACAAAAACTTCATGTGCCGGAGCCATCGCTCGAGCAAGTTCGGCCAGTCGCCAACGGGCATGGTGCCCTTTCTCAATCCAAACGCATGCCCGCCGTGCGAGAACATGTGGAGCTCGACCGGCACCTTTGCTTCTTGCAGCGCGAGGAAGTAGCTCAGCGAGTTGCGCGGATCATCGACCGGGTCGTCCTGCGATTGAACCAAGAATGTTGGTGGTGTGTCCTTGGTCACCTTGATGTTTGGGTTCAGGGTCAAGCCCTCGCGCTTTGCTGCCGAGCCTTGCCCCACTTCGCTCCCTGGCGAAAGATGCCCCGGATACAGCGGAACGGCAAAGTCTGGCCGGCAACTGATGTCGTCGATGGAATCCTGGCGGGGATAAGACCTTTTGTTGAACCGGGTGCTGACTGCCGCAATCAAATGCCCCCCAGCCGAGAAGCCGATCACGCCGATCTTTTTGGGATCGATGTTCAGCGCTTTGGATTTTGATCGGACCAGACTGATCGCTCGTTGGGCATCTTGCAGGGCCTGAAGCGACTCGTGATATCTCCCGACCTTTGGCGTCGGTACGCGGTACTTCACTAAGATTGCGGTGATGCCGATGGAGTTCAGCCATTCGCAGATTTCGCTCCCTTCCAGGTCAATCGCGAGGAGGTTGTATCCGCCTCCCGGATATACGATCATTGCGGTTTTGGTCACCGATCGGGTGGGCTTATAGACGGTCAATGTGGGCGTCGAAACGTTATTGACCACGTACCAAGGCTTCCCACCGACCGGCTTATCGGTGACATGAATCAGAGATTCGGGCTCGGAGAGTTTCACCGGGCTTGGGATCTTGCCAGACCATAGGTTGACCTGGGTTCTGCCCTGCCCCGGGTTCCAGACTTCCGGCGCCTTTGGCGCACTTCCATTTCCCGAACTCCCGGATGCGAGTAGCATCACCGCCATCAGTGTTAGATTCACTTCTCACCCGCCGTTGATGTTGCTGTGGTCATCGAAGATCATGTTACTTGGCATCCGCCGGTAGCTTTTCTCATGACCGTCACAAACAAGGGAAAGAGAGTGTGATTCTGGGTCACCGATTGTAATGTCGCGCCGGGTGTTATCTAAACATAAATTTGCCAGTGTAAGATAAACAGTGGATCGCGCAAAATCGCTTGCCTGGCTAATCGGCTTAACAGGCGTTGCACTTGTCGCAACTGGGAACCCGAGCTTATTGGGCACCGATGGTGCGGCTGGCACCCAAGTACTGGCAGGTCTTAGCCTAAATGTGGCCAGCTCGTTCGTCGAAAGGGTTTTCAGAAAGAACAAGAGCGCGAAGGACTGGCTCATCAATGGGCACATGGCCCATCTCATCATTCTCACTCTCAGTGCACTCATAGAAACATATTCCACCGATAAGAATGACAAGAGATTCTCTGTCGCAGCCAAAAAACTCCGCGACTTACATCCAAGGTTCCTGGCCACGCTCGCCGAAGATGTCGACTCCATAAATACTGATGAACTACCACGTCACGTCAATAAGTCATCGGTGTCTATTCGAAATGAGCCCTGCGGGGAGGTGGTGCAGTGGATCGAACTCCTTAAATACATCTTCACGGAGTTTGAGGGCGGCCAAGCAACACAAGTACTCAACGAAGACGAGCTAGTTAGACTTGCAGAGTACATTCGGAAGAACTATCTCAACTCGCTCCTCGACGTCGCGGCAGAAAAGCCCGAGTTTGCTCATAAGCTCCTCTTCAAGATGATTGGGACAGGATTTGAAGCCCAAGCCAAAGAACTTGAGAGCATCTCCAAGGCTATCGAGGAGCGACAGCAGCCACTCTTTACCATTCCCGAAGATCCTGGTGCGAATCGCTTCTTCGATTTTGCGCACGAATATGTTTCGTTTCGGGGCCGCGATGAGGAGATCAAAAGGGTGGGCGCGTTTCTTAAGGGTAAACCGGGACTTTCCTGGTGGAGGATTGCAGGACCGGGTGGCGCAGGAAAAAGTCGATTCGCACTGCACCTCGTTCATCTCGCTCGTCTTGAGGGCTGGGTCAGTGGATTTGTGGGGCAGCTCACAGATGACACATATCAAGATTTTGCAAAATGGACCCCGGCCCACGACACCTTTCTGATTTTCGACTACGCCGTCGACAAGCCTGAACTTACTCGAAGATTTCTAAATTATCTTGCCTTGTCCGAAGAGAAATTCAAGCGAGCTGGAGTGCGCGTCAGAGTTCTCCTTCTCGCCCGTGAAGCGACTTCATTGCGCTGGTCAATGGTCTTGAATTCCGAGGCTATGCGCACTCTTGAGCCAAAACTTTATCAAGAACCTGGACACGAAGAGGATGGTGTATTCAATTCCAGTAAGCTCGATCTATCCGGCACAATTCTCGTTTTGCCCGAAATGTCCAATCAAGAGCTACTTTGGATCAGTTTGGAATGTTGGCAAAAGCGGTTTGAAAACGAGGAATTCCCTCTTGAAGAGGCCGAGCTCATGATCGAAAATCTCCGAAAATTGGGGCTTACCAATCTACCGCTGTATGTTCTCTTCGCAACAATTGGCCTGCACGAAGGTAGAACAGCCTACAAAGGCAAAGAAGAACTCACAGAAATAATGGTTCGCCGTCAATTCGATTCTTGGGCGAACGCCAACCTCACTCCGCAGGAATACAACCTTGCCATGTATGCCTCGGTTGTCGGAAAAGCAACGCGGCAACAAGCGCTCGAAGCCGCACATGAACTTGGCTTTAATGATCTTTTCCCAACATCCATCTCGAATCCAAATTTAGCTAGTCTAAATTCCCTGCAGGAGGATGTTACAGCTCCAGTGGGGCAAGAAGTCTTTGGACTGAGTCCCGACGTAATTGCTGAATGGATGGTCCTTTCGCGACTTCGAGACGTTATGCGCCCGATGCTCACGGATCGGGCGTTGACGGATGCAGAGAATATTTGGAAGGTTGCTCAGGCTAATCCGAACTTTGACGCATTTCTTTACCGCGTTTGGGAGTCCTTTGGTGATCTAACCAAGGATACTGCTATAGAGCGTGATCTGTCCGACGCACAACGATTGATCCAGTTGGCGGTAATCCTAGAAATAGAATCAGAGGCGGGGCAGGAAATATCGGATAGTCAGCTGAAAATGCTCAGTGCGTGCCTACACAACTGTCAAGATCAAGATGCGGTTCTAATCGGAGCATCGGTGACCGTCAATGTCGTCGGCCGAGCTAATTTCTCAACGTCAAAACTCATTGTTATCTTAGACAACCTTAAAGAACATGAGTCCAACCCAGAAATGCAACTTGTGTATGCAAAGGGGCTATTCAATGCGATTCACGAGAAGCGCTCGACGATGGAGGAAATCCAGAACCACCTGGAATCGTTGAAAAACCTCAAAGAACGTGAGTCCAACCCAGAACTCCAACTTCAGTTTGCAATGGGGCTAGTCAATGCGATTCACGAGAAGCGCTCGACGATGGAGGAAATCCAGAACCACCTGGAATCCTTAAGAAACCTCAAAGAACGTGAGTCCAACCCAGAACTCCAACTTCAGTTTGCAATGGGGCTAGTCAATGCGATTCACGAGAAGCGCTCGACGATGGAGGAAATCCAGAACCACCTGGAATCCTTAAGAAACCTCAAAGAACGTGAGT
>JAFLBD010000002.1:600000-775153 GCA_017303935.1 Armatimonadota bacterium | reverse complement strand
GAGTCCAACCCAGAACTCCAACTTCAGTATGCAATGGGGCTAGTCAATGCGATTCACGACAAGTGCTCGAAAATGGAGGAAATTCAGAACCACCTGGAATCCTTAAGAAACCTCAAAGGACGGGAGTCCAACCCAGAACTCCAACTTCAGTTTGCAATGGGGCTAGTCAATGCGATTCACGAGAAGCGCTCGACGATGGAGGAAATCCAGAACCACCTGGAATCCTTAAGAAACCTCAAAGAACGTGAGTCCAACCCAGAACTCCGACTTGAGTATGCAAATGGGCTATTGAATGCAGCAATCGTTAGCAAACATCTTAGACCGATCTTGGTGCCGCGCGTCCGGGAATTGCTTGGTGAGGATTTGAAGCCGGATGCTAGTGAAATTGCATTGCTTGCGTACCTCATTCTCATAGCCGAAGGTGATGCCATTCTCAAGAACCCGGCTCTGGAACTGACAAAGATTCTTTTGGAGTATGAGCAGACGCGAATGGAGGAACAGAAATTATTTAATAGCTTGTTCAGCAACATTCTTGCCAGGTATCGTATAACCTCAGCTGATTTAAGGTAATACTGTATTTCCCCAGGGTAATCGATCACCTCACGCCGTTTCGCAAAAAATTGATCAATCAGAACCGGACTTTGGCGAAGAAGGCGCCATCAGATTCGTTGGTTTCGAGGTGCCAGCCATTGGTGCGGGCGACTTCGCGGCAGATGCGCAGCCCTAGACCATTCCCAGCGAGATGAGTTTCGCCGCTAGCAGGATTCTTGAAGCACAGCTCGACTCCATCTTCCATCCGCGAACTAGCAACCGCAACGATCGATCCGTTTGGGGAGTGTTTCACCGAGTTTTCGAGCAGATTTCGCAGCAAAAGCACTAAGTGTTCCCGGGGGGAGTCGACCTGAACATCATCATCCACCTGAACGTTGAGCGTGATCCCTTTGAGTTCCATCAAGGGTTGGAGGTCCGCGGAAATTTCGCCGAGGATCGGAACGACGCTCAAAGGCTCGCGTGCCGACTGCGCCGAAGATTGAGACAGCCCTTGTAGAGTCAATACCGCTTCACTAAGGTTCTTGAGCCGATAGACTTGCCGCTGGACCTCGATCAAGGTGGCTTCCATCTCTTCCCTACTTTGCTCGCTTCCAAGCGCAAGGTCGAGTTTCAATAGGAGCGAGTGGATCGGCGTCCGAAGTTCATGTGAGAGAGTGGCGTAGCTGTTGATGCGGTCCTCGCTCTCGAGTCTGAGTTCATGGATCAAGGCATTTAGTGTCTGCACAAGGCTGACCACTTCTCGATCGGTTGAAGGCGGAGTAACGACAAGATTGGGGTCTTCCTTTGCGCTCTGGACTCTGTTGACAAGCTTCGAGATGGGTCTCAACGTCGCGCCCACAAGCACCCAGGCTCCCACACCGTAAACCACTAATCCCAACCCTGTGATAGCAAACGCAAGCATTCTGAGATCGTTGGAGGAGTGCTGTTCTGGCATCACGTAGAGCAGAACTCCTTCGTCCAGAATCTGCTGTTGCGCCCCTCTTTTCTCAGCGTCTGGAGCGCGGTGCGGAGATTGCCACAGCACTGCACCGGACCGGTCCAACAACGTGGCACCGGCACCAAGCGTGTCCAATCCACTTTGGTCGTAGATTTCTGCAACTCTAGATAGAGGATTTGAACCTTGAAGATCCCTGGAGAGGCGATTGATCGCCCGCTTGGCGACCGACTTGCGTTCTTGCAGACTGTTCTGCTCGGTTGCAAAGAGGAGGCCCTGGACCGAAGCGATGAGGAACGGCACTCCAAGGATGAGCACCAAAAGTGTCATCTTGGCCCGCAAAGATTTCATCATGTGCTCGTGCTCCCTTGAATCCGGTGCCCCACTCCCCTATCGGTCAAGATCAACTTGCCGCTTTGTCCGAGCTTCTTTCGCAAGCCACTCACGTAAACATCGATCACTTTGTCGTCGTAAAAGTCCTGCTTCCAGACCTTTTGCATGATGCTCGTGCGGGTGACGGTCCGACCCCGCCCAAGCATCAACTGTTCGAGCAGCGCAAATTCCGTTGGCGAAAGCTCTACGCGGGCTTGGTCGACGAAAACCGTTCTTTCTAGCTGATCCAACTTGATCGGGCCGAGCTTGAGAATAGTCGCCGGTGCCGAAGTTCTGCGCAAGTTGGCCCGAACTCGTGCCAGGAGTTCTGCCACCTCAAATGGCTTGGCAAGGTAATCATCTGCGCCCGCATCCAGGCCAGCGACTTTGTGCCGCAATTCTCCACGCGCCGTTAAAAAGATGATCGGAACGGTGTTGTCGCCTTGGCGCAGTTCCCGACAGATCGAAAGCCCATCTTGCCCAGGCAACATCATGTCGAGGAGGATCAAGTCGTAGTGATTCGATTTGGCAAAATGGAGACCTTGGGGCCCGGTCGTAGAGACTTCGACGTCAAATCCATCCGCAATTAATGCCGCTGCCAATGACTGCCCAACGCTAATATCATCCTCTACAACCAGAATCCTCACTTAGATATGTTGACGGATTGGTGGATGGCGCGTTCGGTGGGTTAGAGTTTTCTTACCTTTCTGAACTACAAACCGGCTGACCCGTCCTCTACACATGATGGAGAAATTGAGTCTTTTGGGCCTCGCGCTATTGGTTTCTGGCGGAGTGCTTGTTCAAGCTACGGTTCAGCAGAAGGGCCAAGAGCGTCGTGGCGGTCAGAATCCTGGACGCTCTCGGGATTACCCCCTGCCTACGAAAGCTTGGGCCGAAGGTTCGATCATCCAGGGCAACGTGACCGGATCGTCCGTGGAATTTACAATTCACTTCAAGAGCGACGCGGAAGCAACGATCGAATACGGTACCGCCAGCAGTCCGTTTGAACAAAAGTCACAACCTCTCACCCTCAAAAGCGGCGTTCCGTTCCGGACAAAGCTCACCGGGCTCAAACCTAGCACCAAGTATTCCTATCGACTCAGCTTTAAGAAGTCTGGGCAATCTGAAGCGGCAACGAGTCCAACCTATCAGGTTCAAACTCAGAGGAAACCAGGAGAACAGTTCATGTTCTTCGTTCAGGGAGATTCACACCCGGAGCGCGTTCCAAAGATGCATATTCCGTCTCTTTACGAACGAATTCTATTGACGGCTGCAGCGCAAAATCCAGACTTTTACATCTGCCTGGGTGACGACTTTAGCGTGGATACTCTGCGAGAGCGGACCAAGCAAACCGTTGAAGGCGTGTATACAAAGCAGGTCCCTTACCTCGGGCTGGTTGGACATTCTGCTTCTATTTTCTTGGTGAATGGAAACCACGAGCAAGCGGCGAAGGCCAACCTCGACGGGACCGCGAACAGCCTTGGGGTCTGGGCGCAAAACGCTCGAAATCGAAACTTTGCACAGCCCGCGCCGGACGGATTCTATTCGGGCAACTCAGAACCTGTCGAGCATATTGGTTTGTTGCGGAACTACTTTGCCTGGACCTGGGGCGATGCTCTTTTCGTGACCATCGATCCCTACTGGCATTCTGCTTCGGCAGTAGACAATTCCGTCGGTAAAGGACCCGGTTCAGAAGGTGGCGGAAAGGCAAACCGAAACCTTTGGGACATCACCTTGGGCGAGCAGCAATACAAATGGCTCACCAAGACTCTGCTCGAAAGTAAGTCCAAATACAAGTTCGTATTTGCGCACCACGTGAACGGTACGGGCCGCGGTGGCGTTGAGAACGCGACACTCTTCGAATGGGGCGGAAAAGACCCCCGAGGCGGAGATGCTTTCAAAACCAAACGTCCGGGCTGGGACATGCCGATCCACCAACTGTTTGTGAAGGCAGGGGTCAGCATTTTCTTCCAGGGCCATGACCATATTTATTGCAAGCAAGAATTGGACGGCGTGATTTATCAGTCGTGCCCATGCCCCGCCGATCCAACCAATAGCCTCATCAACGGCGATGCCTATCGCAGCGGGGAGAAAGTCCCTGGTGCCGGTCTCGTCCGTGTGACAGTTGGCCCGAGCCAAACCAAGGTCGACTACGTCCGGGCGTATGAGCCCGCAGCAGAGAAAGAAGGGCATAAGCACGGCGAAATTGCCCACAGCTATTCCATCAATCCAAAAGGAGCCTCAAAGTGATCAAGTTCAACTCATTTCCAACTTTAGTCATGGCGTTATTCGTTGCCTCTGGCGTCGCCGGAGCAATGTTTGCTCAGACTGCGAAATCAAAGGCCACGGAAGTGGAAAAGTCGTTCGCCAAATTCGCACCAAACGTAAAGACCCGCTCTGATGAAAAGAACTTTTATGTCGAATCGAACGGATTACCCGACCACGAGATGATGACGGGCATCACTGCATGGCAGCAGCAAGTGCCGCTTCCCCAGAAGTACACAGGTACGAATGCCTGGCAATTCCCGCTATTCCCAGTTCCCGCAAAGGAGCCGATGAGCGCGAAAACCAACTTCTTCCGTGGTGCGATTGCGATTGCAGCCAATGGAATTCCGATCTTTAATCCGATCAAGAACGATGGACGGACGGACACCTTTTTGGCGGGCGAACTCGATAAGTGGGGCGGACATAGCGGCAGGGGGGATGATTACCACTATCACATCGTTCCTCTCATCTTGCAGGAAAAGCTTGGCAAGACTCTTCCCGTGGCCTATGCCTTGGACGGGTATCCGATTTATGGTCTAACCGAGCCTGACGGAACGGCACCGAAGGACCTGGATTCATTCAATGGTCATACAACAGCAAAACTGGGATACCACTACCACGCGACAAATTCTTATCCGTACCTGAACGGTGGATTCCATGGCGAAGTCGTTGAAAAGGGCGGCCAAGTCGATCCGCAGCCAAGAGCGACGAGTCCTCGAGAAGCTACATCTCCGCTGCGTGGGGCAAAAATCACTGGCTTCAAGACGATCGAGATTGGCAAGAGCTATTCGTTGACTTACACGATTGATGGCAAGACCAGCAAGGTCAACTATCAGATCAACGTGGATGGAAGCGTGAAATTTGACTTCGTCGATCCTGACGGAAAGGTTCGTTCCGAAACCTACAAAGGCAGACCAGAACGCGGTGGTGGCGGCGGTGGACAAGGCCCGAAAGATCCTGGCGGACGCGGCGATGGCGGCAAGGGTCTAGGTGGCGAATTGGGACCTCCTCCCGGTCCACGCAAGCCTTGGTTCGTTGACCATGCCAAGGGTCTCGACACGAACAAAGACGGTGAAGTCACCAAAGCAGAAGTCACAGCGCAATGCAAAGAAGCATTTGCCGGATATGCAGGCGATGCAGACTCAATCAAAGTCGAGGATTTGCCAAACCTGCGTACCGTACGCAATGAAGTCGGCGGATTCATGAAAGTCCATGCCAAAGAACTCGATCAGAACAGCGACGGGAAGATTACAGAAGCTGAGACCATCGATACGATGCTTCGAATGTTTGACAAGCAGGACAAAAACAGCGATGGAAAGCTCTCAGGTTCGGAGTTAGAGGCTTGAGAACACTTGCCCTTTCCGCGATCCTGCTTGGAGTCGGTTCGATCACTGCCTTCGCTTATCAAAGCCGACAAGAAGGTGAGCAACGACAAGGTGGCCCTCCACCAGTTTATCGAGTCGAAGTTCCGACCATTGACCTGGATGTCATCGCAGGAGTACCGACTGGAAACAGCATCATTCTGAGCATTCGAGGAAAGAGCGAGCCTACGCCAAGTCTGGTGATTCGCGAAGGGAGCAAAGTCATACCATCGCCGAATATCAGCTTGCCGAGTGGGAAGCCCGTTGAGGTTCCGGTCAAGAACCTCAAGCCAGGAACGACTTACACCTACACGCTGACCCAAGGTGCAGCGAAGGTAGACGGTCGCTTCACTACCGCCCGGAAGGCAGGCCAGGAATTCTCATTCGCCATCCAAGCCGATAGCCACCTAGACGGCAACACCGATCTCAAGGTGTTTGAGCGCACCCTCGGCAACATCGTCAAAGACAAACCGGACTTTCTTGTTGATCTTGGCGACACCTTCATGGTGGACAAGTATCCCAACTACAAGGATTCGGCAAAGCAGTACATCGCGCAAAGATATTGGTTCTCTAAGCTCGGATCACAAATGGCAGTTTTTCTCTGCCTTGGAAACCACGATGGCGAAGTGGGATGGCCTGGCCGAGATGGAAGCGATATGGCCAAATGGTCGCGTGAACAACGAGAAGCCAACTTCCCGGTGATTCATCCCAGCGAGTTTTACTCAGGCGCACCGAAGCAAGGTCTTTGGTACGCGTGGAATTGGGGCGACGCGACCTTCATCATTCTCGATCCGTTTGTCGCGACAACTCGCAAAACTCGAGGCGATGAAGACGGCTGGAACTGGACCCTCGGCAAAGACCAGTTCGACTGGTTCGAGAAAACGCTCAAGGAATCGAAATCTAAGTTCAAGTTCGTGTTTATTCACCATCTCGTTGGTGGATTTGGCGGTGCAGAAGCCCGTGGTGGCGTCGAAGCTGCAGATCGATTCGAATGGGGCAACAAGCAGGAATTCCCCGAAAAACGAAAGGGCTGGGCAGAACCAATCCACGCCCTGATGTTGAAGTACGGCGTCACCGCGATGTTCCACGGACATGATCATCTCTATGTCCGCCAAGAAAAGGATGGCATCGTGTATCTCGAAGTGCCGCAACCCGGCCAGCCAAGAGACAACGCGATCGGAAGCGCCGAGAAATACGGCTACAAGTCAGGAACGATCTTGGGGAGTTCTGGCCACATCCGGGTGACCGTCAACTCTAAAGCGGCCACGCTCGAATATGTAAAGTCGCTTGCTGGATCCGATAACAGAAAAATTGTCGACAAATTGGAGATCAACGCCAAGTGATTCGGTCGGCCATCTTTGTCTTGTTCGTCCTAGTGGTCCGGTTCGCCGCGGCGCATGACTTGGACCTCACCCTGATCAAGATGGACCAGGGGCGTGGCAAATCCACGCTCGAACTCACCACGCCGCTCAGTCGGTTTGTCCAGACATCCAGTTTGTCCGATCAACCATCCGCCCCCGCGCTGGATATGGCAGTTCGGGAGCGATTAAAGCTCGGTACAAACTTCCCCGCCAGCATCAACATCAATAGCCAAGCGGACCTGTTGACATGGTCCGCAGTTCTATCTCCTGGGCAGGAGCTCTCGTTGGATCGATTCGACCAATCTACACCTGACGCGCGAACGGTCATCGCTAAATACGAAAACGGCAAACTGCAATCCGAGACTTTGCTAGAAAGCGAAAAAACTCTGCCATCTACTTTCGGGATGTTTGGCACAGGGGTACAGCACATCCTCTCCGGGCTAGATCACATCTTGTTTATCGTGGGGTTGGCTTTACTCGGAGGCGGATTCAAGTCGATTCTGAAAGTCCTCACTGCCTTTACTATCGCTCACTCGGTCATCTTGTTCGCCGCATCCGCAGGTTGGGTGCGAGCCAATCCACGCTTTATCGAACCGCTCATCGCACTCTCGATCGTGGCCTTAGCCATCGAAGGCATTCGACGCGTCAATCAAGACGAAATCCCGAGCATCCGTCCAAGAATCGCAATCGCCTTCGTGTTTGGTTTGATCCACGGGTTTGGATTTGCGGGTGGGCTCACCGATCTCGGCTTGCAGGACGCCCAACTACTCAAAAGCGTCTTCTACTTCAGCCTCGGGATCGAATTCGGCCAATTCCTCATTCTCGTCCCGACCGCCTTGTTGCTTCTCGCATTAGCAAAGGCCGATAAGCAACGTGCGAGGCAGATCGCGCTTTCTGCATCCGTCGGTCTCGGCATGATCGGATGCTTCTGGTTCATGGAGCGAGTGTTATGAAATCGATCGCTTTGACATCTTTCGCCATAGCTGGTCTAGCGGCAATCGTCTTGGGCCAAGTGCAACGCCAAGAACGCGTTATCAAACCGGACCTAACGGACACGATCAAGGCGAGCATCTACGCCGACAATTGGTTTGTTCTCTACATCAACGGCAAGCAGGTGGCGATCGACCCGATCGACTTCCTGCCGCATAACGTCGTCACGCTGGACATCTTGCCTGAATACCCAATGACCATCGCGGTGATGGCGATGGATAACGCCGACCCGAAGACAGGGTGCGAATACGGAACAAATATCGGCGATGGTGGCTTCATTCTCAAGTTTGCCGACGGGACCGTATCCAATGCTAGCTGGAAGGCAAAGTGTTTCTTTTCCGGCCCCATCGAGGGCAACATGAGCAATCCAAAAGTGTCCCGAAATCCGATCCCCAAAGATTGGTTCGCCACCAACTTCGATGACTCAAGCTGGAGCAACGCCACCGAATTCAGCGAGCAAGAAGTCGGACCCAAAAAGACTTTTTACGATTTCGATTTTTCGGAAGCTAAGTTCATCTGGAGCAAGGACCTTGCGCTAGATAACACGGTGATTTTCCGGGCCCGAATCGAAAAACCGGGGTGGAAACCGCGATGGACGACTAAGCCCGATCTCGACATCAGCCGACCAAATGGCGGCAACGACTGAACCCAGGAATCAACATGAAAAAGACACTGACAATCATCATTGCGCTTGTCGCAATCTCATCATTGGCGTTTGCTCAACAAAGCGGCGGCGGACAACGTGGACAAGGCGGAGGCGGCGGTCAAGGCCAGCGCGGTGGACAAAATCAGAAGCAAGATGGCAGTAATGACGCCGTCCGACTTTTGGCAATGCCAAGCGTCCAAACCGAGCTCAACCTCACTGCAGATCAAAAGTCTAAGCTCGCGGAACTCCTTCCCCAACGCGGACAGGGTGGCCAGAAAGGTCAAGGCGAAGGCGAGCAAGGCGCGAATCGCACCAACCAAGCAGACGCTGCTAAGAAGATTGCTGAAATTTTGGACGATAAGCAAGAAGCACGGCTTGCAGAACTCGTGATTCAACACGCCGGCAATCGCGCTGTACTCGATCCAAAGGTTGCGGCTAAGTTGGAGCTAACCGAAGAACAAAAGAGCAAGATCGCTGCTCTTCGAGAAAAGCAACGCACGGGCCGAAACGGTGGCGGAAACACTGGCCAGGACACCGATCGTGCCGCCGCACGCGCCGCTCGTGAAAAGGCGGAAAAGGAGCTTGACGCCGAAATTGGCAAGATTCTTACCGATAAGCAAAAGGCCGATCTCAAGGCTCTTGGCGGAAAGACCTTTAAGTTCGAAAACTAATCACCCCATACTCGGAACCTCGGCGGCTTTCTCGCGATTGCTGCCGAGGTTTCTTTGCTTTAAGCTGGCGCGTAGAAGCAGAATGACCGGCAGCTCGGTGCGCAAATAATTCCCAAAATGAAACGGGGCGTTGGTTCCGTCGGTATCTTGAGCGGACGTGGATTCAGCAGCGAAGCCGATGCCAAGTCAGGAAATGGCACCAAATGTAGGGATAAAACCCCGGCCGGTGATCTACCGGATTGCGGCAGATGTTTGGTCGCTGTGGCTTGGAACGGTATACGGCATCTTGGGGCATGTGCCGCATTGGGGCGTCGCGTTAATCCAATCAAAAGTGGCTCAAAAATGATAAGCTTAGGGTGATGCAAAAGATTCCTAAGAAGGTTACAGATCGAATCGCTAGCAAGCTCAAAGCTTATCAGTCAATCGGCGTCAGTCAACGCAAGAAGGACGTTATGGAGGCCGATACGGTCACCCTAGTCAAAGACATCCTCGCCGACGTCTTTGGTTACGATAAGTACGATGAATTGACAAGTGAGCATCAAATCAGAGGAACGTTTTGCGACCTCGCAATAAAGATATCAGGCAAAGTCAAAATTCTGGTTGAAGTCAAGTCTGCCGGTACCACTTTAAACGAGTCTCACCTCCGGCAAGTTGTGAATTATGGTGCAAACCAAGGCGTCGAATGGATCGTCTTGACAAACGCGGTCGAATGGCGACTCTATAAGATCAAATTTGGCCAGCCAGTCGATTTTGAGGAAGTCTCTACTTTCGATTTCACGTCGGCCAATGCGCGTTCCGAGGAGGATGTGCAGAAATTGTACATTTTCTGCCGAGAGGGAATTTCTACCGACGCGATGTCGGCTTTCCACCAACACTCACTGGTTCTTAATAAGTTCATGATCGCCCAAGTCGCATTAACAGAACCGATTGCATCAGTGATAAAGAGAGAAATGAAGAAACTGTTTCCCGATGTAAAAGTAAGTTCTGACCAGATCACAAATTTGCTCTCCAACGAGATCTTTCGGCGCGAAGTTATTGAAGGCGAACGAGCAAAGGAAACCGCAACGAAGTTGCGGAAAGCACGCCAAAAGATGCTGAAAAGCACAGAATCCGAAAAATCCATTGCAGTCGAAAAGTGATAACTGGTCCAGGCAACTTCATGTGGGCACCCAATGCCATGCTTCTTTAGGTGCCCATTTGCTCCGCATTCAAAATATAACGGCCATTATGCCGTTAGGTCCACGGTGATTACAAACCGAGTCAACTGCCTGTATCGGTCGCGCGTCACGCCCTCTCCTCAGATTTCCACCAATAAATGACGAAAATCCTTGTTCGGCTGCGAAAATCATCTTAAAGACCACCTCTCAGGCGATTTGGGTGATCGTCACCGCTTCATCCTGCAATTTCGAGCGGCAGGCGGTCTCCATCTCAGCGAAACTCGGGCCATAAAGATTGAGCGATAAGCCCGCGGTTCCAAAATCGCCGTAGTGATGCGGCGCATCGTCCCCTTCCATGAGTCGCTGTGCAAAAGCGTCCGCCAATTCCGCAGTTTCGAACTTGATTTCGAGCCCTTCAGCCTGCCCAACCGGCACTTTCCGCCCGTCTGGAAGCGTCAAAAACGAGCCTTTTGGGACGCAAAGATCGTTGAGCATCTCGAGCAGCACATTCAGCACTGGCTCGCCCGAATCTTTCAATCGAATCTCGATGTCCACATGCGTGACCGCGTCTCCCGCGTCCGAAAGAGCCGTCCCCGCCCCTTGAACCTTGCCCAATTTTGCCTCGCGCAGCAGCTCGTCCAAAGGGTCCTCGATGAATTCGCCGCGCGTCATCGGCAATATTCGCGCGTTGATTGTCGCGATCACCACATGCGATTTCTTCCCAAAAAGCCGGCCGAGCATCTTCCGATTCTACTCCCTCCCGCCCAGCATCAATCGGGTAGCCTTTCGGCTCGAATCCGGGGAAAAGCATTCATGCAAGACACTTCGCACCACGACGCCAAGATCGCCAAACTGATCTTTCGATCGGTTTATCCGCACTATGTGGCCAAGGTGGAATCGAAGGGCCGGACCGTGGCCGAGCTGCACCAGGTGATCGAATGGCTGACCGGATACGACGAGGCGGCCCTGCAACAGCACCTAAACCAGGACACAACCTTCGAAGAATTCTTCGCAGGCGCGAACCTGAACCCGAACGCCCACCTGATCACGGGGGTGATTTGTGGGTATCGCGTCGAGCTCATCACCAACCCCCTGACGCAACAGGCGCGGTATCTGGATAAGCTCATTGACGAGCTGGCAAAAGGCAAGAATATGGAGAAGATTCTTCGGCAATAGGAGGCGGGGCACTAACGCTTCGCGTTGAATCTCAACATAACGCCATTTTCGAGGTGTACAGAATACAAAGAATTAAGAGCCAACTGAAGCTCCTACAGATCGACAGGAAATTGTTTTCTTAGCTATTCTTTGCTTCATTGGTGATCAACACTGGCACTTGAATGGAATTGGACCATTTGGGTGAACTCCCCGCCCTTAAACTGCAACACCTTCACGTTTCAAATCAAACTTAATGTCCAGTATCGGAACTTAACTCAGATTTACGGCCTGCATTCGACAAAATGGGGGCATTTTCGATTGTTACCCTGGACCGTATCCCCAACCTTTTCTCCACAAAGTTCCGTTGACGAAGTCAAACCAAACGATTACGGGTTTCATAAAGTAGTTTCTTTGTATCCACAATTCAATACGGCCAGTGAACGATTTACCTACTTTGCCGATTTCAAATTCGCCAACATCTTCGGACGTAAACCGTCCAAATGGTGACTCAATTACTTTTTTAGCTTCAGGCGCCGCCTTACGCCAAACGTACATTGAACTAATTTCGATTCTCTCATGCTTGGCAAGAACCGCTACAGGTTCGATTGATGAGTTCACGGGCACCGAGTCAATCAATGTGAATGCGAATGTCCGTTCATGCTCGACATTGGTGTTCAACATCCAGCCGAGTCCCACCACAATTATGAAAGTAATCAGATACCGCTTTTTCTTTATCATTCTCCCCACCTACGGTTTTCAATTTGCAAAGAATGTTACTATTGAATTCCGCTTTGCAAATGCAATATGAACTCCTTCCGAGCTGAATCGTACTGACGGAGTTCCAGGCGTGTTTAAGAGTAGATCTGCAAATATCTGCGATTTCCCACCCGCAACACTGCCGACGACGATAGTCCTTCTATTCGAATCCTTAATTTTAACCAAATTGATTCCAACGGTGACATTTCGCTTGTGATAGATTTGAGAAAGGGCTCGGCTCGGATTCGCAAATACCATACTGTACGTGTATCCATCCATTCTCGCCACAGGGAGTCCATGTTTCCACAGAGAACGAGACTCGAGAATCTTGTGAGACTTGGCATCATACTCGACCACTAACTCACCGTCTAGCTTCGACTGAATTACGTCCTTTTCGGAAGAGCCGTAGAATCCTCCGCTCAGCCGGATGTGGTTTACCGAGAAAAACAGGTAGTCGCCGAGGAAGTAGACGTAGGCAGGATCTTCGTCTCGACACAGCTGTATCGTTTTGAGTTTTCGACCATCTCGGGACAATGTAAGTTCTGCCAATCCAGGGAGAACGTATAGATTCAACTTCTGGTTAACTACGATATCACGAGCTGGGTTTCGGGATACGCTCCATTGCGGTCGCCCGTTTTTCACACATGCCCACATTGGAACGAGATCCTGCTCCGTCTCGAGGAAATTGATTGGCCCACTCGAAATGAGCGACAATGCGATTGCCATTTGTACCGTGTTCATTTGTGCGATTCTTGGTGAGACTACCTTTTGCAGTAGGAGAAGAATGAGTTTGCTATAGTCGTTTCTGGCCGAGAGTAGTAATTCACGCGCATACCGTCGGTCCTCTAAATTCGACCCGCGGCATAAGCGCAACAGAAGTAAATCACGTGCAATCCAAACGACTTCCATTTGCTCATTGTCCCGAGAGTACCTTTGCTGGGCTCGTGACTTGTGCAGATTTTGAATGGCTGTATTCTCCGGCAATAGGAGGCGGGTGGGTCGGTGGGGTGGCGGGAGAACCTGACGCCACCCTGGCGCACAAAAATAGGTTCAAATGAACCTATTGAATATTCAAAATATTTAGTGAAATCGCTCCGTTTTGATATGAAATCGCTCCGATTTGATGTGTAATCGCGGCGTTTTGATGTGAAATCGCTCCGTTTTCATATGAAATTGCTCCGATTTTATATCGAATATTTTCAATATTCATTCGAATTGCTCTAATAAAAAATTGTATTGGAGCGATTTCATGTGTTTTTGCGCCGTTTTCAATAGTTTATTCTCTCCGTACACATTGCATTGCGGGCATACAATGTGTAACCGCCGCGTTACGATATCGACTCGCCGAGGCACCATATCAAACCCGAGCATTTCCAATTTTTCTCGCCGATTGCGCAGCTTGATTCTCGGGCGAATCTCCCTGAAGTTGCCGGTCAATACCAGTCCTGGCGGTGGCGCCACACCCTAGAACTCTGATTCATCAAAGCGCGCAACATTGACAGAAAATTGCCGCCGTGCTAACCTTGATTCATGGCCAAGAAAACCTGGGTCGAGAAGCTGAATTCGCGCGCGGAGCCGGTCGTCGAGGTCACCGAAAAGGCGGGAATGGGCATGCCCCCGGGCACACGGTTGCTCATTTCGACCCCTCGCGAGATTCAATCGCGGGTTCAGGCGATCCCGGCAGGGAAATCGCTGAGCGTCGCCGAACTGCGGGCCGATCTGGCGAGAGCGCACAAGGCCGACGCCACATGCCCGCTGACCACTGGAATCTTTTTGCGGATTGTGGCCGAGGTCGCCCTGGAACAGATGGCTGCGGGTTCAAATCCGGGCGAAGTCACGCCGTTTTGGCGGGTGGTCGAACCCAAAAGCCCCCTCGCCAAGAAGCTTTCCTGCGGGCCAGATCGCATCACCGCCCTCCGCTCGGCTGAAGGGATCTAGATTAAGCCGCTATAGAAGCCTCGCTAGTGTCGACTTGGTGAAGGGGGCGCAGATCGCATTCAATGTCGACGCCTGTTGCGTCATTAGTAAGATTCTTTTGGAGGGACAATGTGCCCCCCTTCCCATCGAAGCGTTTCTTCGTACCACTTACCACGACGATGCACACGAAGTTTGAAATTTGCAGAAGGTATGATCACGAATACATCAACTTTAGAAACGGAATAGTTCTCTACATCACGAAGTCGCGATGCTCGCGATCCGAAAATTTCTTCCGAACTGTTGGTCATAGAATCTGACATATAGCTAGTTAGGCATACGATCGCATCTTCTGTCAGCCCACTTTTGGCTCTATAGTAGATTGCTGCGCCCGCAACCCAGATTACAAACAATATGCTGGCATAGCGCAGAACGATTCGGAGAATTTTAGATTGCAGCATATTTTTGCTCCATTTACTTTTTTCTGAAATTGCGGATTGTTACCTTTCCGCTGTCGTTAATCGTAAAGGAAGCAAGCTTTCCATCCCTAAAGCCGATTGCAATATCATCAAATCTATTGGCAGGATTCGTGTATCCCCATACCTGTTTTACTCCGTCTTTGAGTTTTGAATTTGGTGCACCAAGATCCTTCGTGACTCTTTCGGTGGTCTCCCCGCCCGAATATCCGCCCACTATGGTTGCTTTCTTCTTAAAGGAAAGTGAATTGGTGGCGGCATTATTACATCCTCCACAAAGGACAATACACAAGACAACTATCGAAGTTCGAAGATTGTTCATATGTTTGTTTGGGATAGCATCAGGCGATGGATCAATCGGTTCCACCAGGCGCTCTGTATCGTAGATTCTTCATTAGCGACAATATCTGCGCCTATCTCAAACGCGCTCATCTACTTCTACCTTTGGCGCATCCACCGCTCGTGCAAAATACAATCGATATACCCAATTTGCTCGCTACACAAATCAACATGTTCTTCAGCTTCATAGACCTCTACCGCAAATGGTCTGGCACGTTCACGTAACACCTCATAGCACTTTTGAATCGTCCTCAATTGCGGAGTCGTAATCATATTGCATGACTTGAGACTGAGTCGCGATATCGAATCTCGAATTGTATCGTACTCTGTATCGGTATCTAGCAGGTCCGTTTGGCGAAGGATTAACCAAGGCAGAAGCCGTAATTGTCCCCGCTCCGTGAGATACCAAAGACCCCACCTCAGGTCTGCATCCCAAAATACTCGGACTTGTGTCCAACTCTTGCCACCAATCTCCTCTTTAAGAGCATCGATGTAGGGTGTTTCCAGATCCGGGAGCGTATCAATAAAGCAGGGCTCATCGATGACGTGCTCTCTAAACGAAGTCAAAAGTATGGCCTTCAACTCCTCAATGAGTTGCTCTCGAAAAGCAGCTGCGTAATCTTCCAAAGCGGTCTCCTTCTCAATGATATCACACCGACTTTGACGCCACACGTCTTCATAGCGAGCACTTACTGAGCTTTGGCGACTGCAAAATCACCAATGGGGAGGTTTGCCGCGAGTGTTTCTCCCAGACCAGTCGATATAGGCGATTAGGAAAGAGAGGAATACGCCAAGAATTAAGCCATAAAGAACTGCAAATCCGAATCCGCTCCAATTGCCGCTTCTTTGATAGTCACCGATTGCAAGTGCTGCTACCAAAATGATCTGAGCGATGACCCATACTAAGTAAAATCGCTTGTCGTCCAACATGTTGCTATTCGAGAGATGCGCATAGAATGCCGTTAGGGATTCTTGCAAGAACCGAACCCTTCGTGTCGAAGAAAATTAGTTCCTCGTCGGTTTGTACAGTCAATTCTTCCTTCGATAGTGCCATGCGGACGATATTCTTTGCAAGTACTTCAACAGCTGAATTCTTTTCACGGACTATGATTATCCGGCCATAACCATCGGTTGTCGTTTGCTTGACGTACGCGTAGTTGTTCATGTCAAGGCAGTTTCCAAGCGGCGTACCCAATCGACCAGCTCCAAAGACATGAATCCAACTTGGCGTTAGACCTGACTGCTCATAGAGAGCGACGTCCGGCGAGTTTCTTTCCTCGCATTCTTGGTGGATCGCTGGCTCGGGAAAGTGTTCTAGTCCTTCAAAGTCCCCGTTGATGGTTGACGCTATTATGTTTTCCAAACCATCGCGCCCTAACCGAACGACTTTGAGCTGGTCAACTATATCTCCAAAGAGCCCGTACACAATTCCGTTCACTATCTTCGCATCAATTAGTTCCTCAGATAGTTCAATGCGGCTAGACCATCTCGACTTGGGTTCATACCAATCGAGATAGTTTTTATGGCTATCAGAGTTTGAAATTACGACAAGTACTCGGCTCAAAGTAGGACTCACGAAGATGTTGTCACGGGGTCCCACGTATCGGATTTTTGTAACTCCGATTTGCACGGGTTTAGAGTTTTGTTCGTAACGATAGAACTCAACTTCATATAGCTTCTTCTCGCTTCGTACTGCGTATATCGCCGAATTTACCTTTGTCGCAAGTACCAAGGCAGATATTAATATGGGAAAAATTCGCTTAATCGTAACCATCGGGATGACCCTTGTCTAGAGAAGGATATTGGGGCGTGTTCAAGGCCGTTAGATTGTGGACGGAATTTATGGGCGATTGATTTCACTTCAGTATCGCTCTTCTACTTGTACGCTCGTCTCCGACCATACTCTTAGCTTAATGACTCCACACACAAACCTTGAGTTTCATGTTCTCACGCATGCCGATATTGAGCGGCATGTTGAGTCGGAGAAGGCGTTTTTGGATGCCGTTGCGCTTTCGGCGGCGGAAGGGGCTTTAATGCCCAGCGAAGTGGTTCCCTCCTATTTTGAATCTTTGGGCGGAAGAGAGGATTGGATCGGGCTGGTTGCGTTTAAACCTGAGTCCCGCGTGATTTTAGGTTCGGGAGGATTCAAGACGATTCCATTAGACGGAACGGTTGAGGTGGGATACGGGGTCGCGGTGGAGCATTGGGGCAAAGGGATCGGCACGGCGGTTTGCGCGGCATTGGTGCGATATGCCGGAGATCATGGCGCAAGGGTTGTGCGGGCGCACACGCTGAAAGATGGGATTGCCAGCCAAAAGATCCTGCTGAAGAACGGATTTGAGCTGCTGGGAGAAGTGATCGAGCCAGACGACGGCCCGGTGCTTAGGTTTGAACGCGTACTGTAACGAGTAGCTATTTCTGGAGGCATCCAGCGATGCTGGCTTATCATGGAGCTAAAGAATATTTAGCCAGAGAAGGAAAAACTTTTTCCTGAGCAGTTCTGGGATAAGCCAGAGGCATTTTGGGATTACCCAGAGAAGAATTTATTTATCACTGAGCGGTTCTAGGATTACCCAGAGCAGTTTCAGGATAATCCAGAGCAACAAAAATGTTGCAAGAAATTGAATTTCCTTAGAGAAAGCTGATTCCGAGCAATGGCCGCGAAACGCCGACGCATCTCGAAAATGACTGAGCACCCCCTACCGGATCGCTCGCAGTGCAAGCGGAATTGCAACCGCGACGAGCTGCCGAACGTACGGATTCTAAATGGCTGCGCTGTCTTGGATTCGAGCTTGTCGAAACGTTACTGGGATCGTACGTCAAAGGGAGCTTGTACATTTAGAAGCCTTGATGGATGCTGAGGCCGGACGCCAGCCTGCCTACAATCTTTTCATCCTATCTTGTGCGATACCCGCATGCATCGCAACATTTGGCGGGTTGAGTGTTTTTGGGGCATGGATTTCTGGAGCAAACAGTAATTCGTTGATTCTGGGTACGGCATTTACTCTTCTGCTTGCTGCGGGGGCCTGGATTACGTTTTTTCGTTTGTACCGTGCAAGTTCGCGTTCGAGGCGACATCTTCGCGATCTCATCGCAAAGTTTACGAAGCGGTATGCAAGCTTTGGAAACATCTTTTTGGGTGAGCGTCAGCTATCGGAACAGTTTGAAAACATCTTGGACGAGGCGAGCTGTATCTACATGCGGCATGCGGATGTCGCAATGGCACCGCGCTCAATGGCTTCTGACACAACGGTAAGAGCGATCGAAGAATCGCTATCGATGCTTTTTGAAGCAGCACTGGGTTCTCATCCTTCACAGGTTCAAGCAGTCTCGTGGGCAGAACCGCTCTTAAACGAGCTGCGCTTACTGGATCAATCGATCCAAAAGAACTCTGCCGCAAGAATGGGAAGCGGATTTTCCGATCCGATGGAAAGTTTGCGCGCCGCAAGGGCGGATATTGAGGTTAGCACCCAAGCCATTCAGGAAATCGAGAATCGTTCATCTTGATTGACTATAGAAAGTAGTCTGCGCCAAAACCGATAGTCAGGTGCGGACTACTTTCCTGTTCTGATTAATGCGCCTGTCTATGCCGACTTCTTTCGTCGGCGCAATAACGCACCGATTCCAACGCCGAGCGCGATTATAGTGCCTGGTTCAGGAGCAATGACGGTTGCGATTCCAGTCGGAATTTGAAGAGTAGATTGACCAATAATCGAGCCCGTTACTCCGGTAGTTCGATCAAACCGCAATATTCCACCGATCGTTGGCGTCGCTCGGATTTTGCCAATGATGAAGGTCATTCCGCCGTGACCGAGCGCGATGCCCGATGGATTTGCGAATACCGTGTTATTGACAAATGTCGTGACTGTCGCACCAGAATTGTGAAGATCATATTCGATGGTGCTCGCACCGCTGAATTCATAAGCGTTGATCGCGTTGTAGTTTCCGCTATTGGGTGCACCAGCGAGTGGTACAGACAGAACACGATCGGCTGCCCAAGATTGGAAACCAACAAACGTTCCCGACGAAGCGAACCTCTCCAGGCGAACACTATCACCAGATCTGGTGCTCATATAAAAGAAGCCGTCGCCTCCCATGATGCCTTGTTGCACGCCATATGTGCCATTGCGGATGTATTCGGCCAGGAATGCGCCGCCCTGGGTAATGCGGCGGACTCGATCAGCGAGCGCGATGTTCAGCGTGCCATCACTGTTCGAGTTCATGTAGGTTGCAGTACCGTTTAAGTTGAACGACGAAATGAACTCTCCAGTGTTATAGTCCCAGATGGAAATGCGAGCCGTCGCGTCCAGAACAAAGGCCCGGTTTTGGGCTTGGTTCACGACGACGCCCTTTGGATCGACGAGGATTCCGCCGCCAAAGCTTCCGAGATAGGTCCCGCTGATGGGGTCGAAGCGCTGAATACTGTCGGTGCCTGAATCACTAACCAGGGCGAGGTCAAATGATGCCGCAGAAAGCACCGGGAGCCCGATCAAAGACAAGCCAACGAATAGATTGGAAACCAACTTCATGCTAGTTAGTATATGGCATTCCCGCCTGAAGTGGATGCCAGTCGACAATGAAATGCCCACATTTAGACTGGAGGTGGTTCTTGTTCGGACAATTAAATTGGCGGAGTCTGATTCCGTTTTTTGTCGAGAATGGCACAGCAATGTGTTTTAGGCCTCCGAGGCAATCAGTGCAGATTTTGGAATGTGGGCTCCTGGGCTCACGGCGACAAGTCGCCGACTTCAAGACAGGTTGCAGCTTGCAAACGGCGCGTCTCCGATCAAAAACTAGCAAAAATTGTCAATTATTTGTCGAAAATTCACTTATACTGTTGGCGTATGCGATTTGTTCTTGCTCTGAGTTTGTTGGCGACTGCTGGATTGGCTCACGCCAGTTTTGAGCTCGTGATGGTTGCAGACCGCGGCACCCAATCCGTCCATCGCTTTGATGGGAATACAGGCCTGTATTTGGGTTCGTTTGGTGGCGGATATGTACAGAATCCAATCGGAATGTGCATCGACCAAGCTACGGGTCGCGCGTTTGTTGTCGACGCGGTATCTGGAGACGGATCGACGAATGCTCTTGCCCGTGTTTGGACTTTC
The DNA here is from genome assembly GCA_017303935.1 of Armatimonadota bacterium. Classification (NCBI taxonomy): domain Bacteria; kingdom Bacillati; phylum Armatimonadota; species Armatimonadota bacterium. The sequence continues at coordinate 755,096 of JAFLBD010000002.1, read as the reverse complement.
AACTACAATACAGGCGAATATCTGAGCAGTTTTTCAGCTCCATATTCCTACGTCTATCCTCAAATCGCTTTTCGCAACAACGTTTTGTACCTAGGGATTTCAGGTTCCATTGTAGACGCTTACAGCACTTCTGGCTCGATCTTGAACAGCTATCAATTCAATGGTGCTAGCTCCCCAAGAGGAACAGCTGTAGATGACAATGGGAAGATCTGGACTGTTGAGGGAAACAAGGTCTACACCTACTTGCCTGGATCAGGCACGACCGCTTTCACTATGGCGAGTCCGGTCGCAGCATCTTCAGTAAGTGGTCAGCGCCAAATTGCAATTTCAGGTTCGAGGATGCTGGCTGCCGGAGCGATTTCTGTTTCACGCATCAATCTGAGCGGACTGGTCGCTGCTAATCCTGCGAATCCGATTTCGACCTCTACCTACGCAACCTACACTGCCATTAATGGCGTTGGTTTTGGACACGGCGACATCGGTTACTACACGGGCACGGTATCTGCTGGACAAGGCAGAATATCGCGAATCCTCTATAGTGAAGGGCTGACTTTGCAGACCTTTGGCACAGGGATTCTGAATGACCCGCGCTCGGTCGCAGTGGTTGTCGCTCCTGAACCCAGTTCTTTCATTGCTCTTGGTCTAGGTGCGCTGGCACTTCTTCGACGCCGCAAGCGCGCCTAAAGAATTGTCCAATATCAATCAATGTCTGATGCGTACCAAAGCGTATCAGACTACTGGTTGGTTTTTGGTAACTTCAATTCGGCCATGAAGTGAGCTGAGGTACCAGACCCGTTCTGCACGGCTCAGGTCAGTCGGAAATAGTATCTTCTCCTCGCATCCGCTTTCCAGTTCGATCTCGCGCTGAATCCCAGGCAGCAATCCACTACTCGGCGGAGGAGTCAAGCGTTTCCCACCAATCTCGACCATCAGGTTGGCGCGCGTGAACTCTGTGAGCTCGCCTCGTTCGTTCTGTAGCAGCACCGCCATTCCGTTTCCGTGTCGCATTTCTGCATTATCGTAAATCGAGCGCGCGGTGGTTTTGTGCTTCAGACGAAAGTCGTTTGAACAAACAGGCACAGAGTCCAACACAAATCCCATAGGTTGAGTTGGTGATAAGTATTCGATGCAGTTCACAGAGATCTGCCCCGCTCGATCCAGCAACCATCTCACGCGCTGGGGAGTATTCGCCGCCACTTCCGGAACCTCGTTAGTGCACGCAAGTCCGAGTTCATCCGCCGAGCGAGCAAGGCGAGCCATGTGCCGATCCAAGTTGCGATAACCCGATTCTGGGCACCAGTACAACGTTTCGATTAGTCCAAGTTCAGGTTGTTTGAGCGCTTGTAGCTTGACCAAGCATTCATCAAACTCATCATCGGCGGAGCTATCCCAGACCACGCCGCTCCCGATTCCGTACTCAAAATCCAATGTCTCTGGGTCGATCGTAAGCGTTCGAATCCCCACTGAAAACCGAGCGTTGTCCGAGTCAAAGAATCGGCCGATCGCTCCACAATAGGCACCTCGGGGTGACTCTTCCAAATCCGTAATATGCGCCGAAGTGATCACCTTCGGTGCGCCAACCACCGAGGCGCATGGAAACAGCGCATCAAAGACTCCGGGGCGTTCCAAAGTTCCCGTCACCGTGGAAGTCATTTGCCAGACGGTGCGATGCGCCTGGACCTCGAAAAGAGCCGACACATCGATGCTTCCTGGCTTGCAGAGGTGACCGAGATCGTTGCGGATCATGTCAACGATCATCAAGTTCTCTGCGCGATCTTTTGGATTCTGGCGAAGCTCTTCAGGGTCACTGGAAATTGGCCGGGTCCCTTTCATCGGCTTGCATTGAATGAAGTCGCCGGACTTCTGAAAGAACAGCTCGGGAGACAATGAGACAATCAGCCGTTTGCCGGTGTGGATGATCGCGCCGTATTCTGCGGGCTGGTCGCACAACAGCCAGGCGATCCAATCTAGGTTCTCGGCGCGGGCACGAACCCGAAAGGTCAGATTGACTTGATAGGTATCTCCGTCCCGAATCCTGCGCTTGATCTCGTTGAACTTTGCGTGATACTGCTCGCGTGTTAGTGCAAGTTCAAGATCGGAGATACTGCAGAACTGAGTGGGTGCGATGCTGGAAAACGACCTCGAGCCCTCGTACCGTGCGAACCAAGCCAATTCTCCACTTGGCGGAAAGCCAGTGAGGGCAGAGTCGAACGCAGGAGCCGCCTCGTAAGCGACGTAACCAGCGCTTGAACCTGATTCGGCCCATTCGAGCAGTTGCCGCACGTCCTCGATCTTGCTACATGATCGAATTTCTATCGGGTTCGAAAGTTCGTCAAAATGGTCACCTTCCCAGAACAAGCAAGTGCCAGGAGCCAGGCGATCTACGGTCCAAACAGAGTTTGGTTCAGCCATTCTTGGTGTTGTCGTCGGGGTCTTGAATCAGGCTTCGTTCAAACAACTCGCGGAGCTTTTCTCTTTCGGCACGCTCGCTCTCCCGCTCCCGCACATTGTCGATGTACTTGTTGAATTCGGCTTGCTCGCGCTTCTTTTCTTTGCCCGAACTCATCCCAGCAACTCTTGCGCCAGATGGATATGGTAATCCGAGCTTGCCTTGGGCATAAAACCAGGCAAGAAGAGCTGGAAGAGCTGCAAAGAGACCATACAATAGGTTCTGGTCACCTTTGGTAAAGAAGATGCTCAGCCCCGAGAGGACGGCCATCAACGTTCCAGAAAGCGGGATGACTCCGTACAACATGATCAAGGATTTGGGATTTCGCGCGCCCCACATCACTGTCAAAATCGCCACTGGTACGAATGGACTAGCATCAAACGGTACCGTGTTGAGTGCCATCGCTCCGATGCCTTGAAACAGTGCCGCAACAACTGTTATGATCGCAAAGAGTCCTAAAAGCCACTTGGTACCGACTTCTCGCTCCAAAGCCGATCCGATAAAGAAAAACCATAGCAACCCAAGAAGCATGAAGAGAAAGCTTGCGCCGCTTGTGGCGTATGCCCACGGATAGGTCAAAACCGTCCACGGTTTGTCGAACCCAGCGAAGGCAAACGACATCAAAAACTTCCCTTGCGTTGCCCAGTGCCCGACCCAAGCCACTAGAATCGAAATCACAAGGCCGATTGTGCCAGGCGAAGTCCTTCTCATTGACGACCAGTTACTTGAGACTTTCATAGGGGGAATTTGTCCTTCAATATCATACGACGACCGGGCCTGCCAATCTCGCCGCACTTCTTGAAGTTTCGGTTGTTCACCGAACTTCGGTTAGAACATATTCCTGTCGCCGTACAAAGTTTGAATGTAATTGATTTGGCCGAGGTGATAAACCAGGTTCCAATAATGCAGCCCTGCGATGCCGGCGATGGACATTTGCTCGCCCCACATCATGGTGTGCATTTCGCCCAATCGATCTGGTGTGATGGCGCGAATTGCATCGATGAGCTGTCCGGTCAGACGCTCGCACTCCTGTTCGCACGTAGCTAGTGTCAAGAAGTTCTTTCTCGCGGCTGAGGCTTCTTCGTACGAGTTGTAGAGCGGCGTGTAATTGGGGTCGAGATAGCGCAAGTAGAAATCAGGAGCTGTAGCGCACTCTTGCAGTTGATCCAACGCCGTGCGACCTTGTTCCAAAGGACTCCAAACGAGCTTGTCTTCGGGCATCCGCTTGGCCGAATCAAACAACATGTTAACGGCGGCTTCGGTGGCAACGATCGTGGTGACCAACGGGCGCATTTCCATGAACTTACTATGGCACACCCCTAGCTTGGGTTAACGGGATGTTATTTCTCGGTCAAGAACCCAGTGAACTCAGGCTTGGTTTCGATAATGATCTTCAAAATTGCTTCTCGGTCCGCCGCAGACAAGTGCCGATATTCGGCAGGCGGCGTTTCGGAAGACAAAACATGATACAAGCGTTCGTAGACCGCAGCTTTGATGGCCGGATTCATCGCGTCGAAGCTCGGCGAATAAATGAGTGGACTGCACGGATACTTCTGCAACCTCTTTGTGAGATCGAGCTGGTACAGTGATCGACCCAGGCGGTCTTTTGGACCCCGAGCTGAGTAGTTCGCTGCGAATGCAGTGGTGCCTTTCACCGGTGAGCTCAAAACAGCTTCTCCTGAACCGAGAAGAGCGCGAACCAATGGTTCAACCGCGCTCGGAACGACTTGCTTCCGATCTTTGTAATCGACACTGATCTGCGACAGCAGATTCTGGATGTGCATCTGCTGCTCCATCACCATCAATGCGACGATGTCCGAGCCAGGTGAGAGGTACTTTTTCGTATCGAAATACTTCGCCAAGTTGAGCACGTTTGCGCCTTTTTCTGTATCGATCTTCGGATTTTGATCGGTACCAGTGCTAGGTTCGTTCCCCATATGTCGCATCGCGCCATGCGAACCAGTCACGTACCAACCGCCCCATCTCTGCTGGATCGGTGTCCGAGCATCCACCTCGACGGTGGTTCCAAAAACACGAGGATAACCGCTCACCGGTACGTGGGACGACTGTACGAACAGATTTGCAGGCACTCCACCACGCCCACCATGACATCGGAAACAGTTCGGGCCTTCCTTGGTGATTTTGTTGGAATTCGCGACCCGATTCGGAATCGTGTAGAACTGCGCCCCCTTGACTGGATCGACGCTCATGATTTCGATCAGCGGCGCGCCTGGGATGAACCCGACGTAGGTTGTGTCGTTGAAATACAAAGCGCGAGGGTTCTTTCGGTCGATCAAGCTCGATTGAAGGCTGGTCTTTGAGAACACCAGAACTTGCGATTCGATCGGAATATCGAGCGCCTTTAGAACGCCGCGAAGGACCCCGGTTCCCTTTTCAAACTTCATCGCGGGAGCCTTTGATGCAAGCGTAGCCACGGGATCCACTTCCGGAGAATTTGGAGTGATCAAACCAAGAAGTGCGAATGGAGTAATCGCAAAAATCGGCAACGCAATTTGTGGCTTCACACCATTAGTTTGGCAGAATTCGGACGTCCACCATGCGATGCAATTTTGGCAACACTTCATCAAAAATGATATGCAATCTAACTCGAAGTACATGCAAAAATAATGGTGAATGACGTGGGCGACAAGTTGAAGCCCAGCTCCAAATAACCTGAAGCAGGGAATTTCAGACCACTTGCTACCGCGCCAAACAAGGGGAAAGTAATGAAACGAATGCTCGGTTTTGCAATGCTCACAGCTCTTTCAGCTCAAGGGATTGCCATTCCACAATCACTGTTACTGGCAAACACATACACGCGCTATGCGGTCTATTCGCTGGCGCCTGGAGATACCACCAGATTTGCTCCAGACATCTATGATTTGCCTCTTGCGGGAGCCTCGTCATACTACGATGCTGCTACCGTAGCTTCGTGGGACGGGTACAGCTACGCTCACAATCTGATTCGAACATCGTTTTTGCCAAGTCGAATCACGATGGAAGCACAGGCCACCGTTTCACACCGAGGTTCTGTTGCATCTCAAACTTGGATGTACTTCCAAGTAGATCATCCCATCCAAGTCGAAGTTAAGTCAGAAGTATCGCTCTTGAAGCTAGTCTGGTGGGACCGCGCCATCGTCAATCTGATGAGTAACGGTGGTTTGATCGCTCAGTTCAATAGCGACGAGGGAACTCAAAACGGCTCCACGACGGTGACGTTGCAGCCCGGAATCAATTACCGCTTCTACACGGGATTGAACCGCAACAACATCTATTACGGGACCGAAGCCAATAACACGAACACCGCTTTTGGTACGTTGACAGTCTTGGGAACTCGATACAGCCAAGTCATCGATCCAACATTTGTCGGTGACTTCTCGACTCGCAAGCTGAACATCGAATTGTGGCAAAACGGGTCCTTGGTTGAGACCCTCTGCGACATCTCAATGTTGCCCAACGGAGAGTTTGCTTTTTCGCCGGTAACGCGCGGCGAGGTCACACTCAAGATCAAGGGAGGCGCATGGCTCGCCCGTCGCATGCCAGACGTTTTCATCACCAACAATCCGGTCGAATTGCCTCAACTGATGTTCATCAGCGGAGATATCGATCAGGATGGAGAAGTCGGTTCGTCTGACTTTGATGCGGTTGTCACAGCCTATGGTCAGACGGGATCGTCGATTCCCGCCGATGTTGATGGAGACAACGAAGTAGGCTCAAGTGACTACGACATCGTCGTCACAAACTTCGGCTTAGCCGACGAATAGATACGATTCCCTTGCCCCCATGCCCATAGGGGCATGGGGGCTTTTTTATAGCAAATCTAGTGGTAAGATCAACTTTGTTGCAATTGCAAAGAGGCGTTCCATATTGGATAACCGTACTCGCCACGTTCTTTTTGACGTTGGCGTCGATCTCCGCACCACAGCAACATCACCATGATCACGCTGGAACACCGTGTTCTGTTTGTACAGTCCGGTCCGGTGTCGAATCCAAGCGAACCCCTGTCGCCCCGAATTTCATTTCGGTAACTTCATCCTCGCCGCCTTCGATCGTACGAAAGGCGGTCGTGCATGTAGAACATCGCGTCAGGATGCCGAAGGAATCTCCGAACTTCCGACAGAAATTCGTTACCGAGTTCCAGCGGCCTTTGCTGGACCAGACCGGAGAACTTGGCTCCCGGTCACCCCCTACTCTCTCCTAAATCATTCTTCATTCACACGACTCTGACACTCCATTTCGAGATGTTGGAGCAATGACAGATTTATCAGGAGAAACAATGTCCATTACACTTACATCGGGCCTCGTTGCTGCGGTCGTTTCCGTCGCCACACAGGCTCAAAATCAGGGCGAACAGCCCGTCGATACAACGACCACTCAGCCAGCGGTCGAACAACCTACTCGTCAACTCAATTCGTTCAATCCGCAGATTAGTTTGGTTTCAGATTTCCGATCTCGTTTGGTCAATACCCGACCAGATGGTGAGAAGCTCTCTGAACTCAAGGAACTCGAGTTAGGGTTCGCGGCGGATGTCGATCCATTCTTGAAGGCAGAGGCATACATCGCTTTTGCTAATGAGGATGGCGAAGCGGTTGCAGAAGTCGAAGAAGCCTTTGCGAGATATAACCGGCTCGGTAAAGGTTGGAGCGCGAAATTCGGGAAGATCGCCGCAGCAGTTGGCCGTGTCCAGCGCAATCACGCGGACCAGCAGAACTTTCTCGAAACGCCCTTAGTCATCCAAGACTTTTTGGGTGAAGAAGGATTGAAGGCTCCAGGCGTTTCATTTAGCTATCTGCTGCCTGGTGATCGATTCAACGAAATCACCTTTGAGGCCCTACAGCCCGAGCCAGGAAACTTGTTTGGCGATTCGGACACCTCCCGACTAGCCTATGTGGGTCACTATCGAACATTCTTTGACTTCAGCGAAGACCTCTCTGCTCAACTCGGTTTGACGTATTTGAACGGTCCGTCGGAAGGTGATCGCCGAAGTAACCTCTACGGGATCGACTTCACGATGAAGAACCAACCGGGCTCTGGTCGATCTTCGGTTTTAGAAACTGAAGCTTTCTGGGGTTCGAACGGGCTTGCCGGATCAGAAACTGCGTTTGGATTCTTCGCTTCCTACACTCAGCAACTCGGCCCACGCTTGTTCGGGAATTTCAAATACGACTACAGCGAGATTCCAGGCACATCGGATTGGCATAGTTCCTACTCGATCGGCCTGACGTTGAAACCAACCGAGTTTCACCACTGGCGTGTCGCTTACGAACAGCGACGTGGCAACGCTGGTGATCGAGGTAATTCGCTGGACATTCAGTTCCAATGGATGATCGGAGCACATCCTGCGCACAAGTATTGAGGCCATGAAGAAGATTGCTCTTTTGACATGTGCTTTGTGCGCGATCCAAGCTCAAGCGAGCTTGAAAGTAGTGACCACAACAGCTGATTTGGCTTCGATCGCTTCGGCAATCGGTGGCAAAAACGCCTCGGTGAGCTCGCTCATCACCGGAAGCCGAGATGCTCACCATATCGAAGCGAAGCCAAGCTACATCAGCCGCGTGGCGGGTGCAGATGTGTTCATCGCGAACGGTCTGGACTTGGAGGTGGGTTACGAGGGCGCCATTCTGGATGGCGCCCGAAACCGGAAGGTCATCATTGGCGCATCCGGACACATCTATGCGAGTGAGTTTGCCTATGTATTGGAAAAGCCCACTCGAGGAGTAACTCGTGCAGACGGCGACATCCATCCAGATGGCAACCCGCACATCATGCTGGATCCATACAACGGCCGCCAAGTGGCGATTGGAATCGCGCGAAGATTCCAAAGCATCGATGCTGCCAACGCGAAAGTGTACGAATCGAACCTCTCCGCGTTCCTGTCAAGGCTCGACACGGCGATGTTCGGAGCGGGCTTGGTGAACGAATTCGGAGGCTCGAAACTCTGGCAGTGGCACAATGCGGGGAACTTTGAGTCGACCGTAAAGCGTGCCGGAGCGAAAGCTGCGGTGGGAGGCTGGGTGAGCAAAGCAAAAGGATTCGCTGGGATACCAGTGTTTTCTTACCATAGGTCATTGCCGTACCTCGCCCGTCGATTCGGACTCAACGTGATCGGACAACTTGAGCCCAAACCGGGCCTCGAGCCGACTCCTGGACACCTCGCGACGCTGATTCGTACAGGCAGAGAACGAGGAGTAAAGGCGATTCTTCAAGAACCTTTCTTTTCGAACAAAGCGGCAAAAACTGTGGCGGGTCAAATCGGTGCAAAGGTTGTCCTAATTCCTCAAAGCGTGGGGCAGGCTTCCAGAGCGAACGACTACATCACGTTGTTTGACGTGATCATTTCAAATCTCGGAGAGGCATTGTAAACCTGCCATGAACGGATTCTGGGACATCATGAAAAATGCGACCTTGGCATCTCTATTGATGTCCCCGGTCCATTGCCTCTTTGGACTCCACATCGTCCGACGTGGCGTGATTTTTATCGATCTCGCCGTTGCGCAAATGGCCGCTCTAGGGATGGCCATTGCCCTCGCACAGAAGCATGAAATCACCGACTCAGCGACGTACTTTTATTCGCTCGGCTTTGCTCTCGGAACCGCGCTCCTGATCTCGCTGACTCGATTCCGACTTGGCAAGGTGCCTCACGAAGCAATCATCGGAATCGTGTTCGTTGTGGCCTCCGCGCTTGGAATCATCGTGCTAGAAAACACCGAACACGGAGTTGAAGAGCTTAAGGACATCCTCTCCGGAAGTCTGCTCCTCGTCGATTCGGGGTCGGTGAATCACACTGCTTTGGTGTATTCAATTCTTGTGGTGATCGCCATGTTGACGTGGCGGGCGAATGCCGCGATCTCCACGGGTGAATCCGCTGCCCCTACTGGCATCAAGCGAGTCGCGTTAGACTTTCTGTTCTATGCCTTACTTGCATTTGTGGTCGCTTCATCCGTAAAGGTGGCCGGAGTTCTCGTAGTGTTCACTTGGCTCGTGATGCCTCCGGTTTGTGCTTTCCTTTTGGTGTCCAAATTCGAGCCATCGCTTCTGATCTGCCTCCCCGTGGTCATCCTCGGGAATCTTGGCGGATTGTGGATGAGCTACACCCGCGACTGGCCCACCGGCCCCGCGATCGTGGTTGTCTTTGGTTGCCTGGGTTCAATGATCTACGCCGTCAAACTGATACTGCCTCGCCGGTTGCTTGGGGACTAACCCCAAGCAACCGCTTTTTCAGAAGGATAGCGAGTACCCAGCTGTGATCGTCGCTCCGAATCCTCGCCTATTCCTGGCCTGAATCCCAAAGTCGACTACTTCCCGAGGAGAGATTAACTCGCGCATTCCGACTCCATAATTGGGCGTCCAACCAGACCGCGGCAGTGGTTCTAAACCAATTTCTCCCACGAGAGTTCGGTGGAATTGAGTTGGCGCACCCAGCGGACGTTGGTATCCAAGCGTCGCTCCAAACCGCAATTTCGATTCGCCAGAGCGGTGAATCGAATCGGCTTCCATGTCCAAATTGAGGTGAATGGTGTCGTAAGCACCAACCATGCGACTCGCGATCCAGCGAAGGTGCATTTGCACTCCCGAACCTTCTGCCGTACTCGGAAATGCGAGTTCGATTTTGAACGCTTGTGCAGGGCCAGCATCGGTTTCACGGCGAAGTTGCCGCAAGTACGAGATGTGCGCGTAGTCCTCATGTGTCGCGAGCCCAACACCGATCTCGGCGTTCATCGCAATGCCGTACTTGAACTCCGTCATCAGCGAAAGGTGTGGTCTACGATCTTCACGAAGATTCCAAACGGTGCCAAATTCGATCGCGCGCTCTCCATAAGCCAACGTCTTTGCGTCATCAAAACTCAGAGGCCGGCCGCTATCGAGGTTGTTATGATCGCTGGCAAACGTGGTTGTAACGATCATGCACAAGCTCAAAACGAGGGCGATTCGCGTCAATTTGTCCCCCCGCGTGTGCCATAGGGGCTCGGTTTGTCGATCCGCTCATAAGTATCTGGAGTCTTGCCTTCGCTCAATAGCTGCCATTCGGCGAGCGAAAGCGGCTTGGCGTTCGAATACTCTGGATTGTCCGCCACGAACGCTCTGAACGCAGTGACGCTGGTGAACGCCCGCGACCATTTCTGACAAGAAGGATGCTCGCCCATTTCCTCCAGAAACACAACGTTCGGATTGCTTGTTGTCCAGTTCCCTTCTTCGTCTGAGATCAGCACCAAAGTCTGGTCTGGATCTTCGGTGGCAGCACGAATAATCGCCCGTCCCAACGTCTCTGACGCCATATCACGAGCGCACAGCAAGCATCGAACACGCATCGTCCATCCGTTTGCCGAGACTGTCGCTCCCCAAACTGGACCAGACGGCAGATTCATCGAGCAATGCCCACACTGCTCCATGTTCATCCAGCCCATGCCAGCCATATACATGGCGTCGTCGGTCGTGCCCTTCATCCATCCCATGCCCGGCATTCCTGGAACCGCCCGGTGATCATGGAGCGAATTGGGCAATCCGTCTCCTGAAATTTCCCCAGCATGCGTGGATTGCAAAACGCGCCAAATTGCCTCATCGATCAGCCGCTTTTGCTCGGCAAGATTCAGCCCTGGCGTAGCCAAAATGTCGTTGACGTTGTCATGCAACATGTGCAAGTTGTCGAACGAGTTTGCTATCTCGGGGAACCGCGCGGAGAATCTTGGGCTCAGCTCGCCCATCATCGGCATGAATTCACGGTCGGTCTTGAACAACTCCGTCTGTCGATAAGCGTCGCCAACCACTTCATACTGAGGCGCGTGCGAATTCATTGGCGTTCGATACAGCATGTCGTAACCCGACGACTGTAGCCAGTGATATCCCCAAAAGAGACCATTGACCTTCGGATACTTCTTTCGGAAGGCACCAGAATAGGATTGGCCATCCTGAACTTCCATGTTCATCGGAAGCCCTGTAATCGCAAACGGTTGCGCGCTGTAGAACTTCCACAGCCGGTCTAGCTCCGCTTCTTTCTGCGCATCGTTCCAACCCCGGTATGTGAGTACATCCAGAGTTTGGAAGTGGAGCAAATGCGCCCAATCGAAGACCTTTTCGAGCGCACCATAGCGCTTGGCAAACGTTGGCTGGATTGTCGATTCGTCCACCGGCAACGTGGGTGGTGCCTTCAGAGCCTTCGTGATTTGTTCGAAAACTCGGCTTTCCAGCTGCTGCTCTCGCCCGGTGACTAGGGCTTCATAGGCCATGGCATGACCGACCCCAGTGCCATACATGTCGGCAGCAAACTTGGGCAATTTTCGAATCGCAAAGTTGTAAGGTCCGCGGTTGTAGAAAAGGTGATCCGAGTAAGGACTCGACATCCACGCGGGAGGCGCGCCCTGCTCACCTGTTTCTGCAAGACCAACTGCGGCAAGGCAAGCCACTCCTGCCATCACCAGAAGCTTGTTTGCAATGAGTTTTCTCATGGGTTAACCCTTCTTGCTCACAGCCTCGACGAACTCTTTGAGAGTCAATGGCTTCGCACCGTCCAGCTTATGGAGCGAGACGTATTTTTCAAACGCTTCTTTCGTGGTGAACGCGCGCGCTGTAACTGCGCACTGTTCGTGCCCCTTGAGGAGATTCAAGTAAACCGCTCCTTCAGGGCCCGTCCATTCGCCAGCGATTCGGCGGAGCAGAACAGGCTTCCCGACGATTTCACTCGGAGCGTAAACGATCAGATCAGACTTCACTCGATCTTGATCCGCGATCACGCAATAAATGCACCGGTACTCGATTCTCTTGTTCCCAAACCTGACGACCACTTCGTTGTCCGAATCTTTCGTATTCTGAACTAGTTTGATTTTGCAGTAAGGGCAATCGGCCTCGTGGGCTTGCCCTGGTTGCGAGCTGAACAAAATCGCCGCCACTAATGCAATAACTGCCCCAATTTTTACTAATTTCATGGTCGTCCTCCTTACCTAACGTCTATCCCGAACCCGAAGGTTTTGATTTTTCCATGATGGCTGAATTGGGCGTATGCTCGGTAGAGCCCAGCTTTCGGAAATCTGGCGGTGAATCTAAATTTGCCCAATCGTGCCAAGCGCGTGGCTTCTTCATCTTCCTTGGGATGGCTGTGAACAACAGTACGGCCGTCGCGATGCAAGATCATCAGGTGCCCCGCAGCTCCGAGCCACGGAACTGTATCCAGAACCGCTTTCCCCTTGGTGTCAGTTAGTGCAATCTCGACTACGGTTCCCTTGCCGATTGGGACGGGCAGATCAATCGGTCTCATTTTCGCGTTTACGCCCTGGACCAAGACTGGCCCCAAGTTCGCCTTCCACTTTGTATTCCAGTTCGGCTTCGGTCCCTTGGCGATATTCACATGGGAAACCAAGATTTGCGACCCCTTACCGGTCGGAGCGACGTCGCCGTAAATGAAGTACTTCCCATTCGCGGGAAAGGTCGCTCGGTAGGTCCATGTCCCGTCCGGTGCCATCGTTGGGTGCTCATGGGCAAACCATCCGAGGTCCTCGCTCGCAATCAAGAGATGGAATTTCTGCTCATGTACGGTCTGAAAGTCCTTTTGGACAAATCCTGTCTTATGGTCGATCACCCGGAGTTTCAAGTCGACCGGCTGTCCAGCTGCCGCATTAGCCGGAAAACCGAGTACCTTCAGCCAAAACGGCTTAGGAGTGGGCTGGCTTCCGGCGGGCCTTTCATCTTGAACGAGAATCAGAAAGATTGCGTTGATCATCTCGCCTGTAGGCAATTTCAGCTTGAGACTGATCTGATAGTCGCCGCCATGCGGAAAGAACAGCGGCATGCCGTAATAGCCTGGAATCCCTTCTCGGTGAATCTCTGGAATCTGGGCTGGCATCCCCGCCATGCTTGGCATGGTGACCACCGCGGATGACTCGACGTTTGCAATCCCGAGATCTTCTTGCAGCTCATCCTTCTGAGTGGTGTCAGTGATTCTAAATTCGATGTCAATTTCTTCGCCAGCGAATACTCCTTCTTCAGGGACAAGCAACTCGATGCGATACTTTTGATGCTTGACTTCAGTGACTTGAGTTTGAGCGGGTGCGCCCAGAAATGCTGGCAAAGGCATGACAGCTGATGAAAACGACGCGGCACAAATGGCCGACGCCAGTGACAAAGCTTTGATTTGGTTCAATTTATTCTCCTGTGAATGTGAAAAGTCCTAAACGAAAAGAGGGTGTTATCGATTAGTTCACAGGAGGGGCACGGCCAGAAATCCGGTCCGGTGGGCTACTCGTCGGCGGACTAGAATCGCCGGCAAATAGGTGCTTTTGTGCATCTATTTGATCAAAATTGAGAGCGATCACCGGCGTCGAGACCGGAGCGAGTTTCAGTAGGCTAAAGCCAACAAACTGCGGAAGCCCTACCGAAACGGGTGACTTGGCACCAGAGACTTCTCCACAGCACCCTTTGCAATCACTATGGTGCTTGCCCTCCGGAGAAGGCAATTTTTGCTTTTTCTGGCAGCAGCCAGTAGTCGGAACGGGTGCGGGGCGCGAGCAATCGACGAGGCACTGGATTGACAGAGCAAATCCCACCGTGGCCTGCAAGATCAGTGCTACGGTGCAAAAGATCGCTATCCAAGTTCTACGCGACCACATGCTCTATTCCATCATGACATTCATTTCGCCCGCATTGGTTCCAGTAGAGTTTCGGCCTTTTCGAACAGATAGTCCACCAGTTGTTCCAAAACAGCATTCCCCTTCTGTGCGGCTAGTTCATACCAGGGGTTCATCAGCACACTTCTTAGCAAAAAGACCCCGGATTCAGCAAATTCTGCCTCGGTTACGCCCAATTTTGATAGGAATTCGCGAGTGGCCTCCACACTATATTGATTTGGCGCTAGCGTCGTTCGGCTCACGAAAAATGACTTTGAATGAATGCTCTCTTGATCCGCAGAGTTAATACTCATTCGTTCATAGATCGCGTGATTCAAGCGATTGATAGACTTCAGATCCATCGATCCGTTCGCTCGGAACGCATAGCAGACGATGTTAGAACCAGGCGTGCAAAGGGGCACAGCTTCCACCGATTTAGACTTTTTTGCGCAAAGCAACGCATGCAACAGACACGCATTTCGGATGGTTTCGCGCATCAAAATGCCATGACCACTCGTGTTCAGTGGGATCGACTTGTGGCTCAGCCAGACTCCTGCCGCCATTGCCCCCGGGCGACTCCCTTCGAGCGAAAACATCCCGATCTGACCACTTGTGATGTCCGCGCTATACGAGGCACGATTATCTTCAAGATATGGGGCGGTTTGCTTTACTATCGGCTTTACACGTGCCGACTTGTAACTGATCGCGCCGCCGGGATAAGGCACGTAGCCGAGCTTGTGCGGATCGATCGTGATCGAATCGCAATCTCCCATCGCAGCGAGTGAATCACAGGCAGTCCCTTCGGGCAATTGAAGCTGAATATTCTCTGGAAGACCATTGATTTGTGTTGTCACGTCAGAATGCCCGAGCCCGATACGCTCCGGAAGGATCATGCTCCGCAGATAGCCACCGTAAGCCGCATCTGCGTGCAACCAGAACGATCTCTTTCCGCTAATTTCACGACTCTTCCGAAGTTCAACAATCTTCTCCAGCGGGTCGATCGCGCCTTCTTCTGTGGTGCCCATCACTGCCACGACCGCAAGAACAGAGCGATTTACCGCTTCACATTGCTCCAAAATCTCTGCCAAGTGGGACACATCCATCCGAAAGTCAGCATTAACCCGAACCCGAATTAGCGATTCCCGACCTAGGCCGAGCAAGTCCATGGCTTTATCGAAGCAGTAATGGTGCGATTCAGGCACGATCAAAACGGGGCGAAGATTGAAATACCTTTCTACCGCCGAGAACCCGAACTGAGCGATATTCGCAGGAGATTTCGCAATCCACTGACGAATCGTGGCTTCGGGAGTACCACTGTTTAGAAAGATGTTCTCCAGTTCAAGAAGGCAATCCTGGGGGTTTTGATGAAGATTTGGTTGGTCCGATTGGCCGAGATGCTTCTTCAAATCCGCGACAAGATATGGCAAGTACAACATTGTCCGGGCCACCCAAAGCGCCTCAATGTTGGCCGCAGTCCCACCGCCACACAGATGCGCCCACCCATCTGGCCCGTGCCCTAGCATTGAAGCGATGATTTGTGCCGCTTCAAGCTCCATTTGAACGGTCACCGGAGCCGATTCACTCGTGACATTGTTCGGGTTATAGAGCATTGCGGCAAAGTAACCCGCGATGCTGGGGAGAGTTTGTTCTGCGATCATGTGCCCGGCATATCTCGGGCTATGAAACGGACAGTCGCCCTTCAGTTTGCCGAGAAGTTCGAACAGCCGGTCTTCAAAATTGTCGCGGAAATCTTCTTGCGGACGACGATCGCTTGAGCCGATGACGGCGCCATCGCCTGGGAAATAGTTACGACGCCAAAAATAGTAATCCCAAGCTACTTTTTGTAACAGATCGGTGAACCAATCGGCGTTTTCGGCTTTTGGTCCAGCAAACCAAGCACTGTTGATTTCTGGCATGGATAACTTAAATGATGCCAGATTCTGGACAGGAACGTCGTGCCCACCACATTCACATGCAGTGGGCACCGTCAGAATTCAAAGAACGACGCGTTCCATTCGCTGATAGCTGATTTCCATCCCTTGATCCATGCCGGTCGAGAGCATCATCTCGCGGACTTCGGAATTCGGCAAGGTCATCACCATTGTCATCAAAGTGCCATCGCCATCGGCTTCAAAAGTCGTCACAACGTGGTTGTCTGGCGTCGGATCTGGCAAGTGCATCCGTTCAACGTGCTCAATCCTGTGGGGTGGATCGATTGAGATCGTTTCTGCGGTTAGCGAGAAACTTTCCCCGGAATCATTGGCCCACACAAACTTTGTTTTGCCTCCCGGGAACGGTTCGCTGATGCATTCGGGCATCGTCCAACCGTCTGGGCCCAGCATCCACTGCTTGATCAATTCCGCTTCGGTATGTGCCCTGAAAACGGCCTCAGGCTTCGCCGCGAATCGACGAGTGACAACAACTTGGGTGTCCCCTTCTAAACGTATCTTTAATGGTTCCATTTCTAATTGATTTCATCCTCTTGGGCCAATAGTTGGTCCAATCGTGCATAGTTAGCCTCGAGCGATATCCGCAGCTGAGTCAACCAGGTGGTCAACTCATCCACCGCATCGGGAACAACGCGGCACGGTCGCCGGGTCTTATCCACCCGACGCGCAATCAGTCCAGCTGATTCCAGCACTTTGAGATGCCGAGAAATCGCAGGCTGGCTGAGTTTGAACGGCGCCGCCAGCTCCATGACACTCGCTTCGCCCGAACACAATCGCGCCAAAATTGCGCGACGCGTGGGATCTGCCAGTGCCGCAAAGGGTGCATCGAGGTCAATCGTCTGCATGCATATGATTATATAACACAACTGTTATATAATCAAGTTGTTAAATAGTTTTTCTGGATTTTCTCGGCAACTTGAGTCTGGTAGATTTCTCCCATGACTCATGAAGAGGCCATCAAGCCTATCGACACGGCGATCTGGGAGATGAGTGAGGCGTTCGACGGATTGCAGGATCAAGACCTATGGACTCGCCCGCACCCCCGGCTCCTCAGCGTCGGCGAGCTAGCCGCACACGTCGCGTATGGCGAAATTCGATGGATGCTCCCCAGCTTCGAGAGCCCACTGAACTCCGACGCCTTTGCGTATTACTTCTACTCAGTCGAAAAGCCGATACAGCTTGAATTGACCGCCACCGAACTCTATGCTGAAGTCAAACGCGTCCACGAAGCGTGCAAGGCGCACATCCTTGAATCACGTCCAGAACTCTCCGCCGTCATGCCGATTCGAGAAGATTGGACATGGGGCGGAATGCTGGAGTACATGGCATTCCACGTGGCTTATCACACCGGTCAGATGTACTCGGCGCGACATCTGATGGGACACGAAACCAACGACAACTAATTTCGATTCAGCTAAACTCGGCAAATGTCCAGCCCCGAATCCGCCTCCGCTCAACTGATCCAGGTCACCGATCGGCTATTAAACTTACTTGAGAGGACGCCAGATGACCGGCTCACATTTCGCCCTAGCGAGACTTCGCGGTCGATTTTGGAGATCGTCGCGCATTGTAGCGAGGCGATGGTCAATATTCTCTCGCAGATGAAAGGGACGCCATTCCACATCCCAACGAGCAAAGAGGCGGACGCCGTTTTTCGGGTGAACAACCGTACGACACTATCACGTGAGCAAGCGGTCAGTGACCTCTTGAGTGCACGGCAAGCAATTCTCGATTACTATGCCTGCGTTACTGAGTCTGAGCTCGACAAGATCGTGGCTCTGCCTTTCGGGCTCGGAGATGTGCCGGCGAGGGCGTTCCTAGACGCCCCGCACCTTCACACTACAGGTCACGTCAGCCAAATCGAATATATCCAGACGATTTTTGGCGATCACGACTGGCACATGGGATTCTAGATCACGACGCTTGGATGCTCTGAAGGTAAGCATCGAACTTGTCCATAGTGCCACCCCAGCCTTGAGTCATACTCTCTCGGCCATCATCAAACGTTTTGAGCGCGACCGGATTTGAGCCGATAGCCGACCATTCAATTCGAACCCGAGTGCCTCCATCTACTTCCGTAAATGAGGTCTTGGAGAGAGTTTCGAGCGGCCAATCTGGAGCCATCGGATGCACAACAATCCCGCAACCTTCGTCCGAGAACGAAACGTGATTCACAATCCGCTTTTGATCTTCGATCTCTCTGAATATCCATCGGCCCCAAAATGCTCCCCCATCCGGCGTCAACAGTTCGTAATGATAGAATCCACCTTCGCGAAAGTCCATCGTGTTTCGACCAGGCGTGATTCCTTGCGGTGCAAACCACTTGGCCAGATGATCAGCCTGAGTCAATGCGGCCCAAACGAGGGACAGAGGTGCTTTAAATGTGCGTTCGAGCACAAACGGTTCGTATTTCATGATTGTTCTCCAGATTGAATTGAATCGAGATAGGCATCCAAGCGGTCGAAGCTCGCTTCCCAATACTGCCGATACTGTTCGACCCAGCTATTCGCTTCGGCCAGAGGCGCAGCGTTGAGCTGGCGTGGCCTAGTCTGACCTTTCCGGTCAGTCTCCACAAGCCCAGCCCGCTCCAGCACCTTGAGATGCTTGATCACCGCCGGTTCCGTGATGTCAAACGGCTTGGCGATCTCGCCCACAGGAAGCGGACCGAGGGCCAACGCAGCCAAGATCGCTCGCCGAGTCGGATCGGCCAACGCCGAGAAGATGAGGCTCAGTTTGTCGGATGCCATAGATTACCATTTGATTATATAACTATTTAGTATTCTTTTGTCAAGCTGCAAGATGGATTTTGATGAAAAAATGAAATTTCAGGTTCAAACTAATCGAAAATCGGGACGCGACCGGATTCCATTGGAATCAAAAGTTTGATGAAGATCTGAGATCCAACACCCGCTGCTTGAAAATCCCAGAACTTGACGCACCTACAATCCGCAATGCCGTCTATACGAACTGCCACCAGTAGCACCGACCGCCCCCCAACCACCCCAGACTCGACGCACCGAGGCGGAGCGGAGGAGCGAAGCGACCTCCGCGAGGGCGTGGCCTCGGGGAGGTGCGTCGAGAAACATTTCAAAAAATGTTACTTTTGAACCCAGACATCTGCGCGATGAATGGAAGAGCTCCCCGATCGATAGAATTCTCTCCGGAGCGGCATGCCCACATCATCCAACCATACGATCAAGGTCAGAGTGGGTGAGCTCCGCTGGACTTTGTGCGTGTTGACCGAAGTGGCACCAAAGGTCAGTTCGCTATCTCCCAGATAGGTGACGACCTCCGATTCATAGCCAAACATTGGGACGAACCGATTGCGCTCGACCTTATCGCCTGTTTTCGGAGCAACCAAGCTCCACCACCACAGGGAAGCATCTCCGACGGCGCCAGCCGACAGTTTTGTCGCGCGCCACCCACCCTCAATGGCCTCGCCCTCGTATTCTTCCGCGCGCCACTGTGCCACTCCATCGACAATCTTTGTGCTCCACAGAGAGTTGTTACCCTTGGGCTTGACCCACTTGAACGAGTGCTGCAACAACACCGAAGCATCGCTTTGTACCAGCGTTTCTGTCCAGGTGTCGTTCTTCCCCCAATTGTCATGGATCACATAGCTCATTTCGCCATAAGGCTTAATCGTGCGAGTAATGGTTGTGGTGCCTTGGGTATCGAGAATTCCGTTGACTTTGAGGGTTCGGACTTCGGTGTTATCAACGGCTCCAAGAAGAAGTGTGGTGAGCATCGTTTCATTATGACGACCACAAACCAGGACGGTTTCTAGCCCAATTCTGCAATTTCGAGTAACAGCATGGCAAGTGCAATCGTACACTGCAAGTGAACCCGGTCTTAGCATCGGTTCATTCGAAGCAATTCAGAAATGACTCAGAAACTTTTTTTGTGGAGATTGCTGGTGCTTACGGCACCTCTGGCATTGGCGGGCTGCATAGCAGTGCGTACCAGTTCCGGTTCGGTATCAGCGCCAAAGCATCTCAACCAAATTGAAGGTTATCGGGAATGGACTCTAGTGACCAAAGTGCCGCAAGATATGTCGCCTGCAGTCGCCATGCTATGCAAAGGTCCGGATTCAGCGCAACTTGGCGATAACCCACATCTTCCAAAGGTTTTCCGCGTATTCGTCAATCCAATTGGCACCCAGGCAATGTTGTCAAAACAGCCAGTGGAATTCCCAGACGGAACGATCATCGTTAAGGAGAAGTTCGATCGAAGCTCCTTACAAAATAATGTCAATTCCGTGCAAGGTTCTGCTGCTGAAGCGATCAGAACAGCAACTCCGATCCTGATGACCGTAATGGTCAAGAACCAAGGCACTTGGAGTTACCACATCACGAACGCCGATAGGTCTTTCCAAAAATCTAATTCGAAAACTTGTATCAACTGCCACGATAAAGTCAAATCACAGGACTATGTGTTCAAGCCCTACGTGGCACCATACGATTCCATTGATAAAAATTGAACCAGCCTGGCTTACCAATTGACAGTGAATGAGAGTCGTATTGGCTGCACCAAAGGCTTTGAAGAAAGAATGGTGGTCGATACAGGACTTGAACCTGTGACCCCTACAGTGTCATTGTAGTGCTCTACCACTGAGCTAATCGACCAAAGGAACCTGATTATACCAATTTTGAAGACGTCGTGCTAGCATAACCGTATGATTACAGCAATTTCCGCCGCTGTCCTTTTGACACAGCAAAAACCAGCAGCCCCTCCAATCGAGATGAAGGAACTCCAGCTCGTGTTGCTAGAACGACCGTCGAACCTGGCGCCAATGTCGCCAGATGCAGCAGGACAACTCCAAAAGGAGCATCTTGGTTTTCTTGAAAATCTGTATCAAACAAGGAGGGCCCTGGCCGTCGGTCCGCTGGAAGACAAGAAGGTTGCCGGAATCGTGATCATGGACGTAGGCACGCCTGATAAAGCAAAATCGATCCTTGCGAACGAGCCTACGATCAAGGCGGGCAGGCTCAAACCGGTCGTACTCCGGTGGTACGCCGCGGCCAATTACTTCGCAAAGGGCCCCAAGTTTCTGGACCTCGAACCGCTGTGGTTTGGTCTTCTGAGCCGAACGTACACCACGTTTCAGATGAGCAAAGAGGAGTCAGATGCCTTGGGAACGGGGCACATGGCGAACATCAATCGGATGGCTGATATGGGGATTCTCAAGATCGCTGGGCCTTTCGTGAGCGAAGGCAAGCTCCGAGGCGTTTTTGTCTTTAACTGCGACCAAGAAACCGTACTCAAGGAGACCGCGCAAGATCCGACGATCAGTAAGGGCGTGCTCAAGCTCACGCTGTACCGTTGGTACACAGCTAAGGGCACCTTCATTGTTCCAAAATAGCGGTTGATGGTCATCGCGCTCACCTGCCTGTACGGCTTCTTCTTGCTGATTGCCATCTGCAATGCTATTGGTCTTCGGCGGCCGCCCAGCATCTGTGAGCAACCATTCGAAGCTGCTGTCTGCATTCCAGCGCGCAACGAGGAAGAAAACCTCGCCCGGCTGGTCCCCGTTCTTGTACAGCAAGGGGCGCGCGTCTACGTTTTCGATGACGAAAGCACCGATCAAACCGCCACTGCAGCAGCAAAAGCAGGCGCGATTGTCATCCGTGCTTCGGAGCCATTGCCCTCAGGATGGACCGGAAAGAATCGCGCATGCCACGAACTTGCAAAAGTGGTCGCCGAGGACTTCCGAGGCGAGTACATGGTCTTCTTGGATGCGGATACCTATCCCGCCAAGGATTTCTTGAACCGCTTGGGTGCCGTCGTTCGCGCTGGCCGTGCGCCAGTAACGACCGGTTTCCCGCACATGCTTCCAGGTTACGGTCTAGAGCCAGTGTATCTAGGATGGGTGCCGTGGATTCTTGCCTCAAGCAACCCGTTTTTCATTGTGAGGCTCACGGGAAAAGGCCACGGCAGATTCACCAACGGCCAGATTCAAGTCTGGAAAACGAGCACCTACTTTGAAGTGATGCCGCATGAAACGCTCAAGGACGCCGTGCTCGAAGACGTCCTCATCGGTCGATTGCTAGCAAAGCAGGGAATCCGAGTCGAGGTCGCCAATCTCTCTTCGATTCTTGGTGTGAAGATGTACGCCAACCTAAAAGAAGCGGTCGATGGCATGAGCAAGAACACATGCTTTATCACCGGTAGCGACATAGGAACCGCCTTACTAGGCTTATTCTTCTTTGGGCTGTCGCTCGCATGGCTTTTGGCGGGCTCGATGGCGTGGCTTCCCTATTCTCTTTTGGTGATCAGCAAGCTCGCGGTCGACCGAGTGGGTCGCAGCCCACTTTGGACGGCGCCATTGATGCCACTGACTCTCCTCATGGCTGGCTACACCTGCTTCCGGTCACTAAGTTGGAAGCGTTCCGGACGCATTCAATGGAAAGGTCGTACCTATTCCTAGCGCTTTCGTCGCTTCAACAACCCGACGATACCAAGAGCAATTGCGCCAATCGTGCCAGGTTCTGGTACCGACTGTATCGCCATCGCGTTCGCGTCGCGGTGCGGTCCCGAGCTGATTAATGTTGTTGCCGCAGTAGTGGTGTTCACGGTGTAGAAATCCCTGTGGAACCAGCTCATCGCGATCAGATTTCCGCTCGCATCAAAGTCGATGTCTGAAACATAGCTAAACGCGTCCGAAATGGTGACATTCCCGATCAAGCTCGCAGTGCTGAGGGTGGTATCCACCTGAATCAGCTTGTCGTTGTTCAGCCCATTGTGCCCCGAAAGGAACACTGCGCCATCGGTCGGGCGGTAGGCTACGCCTTCAATACTGAGAGCAGCCAATGCCGGAAACACCCACGAAGCGGTGATTGAACTTGAACTCAAATCAAAGAAGAATAGCGTTTGGTTCGCGTTGCTAAAACCAAACAGACCACCCACTCCGTAATCGAGGTCGCCGATTTGAGTAAATCCAGTCGAACCCATCGGAATCGGCGGTCCGGTCACATTCCAAAGGTTTCCAGTCGGGTCGGCCGCAATCAGCTTGTTGGTTGGCGTGATCGCCAGACTGTACGGCGGGAACGGAGTGGTTGAAAATGGCAGTTCAGCGTTAGTGGCCACGTCCACGTTGTCGATGGTCCAGGTCGCCTTAGCAACGAATGCGAAGGGCGAGGCGCCACTGATCGCCGCCAGTCCCAATGCAGCTAAAGTCCAAATTCCCTTGTTCATTGCACATTAATGTACAGCAGGAACTCGCGGAATGGAATGAAATGGCGGTCAAATCCCGGCTTTCTTACGGGCAACGCGCTTTCGGACCCAATCCACAACGACCGGAGCCAATACGAGCGCCAATTGCAGAATCAGTTTTCGATTTTTCATCAATCCGGATTTACGCCGGAGGAATCGAATCTGTTTGAGGGACCTGGGACTCGGGTCGCCGCGCCTCGTTCTCGCGAATACTCAAGACCGCAAGAAGAACGGCGCTCACCGTGATGCAGGCATCTGCGAGATTGAATACAGGGAAATTGATTAGCCGAAACCAGAACATGTCGGTGACTTTGCCCATCCAAACTCGGTCGATGAGGTTCCCCACTGCTCCAGCTGCGAGCATCCCAATTGTGAAATGCATCAGCTTCTTGCTCGGGTCAATCCGAGATGCATGCCATGCCGCATAGCCCGCGATCAAAATCGCAATCGGTGCAAACACCACTCCGAAGCCTTGGAACAAACCAAACGCGATTCCGTGGTTATAGGCCAGTTTGAGTTCAAAAACGTTTGGCCAGAGCGCGTTGAACACGTGCCCTTCGCCGAACGCAGTGTTGCGCGACCACGCCTTGATGAGCTGATCTAACACGACAAATCCGACGAATACGGAGAGAAAGACCGTCGGGAAGCGGCGCGAACCTACCATCCCACCACCGCGCGATCTCGCGCCGACAGCAGGTGACCGTTCACCTCTGCAACGTCAGGTCGATAGAGCTTGCACCGCTCGCACTGCGCATAAGGCGAGGCGCTAAACGCAAACGACTGATTGCCCACATGAAGCTGCAACCAGCTGAACTTGAACAGGTTGGCAAGCTCGCTCGGGTCAAAACTGCGCAGGAAGGCAATATTCTCCTCGGAATCCGTGATGTCGACCAGAACTTGCTGGTTGTTCTTGATCTCGCTCGACTTTTTCCACTCTTCGTAAAGAGCGAACACAGATGCGCGATATTCGATCAGTCGAGCGTATCGAACTTGCAGATCGGAAGCCTCGATCTGAGCCAATCGCTCTTCGGATGGCAGTTCAAAAAGATCGACATGGACCGAATCCAGCTTTGCGCCTGGAAGCCGCAAAAAGGTTTCTTCACTCGTGAATGGCAAGATTGGCGCAGCCAACAAGATCAACTTTCGAAGTACCTGATAGCACGCCCATTGACCGCTACGCCGCGTTGCTGAATCCGCCGCGTCGCAATACATCCGGTCTTTGATCGCATCCAGGTAGAACGCGGAGATCTTCTTCGCACAGAAGTCGGCGATGGCCGTCAGCGCCTTTCGGAACTCGTAGGACTTGTACGATTCCACGACATCTACAGCCAGCAATTCGGTCTGTTCGATGATCCATTCATCGAGCTCAAGCAACTCGGGCGCGTTAGTCGGATCAAAGTCATACAGATTGCCTAGAAGGAACCTTAGCGTGTTTCGGATCGACCGATAGCCCTCTCCTGCCGCCGCGAGCAAAGTTGGACCGCAACCGACATCTTCTGTGTAATCAACGCTGGCCACCCAGTACCGGAGTACGTCGGCGCCCAATGAATCGCAAACTTCGACCGGATCGATGACGTTTCCGAGTCGTTTGCTCATTTTTTGGCCCTTTTCATCGTTTACAAAGCCGTGCGTCACGACTTCGCGGTACGGCGCTTCGCCCTTCAGAGCGGTGCCGATGATCATGCTGACGTTGAACCAACCGCGGTGCTGATCGCTGCCTTCCAGATACAGGTCGGCGGGCCATCGCTCCTTCCATTCAGGATAGACGTCACCTTCCAAGACAGCAAGACTTGATGATCCACTGTCGAACCAAACGTCAAAAACGTCCACTTCCTTTCGGAATTCGGTTTCGCCAGTCACAGGATGCTTGTACCCTTGAGGCAAGATCTCGGATGGTGGGGTGGTGTACCAGGCATCCGAACCTTTCGACTCGACGAGTTTAGCCACCGCTTCGATCGCTGCTGGGTCCAAAACAGGTGCGCCAGATTCTGCGCCGTAGAAAACCGGTATGCCTACGCCCCAAGGCCTTTGGCGGCTGATGCACCAATCCGGTCGACCGCCGATCATCGCGCTGATCCGGCCCTTTGCCGAATCTGGATGCCAATCGACGGAGTCGATCTGCTCCATCATCTTCTTCCGAAGATCGTTGTCTTCCATGCTAACAAACCATTGCTCGGTTGCGCGGAAGATCACGGGCTTACCATCCCGCTCGGCGTGCGGATAGCTGTGCGAATAGTCATCGGATTTGAGCAGATTTCCAACTTCGGCAAGCCGATCGACGACCACCTTATCGCAATCTTTGTAGCTCACGCCTTCAAACTCGCCCGCTTCGCTAGTGAGAACCCCGCGCTCATCCACCGGACAGAGCACAGGCAGTCCGTACTTTGCGCCAGTGATGAAGTCCTCGCGGCCGTGACCAGGAGCGGTGTGAACGACGCCAGTTCCATCTTCGGTCGTGACGTACATCGCCATCATCGCTAGCGAGTCGCGATCAAAGATCGGATGCTTGAACGTGGAGTACTCAAACGATGCCCCGAGCAAGGTCCGAACAATCTCGGCATCCTGCATGCCGAGCTGGGTGGTGACGGATTCGTAAAGGTCCTTTTGCACGACGTAGTGCGCGTCTCCAGATTTGAAGATCACGTACTCAAGGCTTGGGTGGAACGCCACGCCGAGATTGGCCGGGATCGTCCATGGCGTGGTCGTCCAGATGATGCAAAAAACATTTTCAAGTCCTTCGGACCAACCATTCTTATCTTCTCGCAGGGGGAATCGAACGAAGATCGACTTGCTCGTGTGGTCTTGATAAACAATTTCGGTGTCGGCCAAGGCGGTCCTGCTTGTTGGCGACCACATCACTGGCTTCAGTCCGCGATAGACTTGATTCGCTTCCACCAACCGCTTGAAAACACGAACGATTGCCGCTTCGAACCGAAAGTCCATTGTTCGATACGGCTTGTCCCACATCGCAAAAGTGCCCAATCTCTTGAATTGCTGCGTCTGCAATTCGATGTATTTGGCAGCATGATCTCTGCAGGCTTGACGCAGAGTTGGCAAATCTGGCGTGATCTTCTTCTCGTGAAAAGCCTTCATCACGGCTTGCTCAATCGGCAGGCCGTGGTTGTCAAATCCGGGCACTAACGGGACGCGATAACCCATCATTGTCCGGCTCTTGAACACAAAATCTTTGAGAATCTTGTTCATTCCGGTTCCGACGTGGATAGGTCCGTTGGTATAGGGTGGGCCGTCGTGGAAGACGAAAACCGGTGCATCCGCGCGAGCTTTTTGAATCGCGTTGTAGATTTCGGCGAGATCCCAGGACGCCAAAATCTCTGGCTCGCGCTTGGCGAGATCGGCCTTCATTGGGATTGTGAAGTCCGGATTAGGGAGATTTAGCGTACTTTTTAGGTCCATGGGAAGGAGAAAGTTTACCTTCCCACGTGTTTAGCGAACGGCTAACGGCCTCAAGTGCCTAGGTCCAGATTCCTGGACCGGCTCATCCCGAATGATCTCATTGTACAGCGAGTCACGTTCAACTGGGATTCGCCCCACTTCTTCGATCATCCGCTTCATGTTCTCGTGAGTGAGAACTTGCGACTTGTGGCCAAACTTGCCTGGTTCGTACGTAATCTCGTACTCGTGGACCATTCCATCGGCATCGTCCGCGCCGTACCAAAGCGCCATCTGGGTGATCGGCACCGAGTTCATGATCCAGAAACTCTTGATGTGATCAAAGTTGTCGAGCATCAATCGGCAGAGTGCGATGTTTCGCAAATCGGTGTCGCCAGTCATCGGCTTGATGTGCTCCAATTCTGTGGCTTCCGGATGGAAGCTAAGCGGAGTCATGGTCAGGAAGTGACCGGTTTCATCCTGCAATTCGCGGAGCTGGATCATGTGGTCCACGCGCTCTTCGAGGGTTTCCACCATGCCGTAGAGCATCGTGGCGTATTGCGGGAGGCCGAGCTTCGCTGCAACTCGAGCAACATCCTTCCACTCTTCGCCATTTAACTTCTTGCCAAACAGCTCTGAGTGCACCCGGTCGCTCAGAATTTCGATCCCACCACCGGGAAGAGATTGCAAACCCGCATCCATGAGGTCTCGAAGGGCTTGCTCTATCGAAACTTTGCCAATTTGTGCGATTTGAACGATCTCAACGGCAGTGAAAGCCTTGACGTGTACACCTTCGGGGCGAGAATTGGCCACCAATCGGACAAGATCGAGATAATAATCGTACTTCAGGCGAGGATTAATCCCACCGACCATGTGAATTTCGGTCAGTGGAGTATCTTTGTGCCAGTCCAATCGTCGTTGGACTTCCGCCATGTCCATTTCATATGGAGCTGGACCACCTTTTTTTGCATAGAAACTGCAGAACTTGCAGAATTTGTTGCAGATATTGGTGTAATTGATGTGCTGGTTGCGCACATAAAACGTCTTTGCGCCGTGGCGTCGCTCACGAACAAGGTTCGCCATGTATCCCAGACCGGTCAAATCCGGTGTGTGGAACAGCCGCATTCCATCCTCTTTGCTGAGGCGCTGGCCGGCGTCCACCTTTCGGTAGATGTCCATTAGGTCCGGACTTACGATCTTTTCGGGTGCAATCGCCACACCCCTATTATACAGTGTGAACTTTCACTCTTGTTTGAAAGTTCACGCAATTACATCCCTTTCGGCATCCAAACTGGCAGTTTTCCGATCTCTTGGAGCGTTTCTTTGCGCGTTGGGACCTTCCAGGCTTCAAAGAATGGTCGAAGATTTAGTCCGACATATTGGCTGAATGTGACCAGCCACAAGTCTCGCTTGTCCTGGTCTGTCTTCGGACGCCGCTCTTTGGGCATGGTCAGGTACTCGGCAAACACCGCCTTGTACGCTTCCCAGCCGAACTCGTTTTGAAGTTGGGCATACATCGTAAAAGCAAGGAACGGGTCATCCTTCCATTTCTCGAAAGTGCCTCCATTGGCAAACGCGCGATAAACCTTCAAGCAACTTTCTGGATCGAAAGTTCTGTCCGAAGGTCGCTTGCCGACGACAGTATCGAAGCTGTACAACGTGAACAGGTTGACGGTCACCTCGCCAGTTCCTTCAAAAGTCCAGTCGCCATTTTGATGGTTGTGGCCGATTTCGTGGAAATGCCCCCAACTTCCTTCCGCTTGGAGCTTCCTGGCGTCCACGACCATATCCCGGACATCCAGCCAAGTCATGATCGGATAACCGCTGTGCATGTACCCCGCGCTAATCTGGCGATCGGCGACATACCGCTCCTTGAATCCTCGGTTCTTGTTGATCGTCGCGAGATCGGCAGTGGCATCCGCGACTCGGTCCCAAAACAGGGCAACCGGACGTGGGTCGGCGACATTTCGGGCCGATTCCACCGGCACGGTGATCACCATCCGACGAGTTTCGATCTCGGCCCAAGGAGCCTTGGCGCGAACTCGCTTCTGCTCCCAATCGGTGTAGCTGGTCTTGCCTAGAACGTAATGCAGAGCCTCCACACCACCGGTGATTCGAACGGTCTGCCCACTCGTGCCAAGCGGTTTCTTGACATCGACGTAGATCAAGCCGCCGAACGGGCTGGAAATCTTCATGTTTGGAGCGTTCACCGGAGTGTTCTGAGAGACTTCTGGGAAGCGGGTCCATTTGTTGAGTCCCCAAAGAGCGTCGGTGTGACAACCAATCTGAATCGCTAGGGACTTGCCATCAGCTAGTTTAGAGCTGGTCTGAATCGTGATCACTTCGCCCGGAGCCGCGTACAATCCAGTGCTCTGCCATCGCTGGTTTGTTTCGTCAAGGACGACGGTTTTTGAAATTCTTTCGATCGTTCGATCCACCGATCCAGGGAAAGATGCCGCAAAAGGTGATGCACCCGTCATGTCGCCGGCCACGATTTGCTGGTGGTGTACCGCCACCAACGTTCTTTCGCGAGCCATCTTGCTCGTGAGCGGGCTCGCTTCAGTAATCTGGATGCCCTTCGGATCGCCAAGGGCCGCGATTTTCGGCTTGAGGTATGGATCGGTGCTTGGCAGGGCAGAAAGTAGAGCTAACGCGGCATTGCCTTCGCTCGGCGAGACTTGCTGCTTTTGCATCAACTTCCGCCAGGCAAAACCAGAATTGGCCGCTGCGATATCGGTGGGGAGAAACGTAAACTTGTTGCCAGCTTCCGGCTCGCAGAAGTTCCCTCCGAATCCGATCCCGTATGGACGCAAAACCAGATTTCCGTTGAACTCGGTTAGTCGCTTAGCTGGGTTCAGCATCTGCCATCCCCATCCCGTCGCGGCAGTGACAAGCCCGCCACCGCCAGCCAAATACTGCCGAATCTTCGGGATGTCCTGCGCGGTGATATCGTGTGCGTCGACGATCGTGACTGCACCCGGCACCGCCTTCCACGCCGACTGGGTTTGAACCGAAAATCCCGCAAAGGCGAGGTCTTTACCGATCGCGAGATTGCCTACAATGAACACTGTGGGATCTTCAGACCTTGCGCACCAACGCACTCCTTTGCTGAAGAAATCCTTAGCCTGGAGTTGATTCCAAGTTGAAAAGTAGCCGTTGTGCCCTAGCGCCAAAATCCTGGCCGGCCCATCAACTGCCGCCGCCACCGCGATGCCCGACTTGTCCGCGCCGATCACAAACCCAGATTCTGACCAAACCACCACATTCCCGGGCGAGCCAGTGACGGGAAAGCTGAGTGGAGCCGAAATGATTGGACTCGGAGCCGAGACTAATGCCGATAAGATCGCGGGGATCATTCACCCATTCTATCGCGCAAAATCTTTGTCAGTTTCTGCAATCTTTCTGAATTGACAAATTTCTCGGCAAGGTGTGTCACCGCAGAGATTTCTAATTCGCGATAGGGATATGGCGGCTCAATCGGCGTCGCTTCGAATTGGTTTACCACTTGAGCGACATCGACGTCCATTTTTCCTTGATTGGACATCAGATAGGCGTGAACATATCCGAGCAACGGTACAGATTTGTGCCTGGCAAGTTCGTCTAGCAGTCGGATCGCATCTCGCGTAAATCCTGCGCTGGCGTAGCGGCAAACGACTTCAAGCGCGATCATCGGGTCAGCCGCTATGACCGACATCAAGGGTGACGGCTCGGCAGAAACAGTAGGATTTGCCAAGAACGCCTCTGCTCTAAGAAGCGGTTCAAGCGGCGAGATGAAATGCGCGTTCATGAGCTCTGGTCGCTCCTCATCTCCTTCGGACACTTGCCGACGAACGGCAGCCTTCGCCCACCAGATCAGCGGATGATCTCCGGCGTAATTGAGAGCATCCTCCAAGTGAAAGTCGGCCTGCTGCCAGTCCTCACTCACCGCCTTCTCGCGAGAGAGGCAAAAGTGGGCGGCTGCTCGATTTGATGACTCTCTCGTCAACCAGAGTGCATGGCCAGGCAACGGACCC
The DNA here is from genome assembly GCA_017303935.1 of Armatimonadota bacterium. Classification (NCBI taxonomy): domain Bacteria; kingdom Bacillati; phylum Armatimonadota; species Armatimonadota bacterium. The sequence goes on along the minus strand of JAFLBD010000002.1, from coordinate 724,489 downwards.
ATTGGATTTGGGCGCAGCACCTTCGCTTCGGCTGGCTGTTCGGTGAGGTCCCCTTCGAGCAAAATCGCACCGGACTCAGATCGAATGACAACTCGGACGACGGTGCTTCCCAAACCTTCGAGATTTATCGCGCCGACCTCTGAGCTGCATAAGTTGATTTGGCTCTCCACGGTGCGGCCATCAGCCAGCCCAGCCAGCACCTTCGCCGAACCCAGATCGCTTGCCGACATCCAACGAAATTCAGAATCTCGGACGCCGCACTGAATCCCACCTTGCATCAAAGGTGAATTGCCAAGGGTCGAAATCGGGTGGATTCGATTGACGAATCGGTCTCTGGAGATTCCGGCAAGCTCTGTTCTGCGTGAAGCAAGGCCCGGTTCGACTGCATCAAAAGTGCCTTTTTCAAACTCTATGGCGACACCTCTGCCATTGGAAATGAGTGCAACTTGATCACTGCTATGCCTCATGCTGGCTCCGGAGAATCGCACTCCAGCTTCCAAACTTATCGACCGAACTTCTCGGTTGTTGATACAAGTTTCAACGGTCAAGAAAGGCTCTCCTGGGGACAACCGCACCCGAATTCCTGCATCCGTACCATTCCAGGGATTGATGGAGAAGAGCCTCAATTCGACAGGGTCGGACTCATTTTCAGGCTCAATTTCGTCAAAGAAGACCGGTGCGAGCCCATTTTGGATTGCTGCGAATTCGACCCCTGCGTCCAGTCGAGCACCACGAAATTCATCTTCTCTAGGAACCAGTGTTCCGGGGAGCTCTATGGCTGCCGCACCTGATCGCTTGTCAAACAGCCGAATCAGTCTTCCGCCGAGGTCAAGGCAAAAAGTGGCTTCAAGATATTCATTTGATAAGACGATCGTTCGAAATTCGACGGTGTCCGTTTGCCCGGTGATTCGAAGCGATGGCAACGGGTAGCAACGCCATTCCGACCCAAAACTGGCTTCAAGAATCCCAATCTCTATTGTCAAAGTGTCGTGGATCAGTTCGCAAGGCATCGTGATCTTGCAAGGGTACCTGCAGGTCAAAGGACCCTTTCGTCGGCCGAGCGCGTTATACTTCTTGAAGAGAAATCGAATGAAGGTCTTGACGCTACTTTTCAAATGGCTCGTCGTCCCTTTGGCGTTTGCTATGGTCGGCTACGTATTTATCGGCCCGCACATCGGACAGCCAACTCCAGCCGCGCTAAAGGCTCTTCAAGACAAGGTCTCGGGTAGCGCTCCAGAAGCCGCCGCAACCAGCGACGTGAAGCCTTCTGGCAATGAGCAGAACTTCGAAAAGCCATCCGTTACGACTGAAGTCACCCACGTGAACGGCCGCAAAGTCGATGAGAAATCCGCGAAAAGGACTACCGAGGAAAATGAGCCTGCGGTCACTGAAAATAACGGTGAAACGGAGACCACACCGACCGAAGGTGCTCCAGCAGAGGGTGAAGGAACCACTCGCGAACCAAGCACCGACCCTGATCCCGCCCCAAATACTCCTGAAACACTTCCAGACGGGCCACAGTAATTCTCTTGTAAGGAGAGTTTTTTCCGAAAATTTAGATGGGAATTGCGTCTAATTCCTACAAGGTTTTGTCATGAGCGCGAGCCCCAACACACATCTCGGAAAATATCAAATCATTCGAGAAATCGCGCGCTCGAACGACATCGTGTATGAGGGTTACGACCCGATCATGAATCGGCGCGTGGCGATCAAGGAACTCAATATCCCGAGTTCTAGCACTCCCCAACAGACCGAAGACCGCGTGCGCCGATTCGAGCGCGAAGTCAAAGCCGCAGGGTCATTGTCGCATCCTGGGATTGTCACAATTTTCGAGGTCGGAGTTGACTCGGGAAGGCACTTCATGGCGATGGAGTACCTGGACGGTCGGACCTTGCGCAACGAACTAGAATCGTGCGGTGTTCTGGAGCCGATTCGCGCGATCGAGATCATCATCGACGTGCTTGGCGCCTTGTCCTTTGCGCACCAAAATGGGGTTGTCCACCGAGACGTCAAGCCCGAGAACATCCAGCTCTTGTCTGACGGCAGGGTTAAGCTCACTGACTTTGGAATCGCCCGGCTGACGTTTGAACCGAACATCACGATGGATGGACAGGTTTTTGGTACGCCGAGCTACATGTCGCCAGAACAGGTCGTCGGCAAGGAGATCGATGCAAGGTCCGACCTGTTCAGCGTTGGTTCAGTGCTCTTTGAGATGCTCGCTGGCTACAAGGCGTTCCAGGGAGATAATGTCGTGGCGATCAGTATGGCGATCACCAGCAAGAGCCCGGATTATCCAGCCCATCTTCCCCACGTCCTCCAGCAGATTCTGGTCGCTGCTCTAGACAAAACTCCGTCGATGCGGATGTCGAGCGCTGCCCAGTTTATTGAAAGACTCAATGCTGCGCTCGAATTTCTACGATCTGGAGGAGTGGTCCAGCCCCAACTCGGTCACCAAAGTTACGGCGGTCATGTTTCACCAACTCCGCCACCGATCCAAGGGACACCCGCGTCCTACGGAACACCTGCGCCATACGGAACACCTGCGCCCTATCACCAACAGCCTTATACCTACGGCTCGGTGCCGTCCAACACGACAGGCTATCCAGGAATGAGCGGGCATCCGTTACCGATCTACGTTCCTGCGCCAAAGGTGCCGCTTTTCCAACCGGAAACCATCCAATCGATCAAGCGATTCTTTGTCATTCTCATCACGTCTGGACTGTTTTTGGGGCTGGTGGTGGTGTCGATTCAGGGCCTCGCGAAGGCGTACGACAAAAAGCAACAAGTCCGGCCACAACAATCAAGCGCGCAGACGAGGGATCTCGCGATCACCTACGAAGAGCAGGCTCGTTCAGCTCAACAAGCGGGGGATTACAAGCGCGCCGAAGAGAACTACCTTGAAGCGGTCCGACTGGACCCGACGAATCCAGCTTACGCCTCTGATCTCGGATTTTTGTTCCAGCTTCAGGCCGAGCGGGCTTCGAATTCGACTGACCGACTTGAGCTATGGCAACGATGCGGCGAATGGTACAGCAAAGCGGCGAAACTCGGCGAGCGCGAAGGTTCAGACTCTCGGGAGTGGCATGAAAGTGGGGCGATCGCCTATATCAATGCAAGCCAAGAATTCCAAGCCTCTGGGGACAGCAGGGGAGCACGCAATGCACTCTATAAGGCGCGAGACTTAACGACCACCGGATCGGAATTGGATTCGGTTGTGATCGAACGTCTCAAAGAACTCGAAAACGGGGGATAATGGTCCACATGCGCGTAGCCGTCTACCCTGGCTCGTTTGACCCGCCCACACTTGGTCACCTCGACATCATAGAGCGAGGCGAAAGATTGTTTGATCGACTAATCGTCGGAATCGGCGTCAACTCAAACAAGCGGATGTTCTTGGAATATGAGGAGCGCAAACGTGCGCTCGAAGCCTGCCTAGAGGGTCGGCCCAAAGTCGAAGTGCAGATTTTTCAAGGGTTGTTGGTGGACTTTTGCCGAGAGAACGGGGCCAACGCGATTATTCGAGGTTTGCGCGCAATCTCGGACTTCGACTACGAGTTCCAAATCTCCACCGCGAATCGAAAGCTCGCGCCAGAAATCGAAACGGTGATGTTCATGACTAAGTGGGATTACTCGTTTATCTCCTCTAGCGTAGTTCGAGAAGTCGCTCGTCTTGGTGGCGAATACCAGCAATTTGTACCGGGAAAAGTGTCGGAAATCATCGAAGCCAAGTTAAGGTCCTAGAAAAATCTGGCAGTAGTCGATTTCGAAGTGCCACAATGTAGATGAATGCCGTCCATATCGGTAAGGAGATTTTTGAAAGTTGGACATTTTGAGATTGCTTGAAGACCTTGAAGAACTGGCCGTAGAACGGCCAAAGTCGTTCGGCCCCATAGCGTGGGGGCTTAATCGCGACGAAATTCAGATGCAAATCTCGAAGGTGCGGGCCTCGCTCCCTGGCGAAGTCAAGCAAGCACAAATTCTCACTCGCGAAGCTGAGCGCCATGTTGTCGCTGCGCGCGAAGAAGCGGACAAGATTCAGGAAGGTGCCAAGCGAGAAGCCGAGCGCATGATCGCAGAAGCCAAAGCCGAAGCTGACCGAATCACCAAGGAATCGCAAGTTGCTCAAGAGCGAATGCTCGCCGAGAACGAAATCCTCAAGCTGGCCAAGGCGCAGGCAGATGAGATTCGATCGTCAGCCGATCGAGACGCCAGCCTGTTGCGCAGAGGATCGGAAGATTACAGCTTCCAAGTACTCACCCAACTGGAATCGGTGGTGAGCAAGGTCATGAACACGATCGATCGAGGCAAGGCGGAGATTCGTCCAACGATGGCTCCGGACTCGGCGGTCGTCCCTGCGAGAGATCGCGACCGAGTCAAGGTCAACTAAGAAGATAGGTCCAGAAACAAACAGTCCCCGCTGAATTCAGCGGGGACTGTTTTTTGCGTCAATCGACTGGATTAGTCGAGTTCAGGTTCTTCGTCGTCCTCTTCAGCCATCGGATCTTCGATCTTGGCTTCTTCCGCTCGGCTCGCAGATTGCTCGGCGTGCAACTGGGCGATCGTCTTCACCTGTCGCGATGGGCAGTTGGTACACACGAATTCAACGGTGACCGATTCCAACCAAGCCGGCACCTTTTCGATTGCTTTTCCGCAGCTACATTTAACCATTGTTGTTTTCTTCTTGAGTTGAATTCTCTGTCGCGTCGCCTGCCTCTGCTTGGAGCTTCTTCAGTAGCGAAGTCTCTTCCATGGCATCAGCCGATAACGGAGCTCCCGAAACCTGTTCGTTATAGAGCATTTCAGTGTTCTTGTGGCTCATGACGCCGTTGACGAACATCACGACTGCGCCAGCCAAATAGATTAGGGGCAAAAAGTTCTCGTCCGTCTGCCCTGGATCCCGGATGATATCTTGTCCGGCAATGAATCCGATAATCCCAACAAGCAATAAGATCCCGGCGATCCAAAAATATGTGTTCTTCCACCAACGCGGCACGGGAACGGACTTCTTGCTCACGACCCGGGATTGTACCCGAATAGCTTCAAAATTCGACGATTTTAGGCCCGAATGTCAATGATTTGCCCCTTGCCTTCAACAAGTTGGGTCAACTGGGCAGCTTGCTCTTTCTGGGTTTCGAGCATTTTCTTGAGCATGGAGACCTGCAATCGCGTGGTCGTCGCTTCCTTAGCGGCGTCCACATCCAACGCCTTAAGCGTCGCGGCGATATTCTGGCTATTCGATACGTTCATGCCCAATTGAGATTGTCGGGCAGGGCGGGGGAGAACTTTAGAATTCCAGGTGATTTAACCGGCCTCGTCGAAGAATGACTTCTTTGAGCAACCGGCGACCACGGTGAATTCGGCTTCGAACAGTGCCAATCGTCGTGCTCTGCGCCTCGGCAATCTCGTGATAGCTCAACTGCTCGATATCGCAAAGGTAAATCGCGTCTCGATAAATCTCGGGGAGCTCGGTCAGGGCATCGTGAACTTCGCCCGCGAAATCCAGCGATTCCAGATCCTTCTGCAGGTCAATCTTGCCGTCAGGAATATTGACTTCTTGCGGCGAACCGTCTGGAGCAACAAACGCCTGATTTAAGCTCTCTGCCTTCCGGATCGGGTTATCGCGCCGACGATTATCAAGGTAGGCGCGCTGCATGATGCGCAACAGCCAGTTCAAAAACGGTCGGCCATCGACATAAGTGTCGTATCGGCGCCATGCCTTGACGTAGGTTTCTTGTACCAAATCTTCGGCATCGTTCGGATTTCGAGTCAATTGGAGTGCCATTGAGTAGGCTCGGCGACGAGTTTCTTTCATTCGACGTTCGAACTCATCGGATGGCGCTAAAAGGGGTAGCCGATCTTCTGAAATTTCTGTAACCATCTCCATTGTTGACTCCTAAGTATAGATTCGCTATCGCTGTAGTTTACAACGCAACTAATCCAGGAATGGTTCCTGACAATTTTTTGTTAATCATGAACGTCTGTACCTCAGGTGCAAGCACCATCATATTGGTTTTATCATGAAATTTGTTCTGGTCACGAAAGAGAAGGAGATCATTTTGGCTGCTGAGAAGGCTTACGGGACGCACTATCAACTGAAAGTCCATGACCATTGGGGGCCGGCGCTAGAGGATGCATCCGATGCGGATTTGATGTTCGTCGATCTCATCGCCACCCTCACCGAACCTGGAAAGATCAAAGGTTACGAAGATTTCGCGGAGGCAAAAATGTCTCATGAAAAGTCATGCGGGACTCCGCTCGTTGTGTTTGCGCCGCCTGCAGATTACGAATTGGACTCCATGGTCGGTTATCCCAACTTCCTATTCGCCATGGTTCGGCGTCCGATCACCGACCGATTCTTCCGGCAAGCCAGCGGCTGGGTGTGATCGCGCAGAATTTCTGCGTAGAATAGATCGCCGCCGATGCCCGCCTCCAACAAGAACAAAGCCCACATTGACGAGCGGCTGAAACTGCTTCCAGCCCAACCTGGGTGTTACATCTATCGTGACGCCGAAGGATCGGTTTTGTACGTCGGAAAGGCGATCTCACTCAAATCTCGGGTCCGGTCGTATTTTCAAAAGTCCACTCGGCATAGTTCTCGTATCGAGCGGTTGGTCTTCAAGATCGCGGACATCGAGTGGATTGTTGTTGAGTCCGAAGTTGAGGCGCTCGTTCTCGAGTGCAATCTCATCAAACAGCATCGCCCGCCATATAACGTTCGGCTTCGTGATGACAAGAGCTACCCTTACATCCTCCTCACCAAAGAGAAATTCCCGAGGGTGATCTTCACCCGCCAAGTCAAAAAGGGTGGAGGAAAGTACTTCGGCCCGTACACTTCATCGTACGCTGTTCGAGACACGATCAAGCTGCTTCACAAATCGTTCCCACTGATTCCCTGCGGGAAATCTTGGAGCGGGCGAGCTGAACAGCGGCCTTGCCTCTACTATCACATGGGGCAATGCCTCGCACCGTGCGCCGGAATGGCGGACCCAGCAGAGTATGCCGTGGTCGTCGGCAAGGTGCAGGATTTCCTCCAAGGCAAAGACGAAGGAATTCTGGACAACCTGCAGGAAGAAATGTCTGCGGCGGCCGAAGAACTGGATTTTGAGCGGGCGGCCCAACTACGGGACCAGATCACCGCGCTTAGTCGAATCCAAGAACGTCAGCGTGTCCTCAGCACCGACGAAGAAGATCGGGATGTCGTGGCGGTGGTCAAAGATGATCGTGGTGCCGCGGTACAAATGCTCTACATCCGGCACGGAAAGCTCGTCGGGCAACGTCAGTTCATGCTGGATGGCGCAGCCGAGGCTAACCCGGTCGAGGCCGTGCAAGAGTTCGTTAAACAATATTATTCCGACGCCGCCGAAGTACCGCGGGAAATCCTTTTGCCAGTGGAAATCGAAGAGCGCAACATCGTGCAGCAATGGCTCCGGCAAAAGCGTGGCGCGGCAGTGAGCATCGACGTGCCACGCACGGGTGAGAAGGCTCGTTTGGTCGATCTCGCCGCCCAAAACGCCGAACAAGCACTTGAAGCATTCAAGCGGGAAATCGACGCCAAAGAAGCTTGGGCCGAAGAAGCGATGCAGCAGTTATACGAATCGATCGGCCTGCCAGAGCTGCCAATGCGGATCGAAGGTTACGACATCTCCAACATTCAAGGCACTGCGCCGGTGGGGTCGATGGTGGTGGTCGAAAATGGTCAAGCAATGCCAAGCGAATATCGGCGGTTCAAAGTGCGTTTTCACCCCGAAAGCCCCAACGACTTCGCGATGATGCACGAAGTGATCACCAGGCGTTTGCGCGCCTATCTGGATGGCGATCCCAAGTTCAGCAAGCTCCCCGAACTCATCATGATTGACGGGGGCCGAGGTCAGCTGGCGGCGGCTCTCAAGGCGCGAGATCAGCTTAACCTCAGCGTTCCGATGGTTGGGCTCGCGAAAAAGCAAGAGCTCATCGTGGTGCCAACCAAAGTCAAGGATGTCGAACTCTCGCCACAAGAAAAGCTCCGTCGCGGCAGTTATGTCTATGACGAAGGGCAAGAGGCAGGCTACGCATACAACGACCTTGAACTGCCGATGATGTCGCCCGGGCTGCTGATGTTACGAAAGCTGAGAGATGAGGCCCACCGTTTCGCGCTTTCGTTCCATCGCAAGTTGAGAGAAAAGCGTGCTCATGGGAGCGTGCTGGACGAGATTCCAGGGATCGGACCGAGAAGGAGGCGATTGCTTTTGCGAACCTTTGGGTCATCAGAAGCGATCCGGCGCGCGACTGTCGAAGAGATCGCCGCCGTGCCCACGATCACCTTAGTGCTCGCAAAGAAGATCCACGATTTTCTGAACGAGCCTTAGAACAAAGCCGGTTGCGAGAGCCACTGTAAGCGCAATTCGCTTTGGAGAATCGTTTCCCCGTTTGGCAGGATGTGCAGGGTATCGAGGCCGCGCTCCAGAAGGTATTCGCACAGCTTTGTTCCACGGTGGCACTCCCCTGGCATTCCGCATCCACACATCAGGCAGATTCGATTTTTATCGTTTTCTGCCGCTTCCACAAGCTTGTCCAAAGCCTCGACATACCAAACCGAGTGGCGTACTTTCTGCCAGTCGATTTCACCATCGGTCATCACTTCTGGATCGCTCGGTTTGCCTCCAAGCCGGTCACCCAAGAACACGTACTTGATGCCGGATTTGTTGACCGCGTCTTCGAACTCCTTACCTCTGAAATCGGTTTGATACCGTGAATAAGGATTGGTTCGCACGTCGGCGAGATGGCTGATTCTGAACGGTGCCAAACGCTCGATGAGCGCATCAAAATTGTCTTTGCCGTAACCAACTGAAAGTAGCGGCATCAGGACTTCGGGGTGAAGCTAGTGCCGCAGCCACAGCTTCTTTCGGCATTCGGATTTTCAAAAGTCAAGCCACCACCGATCAAGTTCCCAGAGGATTTGAGCAATGCTCCAGAAAGAAACTTTGCGCTCTTTGGGTCACACACGAACTTCACTTCACCGATCATCAGTTCGAGATCACTTTCTCGCTGGACCGACTCGATCTTGATGAGATATTCAAACCCGGAGCATCCGCCACCATTGACTCCGACTCGAATGAAATCGCCCGGCTGGCCTTTGCGTGCCAGCATTTTTGCTAGGTAATCCAACGCGCTAGGTTCGATTTGAATAGGAAATTCGCTCACTGCATTACAGGTATGGTGCTTTCTCGATCGACATTGGAGAAGACGTCGAACTTGCGGTCTACCAAATCTTGTAGCGTCGCTTGGGAAAGAACCTCGTCAACCACGGCTTGCACCTTTGCCCAAAGTCCGTTCAACGCGCAGTCGTGAAGGTGCGCGCACTGCTCTTGAATCCCAGGATGCCGATCACAAAAGTCTTCCGAGAAGAGTCGTCCTCCAAGTTCAGCCAAAACCGCCGATAGCTTGATTTCGCTCGCTGGGCTCGCCAAGCAATATCCACCAATCTGCCCGCGAGTACTGGTCACATAGCCTCCCTTTCTCAAGATCGACATCAGCTTCCCCACATAGGGCTGGCTCATTCCTTCAGCCTCACTCAGTTCCGGAATGGTCATAGTCGCACCAGCGCCCTTGTTGGCAATTGCCAGCAGGCACCTTAGCCCATATTCTTTTTGCGCAGAAACCTTCATGTTTTCTTTACTTTACTATATATGATTGATTTTACATCAAGCCTAATTCAAGTTGAATGTGCTCAGGCATCCGATCGAGGCTATATGGGGGGTCCCAAACCAAATTCACTCGGCCGTCCCTGACTCCCGCAACTTGATTGACCGCGTCCTGCACTTCCCCGGGCAATGACTCTGCGACAGGACAGGCGGGTGAGGTCAGAGTCATGGTGACCAACACGTCAGCGTTGTCCGCAACGTCGATGTCGTAAATCAAGCCAAGGTCGTAGATGTTGACCGGAAGTTCTGGGTCATAGATTTCGCGAAGGGCTTCCACCACATCGTTTTCCAGCAAGCTCTTCTGGATGGTATTCAGGGTTCTCTCCTGGATTGTTGTGGTGTCAATAGGTTCTGGCATGGTCAAACTCCTTCAAGCGCTTCGACGGCCGTGTGCCAGGCCATCGTGGCGCATTTCACTCGCATCGGGAAATTCTGCACTCCCGTAAAAACTTCCAAATCTCCGAGATCATCCTGCTTCTTTTCGACCAGAACGTCGCGGAATCGCTTCGCCAAATCGCGCACCTCTTCCACCTTCATTCCCTTGATGGCTTCGGTGAGCATGCTCGCGCTTGCCACGCTGATCGCGCAGCCGCTCCCTTCGAACCGAACGTCGCTGACGGTGTCCCCATCCACAACGAGGTGCAGGTGCACCTCGTCCCCGCAGAGCGGATTGACGGCATCGGCATTGTGAGTGGCTTCCGGCAGTGACCCATAGTTTCTGGGCCGCTTGTTGTGATCCAACAACACTTCTTGATAAAGCTCGTTTAATTCCAAAGTAGATTCCTTGCCGACCTGACCGCTACGAGGAGTTGCTCGACATCCTCTTCGTCGTTGTACACGGCAAAACTCGCCCGAGTTGTCGCCGGAACTGCCATACGCTTCATAAGTGGCATACAACAGTGGTGGCCCGTGCGCACTGCCACTCCGTGCTGATCTAGGATCGTCCCGACATCATGCGGGTGGCCCCATTCACAAACGAAACTGATCACAGGAGCCTTGTTCGGCGCACTCCCGATAATCCGGACGCCGGGAATCTCTAATAACCCAGCTGTCGCGAGTTCGAGCAGCTTCTGTTCGTGCACTCGGGCGGCTGAATTTGAATTCGAAACTTCGATCCGCTGCAAGAACTCTAGAGCCGCAGCAAAACCCGCAATGCCCGCAATGTTTGGAGTGCCAGGCTCAAATTTGTTGGGCAGATCGGCGAACGAAGTCTTTTCAAAACTGACGATTTTGATGTTATCCCCGCCGACTTGGTAGGGCCGCATCTGCTTCAGAAGCGACTTCCGACCATAAAGGAATCCTAGCCCGGTTGGGCCGTACGCCTTGTGCGAACTGAAAGTATAGAAGTCAGCATCAAGCTCAGTCAGATCGATCTCTTCATGCGCTAATGCTTGCGCGCCATCCACCAACACCAATGCTCCCGAGGAGTGCGCCATTTCAACGATCTGGCGAACGGGATTGACCGTGCCCAAGGTGTTGCAAACATGCTTGACCGCGACCAGTCGTACTCGGTGTTCCTTAAGTTTGGACTGAAGATCCTCGAGATCAATTTCGCCCGAATCGGTGATCGCAATCGGCACAACTGTGGCGCCCTTCCGCTCGGCCGCGACTTGCCAGGGCACGATGTTTGCATGGTGCTCCATGTGCGAGACCAGAATCACGTCTCCGGGTTCAAGGTTGGGCTCCGCCCAACTGCTTGCCACCAGATTTATCGACTCAGTACACCCCTTGGTGTAAATCACCGAGTCCGCGTCTGGAGCGCATACGAAACGAGCAAACTCGGCCCGAACTGTGTCGTAGATTTGAGTCGAAATCTCGCTAAGCTCATGAACGGCCCGGTGGATATTCGCGTTCTGATCGGAATAAAATTTTGCGGTCGCGTCGATCACCGACTGGGGTTTTTGGGTGGTCGCAGCGTTGTCGAGATAGGCCAGTCGTTTGCCTCTCACCGATCTCCCTAGGATCGGGAATTCGGCGCGGATTTGATTCACCAGCGCTTGCTGGGAGGTTGTGGCCATAGTTCTATTTTATTAGATACGTAAATCTATACGCAATAGTGCAAATTCGGGCATCAGTTAGAACAAAGCCCCACAGCCTCTCGGCGTGGGGCTCTGCAGACATTGAAGTAAAGTTAGATCGGGCTTACGCTACTCGAAGGCGGCGTTGCTCGATCGTGATGTTTCGCGGCGTTTGGTGCAGGCCAAGATCCTGTACACAGCATCGCTTGTAGTCGCTCTGCGAGAACGGACTCTCGTCGAGCACGGTGACGTAGGCGTTTAAGTCGCCATCTTGCCACCAGACTGAAGCATCAACTACTCCGACTAGATTCATGAGATACGATTCCGTGAGCTTCGGATCGATCATCTTGGGCATGGACGTTGTAACAGCCATGGAATACATGTCGGCTGTTTATTGCCATTTCTAGAGAGTTCGGACCCAGGCAAAATGCTCAGTTGTGTCAATATCTGCTGCAATTGCTGGGGCTTGCCCGGTGATCGCTTTCACCTTCGCTCCAAGCGACTTGCCAACCTGGCTTTCGAGTTCAGAAATCGATACTGAACCCTTGAAGAACTGCGTTTTGAGAACCAGCATCAGCGTTCTCATCCCCAGCACCTGACCGAGTTTTATCGGACTCTTTCGCGCTTCGAAAGTCTTTTCGATCGTCGGCAGAATCCGGTTCATTAAGAATCGGTCGACGACGAAGGCGTTCCCACCCGTAAAAGTGCCTTCTTTCAGAGAAAGTACCGTGCGCTTCATGCCCGGAAACGCACGGTCGATCTCGCTCGTTTCTACAATCGGATAGTTAATCGCTGCTAACGGATCGGCATGATCGTAGAATCGCTGAAGGTCTTCTGGCTGGATGAATGGGATATCTGACCCCACCACCATCAACCGTTGCTCATCGGTTGCGTCCAGCCCTTTCTTAAAATTTTCAAGGAGCGTGTGTCCACCTTCTATCCAGCAAACATCGTGCCGTTCTGGCCCTCCGATGACAATTGGTTCAAAATTTGGCTTGAGCGCATCGAGAACATGGTCAACCATCGGGCGCCCTTTGACCGGCACTTCGCACCGCCAAACCAGCCCGAGCTCGCTGGCATCAGGTTCGCGCAGTTTTGCCCCCGCCATCACGATAGCCTTCATGAAATCTGCTCCACCTGTAGTGATTCTGCACGGGTTGCGGTGCGTGTGACGATCACCTTCCCAAACTCCTGCAGATTTGACGCAGCTTTCTGCGCTAACTCGTTGTCCGAAAAGAGCCCAAAAACAGCACTTCCTGAGCCAGAGAGCATTGCAAATTCAGAACCTAATGCTTGCAACCGCTCGGCGATCTCACCGCAGACGCACGGCGCGACACGCTCAAAGTCGTTGTAGGGTGACCTCGGCGGAAGCTCGGTCGGGAAATCTAAGAAAGGCCGTGGTGTTCGATCCAAAGCCGCATACGCCGCTCCAGTCGATATCCCCTCATTCGGCCGGACGATGACCACAGCCTTTTCCGGAATATCATCCTCTGCGGTCAACCGGTCTCCATAACCTTCGCCCAGTGCGGTCCCACCGGTCAAAAAGAAGGGGACATCTGCACCGACTACGCTTGCCACATCTCCGAAGAAATCATCCACCGGGCGTCCGATAATCCGAGAAACGATCAACATCAGCTTCCCAGCATTTGCGCTACCTCCGCCAAGCCCAGACTCTGGTGGAACCAACTTTTCGATCTGGATTTTAAGTGGCGGAATGTTGTGGATTTCCCTGAGCAACCGCAAGGTTTTCGATACGGTGTTTTCGGAAGGAACTTCGGCTCCGGAGAAAATAACGGTTTCAGAATCAGCGGTTTCGACTGTCATTTCATCGCCTAATGCGATGGATTGAAACACGGTTCGAATGGGGTGGTAACCACTGGGCTCCGGCGCGCCGACACTCAAAAAAAGGTTGATCTTCGCGTGGCACGTCGCCCGAATTTTCATTCAGGTCGATCCTCGATTTTGGCGTCAACCGGCAACGGTGGAGGTGCGGTCACTTGATTCAATCGATCCTCAAGCGTTGGCGACAGTTCCACGGGAGCCACCGCCATTTCGAGCTCAGACTGCGCCACGAGTCGATCAAAGCTAAGCTCTTCAAGCGCCTTGTCGACTGCATCCAGTTCGGCCTTTGCCGATCCAATTGAATCCAAGAACTGCTGGTGCTCGATCTCCGGCGATTTACCGATCAATCTGTATCCAAGCAACCGCATTCTAAGGTTATCGAGGGTGGTCACGAACACAGTCGTCTGCGCTTCGCAGCGATGAATTCCCGAGGTGACCGCGCCTAACCGCTGGCGATATTCAGCCATGTTTCGGTCTGCGAGTTGATACAGCTCTTGAACCTTGGCATCGTTGGCTGGGCGGCTCATATCCGGCGCAGCGAGGAAGGCTCCCGCATTGGGTCCCTCGCTCTTTTCAAGCTCAATCCGCATGACGTCGGCGCGCAATAGCGCTCCAAAAACCGTGTCCGCGGTGTCCAAAACCTTCTTCTTCAGAATGGGGAGTTCTTCATCAAGCGTGCCATGCACACCTGCATACGCCTTCTCAAATCGCTCTAGCCGGTCAACCACCGTCTTCCAAAGCGCAACATAGGGGTGATATTTGAAAAGCGGACGCTTACGATCTTCGACCCAATTGCTGTACCAGAGCCCACCCGTCGCCAACATCAGCATCGCGCCGGCAACGTGATATCCAGTTGATATTGGAAGAAAAATCGACAGCAGACCGAGACCAGCAGCGGTAGCGCATGCGATCCTCAAAGGGCTCTTTATCCCTTTTAGAACAATCTCCCTGCGATGACGCTGCTCTGCGTTCATGGTCCTTTGTACGAAACTAGTTTAGGTTGGGTTCGTCGCTGAATGCTAGTGCGCTTTCGAGGGCGAACGCAATGCTCATCATGCGCGCATCATCGCACACTTTGCCCATCAGTTGCACACCGACTGGCAGTCCGTTCGAGAGCCCGCAAGGCAACGAAACCGCCGGGAATCCACCCATATTCGCCGGAATGGTGCAAAGGTCGACTAGCTTTTCCGCCATCGGATCGTTTTGCAGTTCGCCAATCTTGAACGCTGGAATCGGTGATGTCGGACCAATCACAAAATCGTAATTTTGGTACAGCGCCTCGAATGAAGCCACCATCTTTCCACGGACCTGCTGGGCGCGCAAGTAATACGCATCGTAATAGCCCGCGCTCAGAACGTAGGTGCCCATCATGATTCGCGCCTTAACTTCGTGACCGAAGAGTCGCCCTCGGGTGACTTCTGTGAGGTCGTGCGTTGCGGTCGGCATTTCCCGCGGCCCATAACGCACGCCATCGAACCGTGCCAGATTGCTACTGGCTTCGGCCGGAGCGATGATGTAATAAGTCGTTACGCCCTGAGCGATTTCTGGAACGGAAACTTCGTCGACGACCGCACCTTCCCGCCGCAAGAGTTCGATCACTTCTTGGACCTTCGCGGCAACTCCAGCATCAAGTGCCTCACCAAAGAACTCTTTTGGAGCCGCGAATCGAACACCCTTCAAGCTTCCTGATTTCAGGGTTGAAAAGTCGAGGCCATTTCCAGGAAGCGAGGTCGAATCCAATTCACAATGCCCAGAAATTACAGTTGCGAGTGCCGCCGCATCTTCGACTGTTCGGGCGAAGGGTCCGATTTGATCGAGCGAAGAGCCGAATGCGACCAAACCATATCGCGACACCATTCCGTAAGTCGGCTTATAGCCGACAATTCCAGTCAAAGAGGCGGGTTGCCGGATTGATCCACCCGTGTCGGATCCCAGAGATATTGGGGTTAATCGCCCTGCGACAGCAGCAGCCGAACCACCGGATGAACCGCCAGGGGATCGTGTTGTGTCCCAAGGGTTTCGGGCCGGGAAGAAGGCGGAGTGCTCGTTGGAGCCGCCCATCGCAAACTCATCGAGATTGGTTTTCCCAACGATGATCGCACCCGCAGATTTCAGCTTTTTGATGACAGTCGCATCAAACGGCGGGATGTAATTCTCTAGGATTTTGCTTGCGCATGTCGTCCGCAATCCTTCAGTCGAGATGTTGTCTTTGATCGCGACTGGAATTCCGGTGAGCGGTCCTGCCGTGCCAGCGTCAACCATGGCTTGGGCAGCACTGACTTGAGCTTCGATCTGCCCCTCATCCGCTCGAGTGAGAAATGTTCCAAGCTTGGAATCGTTCGCGTCGATGGCCGCAAGATGCTCCTGAACGACATCGGAAACCGTCAGTTCACGTGCGGAGAGTTTCGCCGCAAGGGACGTTGCAGAAAGTTTATTCAGCATCTCGGTTTAGTCCTCGATGATGGTGGGAACCACAAACAGCCCAGCTTTGCTCGTTGGCGCATTGCGAAGTGCGTCTTCTCGGCGCAATCCATGGCGGACAACATCCATGGACATGATGTTTTGGAGCGCGACAGCATGAGGCTTTGGTAAAAAGCCCGTCACGTCAACAAGGTTGACGTCTTGAAAGTGCCCCAGGAGCGCATTCAGCTCACCCTGGAACGCAGAAAGCTCTTCGGCGGTAAGTTCCAACCGGGCCAGCTTTGCAATATGCTTGACTTCATCGAGCGAAATGCTCATTGCCCTAGATTATAACCTCTCTCATCCATTTTCAAAACGTCCCACAATAGATACCGAGTCATGCGTCGCTCAAAAGAAAAGACTTTTTACCCAGCGGTCACCTTGACGGTTCTCCTCATCGCATTTTCGGGAGCCGTAGCAGAGTCTTTGCGACGCTTTGTGCCGCCACCCGGTTCTCAGAATGTCGATACCACCGATCCACCTTTCTTCCAGCAGGGCACCCAGCAAGAGATTCCGTGGCAAAAGCTCTCAGTCGAATCCCTGGCCCAGGCTAAACGTGAAGACAAGCCGATTCTATTCGTCGTCGGCGATGCCAGTAGTCGAGCTGGAAAAGTTTATGAGGACTCGGTCTTCAAAGATCCAGAGTTCGCCGAGATTTATCGCCGCAATTTCGTCTGCATTCGAGTTGACGCGACGCTTCAGCCGTATCTCGCCAGCCTATTCGATCCTATTTATCGCGCACGCGACGGCTGGGACCCTAGCTTCCAAATCTGGTACTTGACACCGGATGCCAAGGTGTTCGGCAACAGACTCCTCTTCGATTCTGATCCGACACAGAACATCCGGCGAGCGGCCGAGAGCCTGCGATTTCAACTGAACGCGTTCCGTCAGATTCAGAACCCAAACTACACCGGTGCAGCGCCCGGAGCCAGTCAAGCCACGCAGGCCAACACACTCCTGGATTCGGGCTCGTACCAGACGCTGGACACCGATCAACATCGCCAGTGGCTCGCAGACAATCTGGACAAGAATTCTGGCGGATGGCCTGTACGAACTCTCTATCGATTAAATCCGCAAGCGTACGATTTTCTGATCCGGGTGGGTGACGTAGACCTCCTTTCGGCATCACTCGAACCTGTCATTTGCTCGGGCATCGTAGACTGGATTCGCGGTGGGTTTTTCTATCAAGCGCGCGGGAAAGGTTGGACCGGTGTCGACTACGAAAAGTACGCCGTTCTGAATGCCGAAATGGCCTTGATATGTGCCAAGGCTTATCGAATCACAGGCAAAACGATCTACCGGGAAGCCGCCGAGTTGACTCTGAAAATGTTCCAGCGCGAACGTGCGGCATTGCCCTATTACGACGCTTACGAAAAGAGCGACGCGGTCGGAATGAACCGCAGCCAAGCCAGTAGCTTTTCCGTTCGATTTCTTGCAGAAAACTTCTCTATCGAAGAGCAATTGAACTTGGATTGGTACTTGGACCTCAACGCGAACCGCAATCCAGAGATGCACCCGCGCATGGTCTCGATTGCAAATTTTGAATCATACAAGGACCAAATCTTGGCGATGCTAGAATCGCTCCGGCAGCGTCCAAAGACTCTTGATGTCAAGCGATCTGGGCTCTACGTCAACGACGTCAATTCGACAGTCGTCGCGCGATTGATCGAAACTGCGCGTCTGATGGATAACCGCACCTATATCCGAGAAGCTGCAACGCTGTTCAAGAATCTCGCCACGTTTCGATCGGGATACAACGACGTCTTACGCCAAGCGGGTGAGGCTTCGGCCGAGCCGGCCTATCTTGGCGACTATCTCGCCTACGCCGACGCCGCGCTGCAACAGTTCTTGTTGACCGGATCGTCCGACGACTTTTCGGATGGATTAAAGGTTCTGCGCAGGGCCATTGAGTTGTTTGCGACTCGCCGCCAAGGGGTTCTGATCAACAACAGTCCGCAACGTTCGGACGTACTTCCAGGCGGGCAATCCATTCCTGAACTGGTCGACCGGCTGAGCATGAGCACGTCCGCGAAAGCCATCGATCTCGCCAACGATTACGGTCTGATCCTCTCCACGTTTGAAGGTGAAGCCGAGCAAAAGGCGGGTCAAGAGCTCATCGAGTTCGCCCGCGGCGGCGTGGGCAATTTTGCCTTGATCGCCAATGAAACTCAGCGTCGCTGTTCTGGCGTATTCGCCGCCGGATACTCGACCCGCGAGGGCCGCGTCGTGATTTGCCGTGGTCCAAACGCATTGGCGAACTCAGAAGCGATTTTTGAACGCGCACCAGCCGCACTGGTCGTTCCTCGCCCTACCGAACCCGGCCCGATTTTTTCGGTGTACAAAAACGGGGAAAGAACCGATACTGATAGCGTTGAGCAAGCCGCGATGACCGTACGCTAGACGCGCGGTCGATGCTTGCCTTGGCAGAATCCGCCTATTTTTGGATATAATTTGCCCGGCCCGGAGAGGTCGCATAGTGGTCTAGTGCGCCGCACTCGAAATGCGGTGTATCGCAAGGTACCGTGGGTTCGAATCCCACCCTCTCCGCCATTTTCCCGCCTAGAACGCTTTCCGAAACGGGGACGTATGGGCATTTTTCCCATATCGGATGGCTATCACAAGGAGCAGTAATCAGCTGGTGATTGGAGAGTAACATCGAATGTTACATTAATCGAATTTGCAGAACAGAGTTCTTCTCAAATTCAAAAACAATCGATCCTGTTGTTAGTTTTTCCACTTTCACATCAGTTCCATTTGTTAAAATCACTCAATGCACTTGACAATTCATTTGCCGGAACTCTCCGAAGAATGTGCCCTGGTCCATGTAATAACATTTCTTCGAAGTCGATGCCTTCAAGTTGGGACCAATTCGCGTTTTTCATCATCTGCCGACCTGTATATTCCAGAAGTTGTAAAACTATTGTGCGATGAGCAATTCGAGAGGCTTCGAAAGGAGCACTCGGGTCAAGGAATGTTCTCAGCACGAACCGATTTAAAGAAAAACTCAGAACCACTTTATGCCGCAGCCTGGCACCTTGTACTTCGCGGCGTGCTAAGTCCGAATCCAAGTTATCCAATGCAGGACAACGGACAAGTTTCAACACGCACAATCGGGGCAGACTTCTCGATCACGGAGTTTGGTCGCAAATGGTTATCTGAAACTAATTTGCATGAGTGTTTACCCAATGAACATAGTAGATTCTCACAATTGCTCTATTCTCACTCAACCAGATTTGGAAGTGGGTTTTTCACGAGAAGCAAGGAGGCCCTGGCATGCTATCAGGCGAGAATTTACTTTGCATGTTGCGCAATGTGTGGAGCGGCGACGGAATCTATCCTGCTTGCTCTTGCCATTGCGAGACTTGGAAACGAAGAAGAAGTCCTAAAGCAATATCGAACTGGAAGCGGGAGAAGCAAAATCGAACGAATCATACTTGCAAATCAAAATGGTGTTGTAACCAGCAGTCTTGCGAACTACACTGGCCTGCTCCACTATTGGCGAGACGAGTCAGCACATGGTGCCAACACCGCCTTGTCAGAGGACGAGGCATTTACTGCTCTGATTCTCCTCCTCAGATTTGCGAATTTTGCGGACCAGCGATGGAGTGAATTGACTTCGACGCCAAGCAAAACCGCAATGTAGGTCTCATAAGAATTCAATTCTGTTTTTGCCGGGGAGGATTCAGAAGTACTTGCAAATTCTTTCCCCATACAGAACCGCATGATAGCCGATCACCTACTGATTTTCGCCAAGAACTCACATTGCCTAGCCACGCTGACCGCACCGAGGCGGAGTGGGGGAGCGGAGCGAATCCCACGAGGGCGTGGCCTCGGGGAGGTGCGGTCAGAATCTCGCCCAATTCCCAAGCATCGAGTCGGCGTGCATCCAACTTGAGTGTTGTTGCGTCTTGAACCCAGAGGGGACTCAAAACATGAATCAGTATTTTGTTGTGGATATGGCGACAGGGCAAAAATATGGCCCAGCCGACTTGGCGACGTTGAATCAGTGGGCGTTGGAAGGGCGCGTGACCGCTCAGACCCAGCTCGAAGACGCGGCCACCGGTGCGCGCGTAATGGGTGCGGATGTGCCAGGACTAAATGTTCCCAAGCCGGTAACTCAAATGCCGAGCAACCCACCATCCTATCAAGCACCGTCGGCACCAGGCGCATTCTCCAATCAACCATCAGGTGGAGGCGCACCATATCCACGAGGTCCAATGGGTGGACCAATAGATAATTCGCCATCCGAGACGAACAAGGTTTACGCGTTCATCGTACTGACCTTGTGCTGCTGCTGGCCAATCTTCGGCTACTTGGCGATCAAAGGTGCAGATAAAGAAATCGCACGTGGAAATCCTTCCGGAAGCACCTTGAAAACAGTCGCGATTGTGGTGACGGTGATTTCAGCGCTCTTATCCGTCGTAAACGTGGCCATGCGCTTTAGTCAGGGTGGATTGGGCCGATAACGGCCTGAGCACCCATCGCATAAGCGAGCTCTGCCACCTCGATTGACTCCGTCACGAGGTGGCATTTTGTTTGTGAAGACTCAACCATCGCCGAGCAAAGCGGGTGCATTTCGGAAAACACAAAAGTCGCCCTGGGAAACACCTGGCGGTAAAGCCATAAGTCCTTGATCGATCCCGACACCACTCGGTAGCCTTGCGCCATGTACCGCCGAACGATGCAATGACGCTTCACCGGCTCATCAACGAGCACCACAGCCCGGGGCCGAGGGCTTCCGACGGCGACATTGGTGATAGGAGGGATATGCCGCGCCTCCTGAGTGCCAGGCGTTAAGTTATCGATGCCAACAAATTGAGTGAATCCGGTAGACATTGGCGAAGAACCACGCTCCTAACCGATATTATAGGGGAATCTTTAGGAATATTTGTTGAATATTTTGCGATTTTCTTGCAACTTTAGCAAAGGTTTCTCTCGGCAAACGACTCGATCTCGTGTGGACTGAGCACCACCACGTTCGCAGAAATCGCATTCACAAACTCGTCGAAGGTGGTCTCCTTCACTTCCCCATTCTCCACGAACTCTTCAAACATCCTACGGAGAACTTCTCCATGCGATCGTTCGTAATGGTCCGCATCGACCCAGATTCCAGGCGCCCCGTTCTCACTCTTGTAGGCCACTGCCAGCACGAACGGCGTGCGCTCGTCGTGCTCTAGGTCCTCGATCGAATCCGCCCACAGCCCTTCCCGAACGACGAATCCCGCTTCTTCCAGAGTTCGCGTTGCCAGCGTCACCGACTCTGGGAATTTAGAGGCGATCACCAATCCTGCGCCAGGCTTGGACGCCGTGACCTCGGTTCGTCGTCCACGAGGCTGTACGTAAACCTCGTTTACGGCCAGTCTCGATTTCACTTCATCGGCGAAGTTTTGCTTGTCTACGCGGAGGATCATGTTTCTAGAGCCTTTCCCTGGTTAAAATGGGATGTACTCATTATCTTGTCACGAATGAGGGAGACGCTGTTGTCAAATCCTACTGATCACCAAACAATCAATACACTTCTTGAAGAATCTCGCCTCTACGCACCGCCAGCAGCTTTCCGGCACCAGGCAAACGTCAAGGATGCGTCGCTGTACGCCCGCGCTGCCGCGAACCCAGTAGCCTTCTGGGAAGAGCAAGCCGAACAACTCGACTGGTTCGAAAAGTGGACCGAGCCGATGCAATGGGACCTTCCTGATGCCAAGTGGTTTATCGGAGGAAAGCTCAACGCTTGCTACAACTGTCTGGATCGCCACGTCGAAGCAGGACTGGGCGACAAAACCGCCATCATTTTTGAAGGCGAACCGGGCGATGTTCGCCACTACTCGTACGCAGAGTCGCTAGCCGAAGTTCAACGCCTGGCCAACGCCCTAAAATCTCTTGGCGTGCAAAAAGGGGACCGCGTGTGCATTTACATGCCAATGGTCGCTGAACTCTGTTTTGCAATGCTCGCCTGCGCGAGGATTGGTGCGGCGCACAGTGTGATCTTTGGTGGGTTTAGCGCGGATTCGATTCACGAGCGCGTCAATGACGCTGGTGCAAAGGTCATCATCACTGCAGATGGTGGATGGCGACGCGGCAAGGTTGTCGAGCTCAAAAAGACTGTGGATGACGCCCTAGCACTGGGCTGTCCAACCATTGAAAAATCGCTCGTTCTTCGCAGAATTGGCGACGGCACCTTCAACGCGGGAACAATGGTGGCTGGCCGAGATTTCTACTGGCACGACCTCGTTCCACAACAGTCCACAGACTGCCCTTGCGAGTCGATGGATAGCGAAGACCTGCTGTTTATTCTATACACCAGTGGCTCGACCGGCAAGCCAAAAGGCATCATGCACACTACCGGCGGCTATATGACCGGCGTCAATGCCACCAGCCGATGGGTGTTTGACCTGAAGCCATTCGACATCTACTGGTGCAGCGCAGATTGCGGCTGGGTCACTGGCCACAGCTACGTTGTCTATGGCCCGATGTCAAATGCCGCGACCGTCGTCGTTTACGAAGGCGCACCAGACACGCCAGACAAGGACCGATTCTGGAAGCTGATCGAGAAGCACAAGGTCACCGTGTTCTACACCGCTCCAACTGCGATTCGGACCTTTATGAAGTGGGGCACCCACTATCCCGAGAATTGCGATCTCAGCAGTCTCAGGCTCCTTGGTTCCGTCGGCGAGCCGATTAACCCCGAGGCCTGGGTCTGGTACCACAAGTGGATTGGTTGGCGAAAGTGCCCCATCGTGGATACCTGGTGGCAAACGGAAACCGGGAACATCATGATTTCGCCATTGCCGGGGATTACTACCACCAAGCCGGGTTCTGCGTGCCGTCCGTTGCCTGGAATCTTCGCGACGATTGTCGATGAGGACGGTAAAGTGCTCACCGAGATCAGCGGTCATGTTGAAAAGCCTGAGCACGCGATCGGCGGAATTCTTGCATTGACTCACCCATGGCCCGGAATGCTTCGCGGAATTTGGGGCGATCCAGACCGCTTTAAGAAGACCTATTGGGAGCGATTCCCAGGCAAGTACTTCCCTGGTGATGGCGTCAAGCTTGATGAAGATGGTTACTTGTTCCTGCTCGGTCGAGTCGATGACATCATGCTCGTCGCTGGGCACAACATCAGCACCATGGAAGTCGAATCCGCATTGGTTGACCATCCGGGCGTGGCTGAAGCGGCCGTCATCGGCAAAACTCACGAACTCAAAGGTCAGGCAATCTGTGCCTTTGTTGTGATCAAGTCGACCTATCTCGTGGATGACCGAACGGTAAACGATCTCAAGACACACGTCGCACACAAGATCGGCCCGGTGGCGAGGCCGGACGACATCATTATCACCTCCGAGCTTCCGAAAACTCGAAGTGGCAAAATCATGCGGCGACTGCTTCGAGATGTTGCCGAGGGTCGAGAACTAGGAGATACAACGACATTGAACGACCCCACCGTGGTCGCGGCGTTGAAGCAAAAGTACGAATCGTCCGAGGGCTAAGCCAGAGCCAAAGCGAATACTTCGTCCAGGTGTGTCACTAGATGCACCTGGATTTCTTTTGCAATTTCTGCCGGAATTTCATCGAGGTCTCGCTCGTTATCTTTCGGCAATAGAATTGTTCGTATCCCTGACCGATGCGCCGCGATAACCTTCTCTCGGATACCGCCCACGGCCAAGATTTTGCCACGCAAAGTGATCTCGCCAGTCATGGCAACGTCTGCCTTGACCGGTCGCTTGAGGTGTGCTGAAGCAAGTGCTGTAGCAATCGAAACCCCCGCGCTCGGCCCATCCTTTGGGATCGCACCATCTGGAACGTGAAGATGGACGTCGAACCTAAATTCTTCATCTTTCGGGTGAAGTTGGGTCGAGCGAAGATAGGTCACTGCCGCCATCGCAGACTCCTTCATCACTTCTCCGAGATAACCCGTCAAAAGAATCTCTGGTTGTGCACCACTCACTGGCATTAGATTAACATCAATTGGCAGAATGTCCCCTCCAAACGGTGTATAAGCTAATCCGGTCACCGAACCAATTTCGTCCGCTTTAGACTTTTTCCCGTATGAAAAGACCGGCTTACCTAATGCATGTTGCAACAACTCGTCGTTCGAAATGGAAGTAGCCTCTGCATTTTCAGCTATTTTTCGAGCATTTTTTCTCGCAATGGTCGCAATGCACCGCTCCAACTGCCTCACTCCGGATTCTCGCGTGTACAACCGGACAATCGACTGCAAGGATTTTTTGCTGATTTTAAGTTGATTTTTCTTGAGCCCGTGTGAGTCCCTCGCACGAGGGATGAGAAAATCCTCAGAAATCTGTAGCTTTTCGCTTTCGGTATAGCTCCTGAACTCAATAAACTCCATCCGATCCCGCAGTGCGGCAGGAATCTGCTCCGGTACGTTGGCGGTGCAAATGAAGAAAACTTGGCTCAGATCAAACGGTGCTTCGATGTAGTGATCGCTGAATGCAGAATTCTGCTCCGGATCGAGCGCTTCGAGCAGCGCGCTGGTAGGATCGCCACGCAAATCCAATGCGATCTTATCCACCTCGTCCAACAAAATCACGGGATTGCGCTCGCCACACTGCCGAATCCCCTGCATAATCCTCCCCGGCATGGCTCCAATATAAGTTCGGCGATGGCCACGGATCTCCGCCTCATCACGAACGCCGCCCACAGAAATTCGGATGAATTTCCTACCCAGAGCCTCCGCGATCGACCTCGCCAAGCTCGTCTTTCCAACACCAGGCGGCCCCGAGAAGCACAGTATCGGCCCAGGAATGGATGGGTTCAATTGCCGCACCGCTAAAAAGTCCAAAATTCGAGTCTTAATCTGATCAAGCCCAAAGTGATGCGAATTCAAGATTTTTTCCGCATTTTTAACACTAATTTCTGACGTGCTGGCTTTTTGCCAAGGCAAGTCCGCCAAGCATTCGAGATAACTTCGAATAACGCCGCCTTCTTGGGATTGCGACGGGAGCCTCTCTAACCGCAAAATCTCTTGACGAGCTCTCGCAAGCTGTTCTTCCGGCAAACCGCTCGCCACCAGCTGATCCCAAAGCCCCTCGTTATCAGAGCTCAGGACAGCTTCGTCTCCGAGTTGCTGTTGAATGACCCGTAACTGCTCGCGAAGGAAATATTCGCGCTGCGTGTTACCGAGCTCAGCTTCTACCCGAGCGCGAATTTCGCTTTGGATATCCAGCAGCTGACGTTCGCTCACAAGCAGCTGGACCAATTTTTCGATGCGGACGCTGCTATCGAGCTCTTCCAAAATCTGTTGTTTTTGCGCCGTTGAAATCGGCATCAAATCGGCAATGGTATCCGCCAGCAAGCAGTTGGATCGAATCTCGGGAAGCTGCTCCAGCGCTTCGTACGGAATCGCGCGGCCCGCGTTGGCGATCGATATAATTTCCTCGACGGCTGACCGGCGAAGAGCTTCATCCTTCGGTTCATCACGATCCGTTTCGAGCAGCACTTCGAACGACGCAAAGTAGTGCCCATCGTGCATCTCGTGCTTGTCCAAGCGCACCCGGCTTAGGCCGCGCAATACAACGCGCTGAGTGCCGTCGGGCATTGGCATCACCTGGACCACTTCGCTCAAGGTTCCAATCGAAAAGAGGTCTTCAGGCTTCGGCTTTTCGACCAGAGAATCATGCTGCCCCACCACCACAACATGCTGGTTACCACCCAATGCGGCATGGACCGCGCGCGCACTCATCTCGCGACCGACCAGCAATGTGCTGATCAGCTGGGGGAAATGCACGTTATCGCGAACGGGCAAAACAGGAGCAGATTGAGACGCAAAAGACTTTTGGCGGACGCCCAAATTGGTTCACCTTTGAGTGAATTTTCGGCGCATTTGGCCTCAATCTTCACTCTTTGGCGCCGAATAGCTTGAGCGTTTGCCGGAAGGTCTCATCGCTGCGAAAGACCTGTTCGTACAGCGAATCCACCAAAGCGAACAGTTCCAACAATCCTGCGAGTCGATGGCGCAACTGCTCAGCTTCATCCATTGGAGAATTCGGCGGGATGTTCTCCAGGCATTCCTGAAGCACTTTCGACGTCGGATCAAGCTCACGGCGCTTGCGTTCGCGCACCACCCGAGCGACCATCTGCCAAGGCTCAGAATCGGTCAGATACATATCCTTTCGATCGCCTTTGCGCCGGAACCGCCGGATGATGCCCCAATCCATCAAGTCGCGCAGATTCATGCTGGCGTTTCCGCGGCTGATGCTCAGCCGATCCATGATCTCCTCAACATTGTGCGGCCGGCCAGTGATAAAGAGCAGCGCGTGAATCTGCGCCATGGTGCGATTGATGCCCCAGCTCGAGCTCATCCGCCCCCATTCCATGATGAATTTTTCTTGGACATCGTAAACGGCGCGCTCTTCGCGAGAAAACTCTTCGTAGTTGTTCACTTCTAACCCACAGGATAACCCAGTTTAGACCCTCCCAGCAAGGCAGGTCAAAACACCAGTTTTAGTAAAGATCAGCCTCAATTCGACCATATAACCTATTTGGGATGGCAACGACTCAAGAAGAGCTCGCCAAGGTCGCAGGCACGCGTGTACGAATCACGGTGCTGTCAACCGGAAAAATTCTAAGCGCCGTTGTGAAGACAATCGACGCCGAAGACTCGTTGTTTTTGCTCAACGTGCCCGCCACCATCGGCGACAACGAGCCAGTCATCTTCGAGATTCACGGCCCCGATAAGCGAATTTTAGGTTCGGGCACGGTGTCTACCACCAACGCTTTGGGAACTCATTGCCGCAACAACGGCGATTTTCGATTTGTCAACTGCACCGAGCCTGCGCGCATCGCCACCGAGTTGTTCTTGGCCAACATGCAGGATATGGATGGCCCGCTCAAGGGCATGGTGCTGGATATCTCAAAGGCGGGAGTTTCGATCGCCGTGAGCCGCAGCGTGACAGTGCGATCAGTGGTTCGAATGGAAATCAAAGGCCCAGGTAGCACGCTCCAAGTTCATGGCACGGTGCAATACTGCCGCGAGATGCAAGACGGCATGGGTTCCTATCGCATCGGAATCAAACTCGGGCAAAACGACCGGATCACCACCGGAAAATGGCTCAACCAATTCAATTCATTGGTCAGCCGCCGCGAATCCGCCTAATCCGAATTACTTGCTGCGGAGCTTCTCTGCTTCAACCGCGTTCTTCTCGACATAGCTCTTGAAATTCGGAGGAACGTCGGTATCAACGTAGATCGCGGTGACCGGGCACTCAGGTTCGCACAGTCCGCAGTCGATGCACTCGTCAGGATGGATGAACACCATGTCATCGCCTTCGTAGATGCAATCCACCGGGCAGACGGTCATGCAAGATTTGTCCTTGACTCCAATACAAGCTTCTGTGACAACGTAAGGCATCGTTTTTCAATCCTCTGAGTTCGAAATCATAGGATACCCGCTGAGAATCTGGGTAGAATGACCCACAAGATGATCACCGGGATTGCGCCCTATGCTCACGTCGCAAGCGTGAAGAACTCCATTCGCTTCTACGAAATTCTGGGGATGAGTTGCGTTTCGGTGTACGGGCCAGCCGATGATCCGTTCTGGGCGATGATGGAAGTCGGCGGCCAGAAGCTGATGCTGGCGCGGGCTTCCGGGCCGGTTGACCACACGATCCAGGCCGTTTTGTTCTACACCTACGCCCCCGATGTCAAGGCGTTTCGTGCGCATTTGGTGGACGCGGGCTTGTCGGAGTCGGAAGCCGATTTTGCTGGTCACGGATGCGTGCTCGGCATTTCACACCCTCACCACATGCCTGCGGGCGAGCTTCGCGCCATGGATCCGGATGGCTACGTCGTGCTCGTCGGTCAGCTCGGCGACCCTAACTAACGGGTTGCTTTTCTCTTGCGTCGCCGGAGAACGACGCCCACCAGCCCAACCCCGAGAACGATCAGCTCAGATGGCTCTGGCACTGGGGTGAGGAGGAGGTTTTGCTTGTAGGCGTTTCCAAAATAGCCTCCAGCGATCATCTCCCTGCGGTTGTTGATCCCCATGATGTTCAGTCGTCCACCGCTGGTGTTGGTGAAAGACGTGGTGATGTCAAGGAGTCCTGTTGACTCCGACCAAAAACAGTGGCGCAATGCACCATTCTTGAGCACAGTTACCACCACATCACCGTTCTCGTTCATATACATTTGCTCAGACTGTGGATTAGGCGTTGAATCTTTATCGCCGATGTAGATTTTGTGGAGCAACTGACCAGATGTATTCCAGATTGCAAGGTGTTTGCCGGCCGAATCGTTCAGTGTGCCGCTAATGAGACCGCTGGAATTGATGCTGCATGCCGACCCATACGTGTTCGGCTGGGCCAGTGAAACATAACTTCCATCTGGTCGCCACATTATCGGATTTAGGTTTACACATCCGACAATGTTTCCGGCTTCATCGATGTCTCTGGCCATGTTGTCGCCGTCCCAATAGCCTGGGTTCAGCGTACCGCCGCTGGTAGGAGAGAACGCCATCGCCATACCGGAGGGAACTGAACTGTCAGGTCCGGTGTACTGCGCCCAGCCCACTGCAACATGGGAACTGTTCATATTGAAAGTTCCGATACTATAGAAAGCTGGCTCAACAGAAACTAGGCTTGTTGCTCCTACGCCTGGCGTCCAATAACCGACTGGCTTTACACCTGTTCCTGCACGCGGCGCACCGTTGATCACAACTTCACCTGCCTCACTGATCCCGCCCGAGCGAACAGCAAAATACTGGAGACTTCCGGCAGTTGCGGACTCGACTTGCCCATTGATATTTATCCGGTGAATGCTGGAAGTTGTAAAGTTTACATCGCTACTCTGGGCAGACATCTGTCCAGAGTTATTGATTCCGGTGATCCTGAGATTGGTTTGTCCCGGCACGTTGACTTCACGCATTGACCAAGTCAATGCATGAGAGAAACTTGATGCAAGAACAAGCCCCAAGGACAGAATTCGATTAGTCATCATTACCGTCACTTGGTCTGGTATCACTGAAGAGAGCCT
Source organism: Armatimonadota bacterium (assembly GCA_017303935.1). Taxonomy (NCBI): domain Bacteria; kingdom Bacillati; phylum Armatimonadota; species Armatimonadota bacterium. The sequence continues at coordinate 695,505 of JAFLBD010000002.1, read as the reverse complement.
GGATCATCATCGGATGAATCACTCCCCCGCCATTTCGGGTTATACTTCGGTGATATATTGGGTTTTCGTTGAGTTTAAACCGCTCAAGATAGACAAACCTGCCAGTCACGCCCCAAGTACTGGTATATCCAAAGACTGTCCATGCAGAGTTGTGAGCCTCCATTAGAGTGCGCAAGTCATAGTGCCATTTGTATCGTTGCCAGTCGTCTACGTCCAGCGTAGTAGGATTTGTGGGTACAGGGTCCGGTTCCGCGTATGGGTCTCCATCACGCTTTATGACGCCAAATTCCGTTGCAATAATTGCGGGGTTATCGTAGGAGCCGACCCAATCAAACATGTAGGGCATCGCCTTCGTTCTTGTGCTGGAGTTCTCACTTTCCAGGATATTATCGCGATAGAAAAATGAGGTATGGGGAGCAACAAAATTGTCGCCGTAATCTCGCTTTTTTAGATACTCTGGTGCGATTCCGCCTATCGGTTCTTTGTGCGTGTACTTGAATGGCAAATACGGATGATAGGCATAAATCAGTCGCCGGCTGTAACTTTCTGGACACCCAATCGCCGTCATTTCGCTGGGGCTGTACGGTGTGAATTGGTAAGTTGGCGTTCCAGGGACAAGTGGTTGCCGCTTTTGCTCGCCAAAACTATCAACAAGATTCGTGAGAGTCGACACAATAATCCGGTTGCCTTCCGGATCGACCTCAGTGTAAATAGCCTTTATTGCTTGGGCTTGGATTGCTTTCCAGTTGGCCAGTTGATCGAACTTCCACTGTCGATCAATCGCAGGATCCAGAGATGTATTCGACGCACCCTCGGAGTATCGCGGACCATACTGCGTTTCACTTATTTGCCCCCAAAAATTCACCATCGGTTCATTCAAAACTTCAAAGTGAATGCCCTGAAACACATTTCCTCCGCAGAGCGGATTTTCAAGAACGTCTAGATGAATTCTAAGTTCCGCCAAAAATGAGGACCAAAACTTTGGTAGTGGATGATTTTGAGTGATCGGAATTGGCATGGGGCCATCGGTGCAGAAATTTTCTAAGAAAGTCCCCGATGGTGGCTTCGTTGTTCCAGCACCGCCTTTCCACTCATAATCGTAGTGCGCTTGAGACACAAGCCAAGGATGGCAATCCAAAATGACATCTAGTCCTTGGGCTTGTGCCGCAATGATGTCGGCGGCAAGAGCCTCGAAATTCTCTTGGGCATTGATATGATATCCAACTGGCCAATTACCGGGGCTAAAGGATGGATCGGAAGCCTCTCTCTTAAATATGAAACTTGGCTCGACTTTGCCCGTTTGGTCATGGACTCCGAAAGCCACTGGTGAAATCGGAATCCGAACATGCTCAAAACCAGCAAGACGGAGCTTGACAAAGTCTGCCTCTATGAGTAAGTCATCTAGTCGGCGCTCGTCGTAGCAAGGTCGCCCAAGCATGTATGCCCAATCTGCCTGATACACGCCGTCAAGATTTACGCCATAGCGTAAGTACTTTGGTATGGGATCAGTGCAACTTAGCTCATTCAACTCAGTTTCACCCGGTGGGTCGCCCGGAGGATTACCTTGCCCATACGAAACAGATGCCAACGAACTGAAGAACATGGCTGATGCCAAAAGTGAGAGTGATTTGAACGAATTCATTACATTGCCTCTGTTCCCAGTATAAGACGAATCTGTCAGTCACGCAACAAATTTTGTGCCGAAATGCGGGAAAAGGCAGAAAACCTTGGCTGGCGAAAAATCAACAAAGGAAAAATTTGGTGGAGGCGCGGGGAATTGAACCCCGTTCCAAAACTGTCGCCCTCAAAATTACCACGAGCGTCTCCCCGTTACTTGGTCTCGGCAGAAGTCTCTCCAGGGGCCGGCTGACTTCTTGCCCAGTTCGGTTTATTTAGTCGCGCTTGCTACGAACAGAAGCTCACGAAACGATCCGTATTTGATCACACCGGATTCTAACGCTTACGGCTGGCGTCAGCTCGATGACGTGCTTAATTAAGCAGCGTATGCAAAGTTGTTGTTTGCAGTTATTTTTTTGCCGCTTTTTACGAGGCCAGCGGCGCCTCGGCTCGCAACTCTAAGTCGAACCAGCCCTGTCGAACCCGTTCGCCCCCAAATTGTCTTCACTAGTATACAACACCGCCTGATTGCGCCCCGTTCCAATGGTCCCAAACCTTTTGGGACAGTTCAAACGTCCCTTGGTTCATGAGCGGTGGGCTTTGCAGTCCGTCTATCGCACGGGGGTTGCTGCCTTGTCCCGAGGCGGCAGGGTTCCCTGATCCGATCTGGGTGCTAGAGGCGCCCGATGGTCGTCAGGCTTGCTATTACGTCCCCGAGTGGAAGCTCGCCGGCCTTGCCGTGTTCAGCCAAAGCGAACACGCAGCGGAATATGGCGAGTGGTTTCAAGATGTCGAAGGCTTGTTGCCCCGGCTCCTCCCGCTAAATTTCGCCATCGAAAACGCAATCGTGCGCGACCACAACATCGAGTGTCTGGTGCTACTGGATTCGGTGCTCGACCCGCTGATGGCGCGCCTCGATTAGCTGGCTTCTGCTGGGGTGGCGGTGTAGCCCTCTTGATCGAGCGCTTCGATGAGCGCTTCGATGATCGCTTCCAGCGCTGTATCGTCGTTCATCGAAACCACGCCCTTGTTTGGAAGCGAAACTCGCGCGCTGATCACGCCATCAACCCCGTTGAGCGCCTCGGTGGCATGCTTCACACAGCCGTTGCACGACATTCCAACAATCTTCAATTCAACCGTTTTCATGGTTAATGATAGTTTAACTATCTTGGGTCGAATCTTTGGGTGCCCAAGCCGAATAAAAAGTGTTTCTTGCCTCAATAACTCGGTTAAGGGAGTCCAGTCCCGATGCGTTGATGTGCCCGACCTTTCTTCCTGGCCGATTCGATTTTCCGTACCAATGCACAAAGCAGCCTGGGTCTTTGATCAACGCTGCACCAAGCCCGGCGCGGTAGTCGATCTGGGTTTCTTGCCCAAGCAGATTTGCCATGCTCGTCGGATAACCATCAATCGGCGCGGGAGGCAGTCCTAGCGCGATTCGGACATGCTGTTCGAACTGGCTCGCGCCGCCCCAATCCAAGGTGTAGTGGCCCGAATTGTGCGGTCTTGGCGCGATTTCGTTGACCAAGATTTCGCCGGATTGAGTCTCGAACAATTCGACGCCAAAGAGCCCGATACAGCCGAGCGCCCGGATTGCTGCAATCGCAACCGCTGAGCCGTCAGCATCCACCGGAGAAACCGTATCGCAGACGTGATTGACTTGCCGCGTTTCCATCGTCGGATACACCGAAATTCCATTTGGCGCGGCCACAACCATCACGGCAAGTTCGCGTTTGAAATCCACTTTCTGCTCAGCCAGCCAACCACCGCCCGATTGCCAAAGATTGCGGTAGAGATCGAACTCGTCTGTGTCTTCGACAAACCGTGTTCCCTTGCCATCGTAGCCGCCAAATCGGGACTTGAGTACCATCGGAAAACCGATCTTGCTGATGGCGAGCGTCCCGTCACCATCGAGTGGTACTGCCTCTGGCGAGGGTACGCCTGCGGCGATGAGCTTCTGGCGCTGGAGCAATTTGTCTTGTATAGTCGCGATCGCCTCCAGACCAGGAACCAAGCAATCCGGCGTTCTTCCCGCCAATTGAATCGCCTTTTTGAGTGCAGATGCCGGAATGAACTCGTTTTCGATGGTCACCCGGGCGCACTGGCTGAAGACCTGGGCCATGAGTTCTGGGTTATCAAACGGACCGTTGACCAAAGGAGCGATTTGTCCAGCTGGAGCTTCGGGACTCGGGTCGTAGCTGAGGCATCGCAAGCCCATTCGCTGAGCGGCCTGGATCGTCATTCGGCCCAACTGGCCTCCACCCAAAATTCCTAGGTCAAACGGCGCGCTCATAGTTTGCTCATTATGAATTCAGAACTTGCCGCGTGGTCTTGAAGTGTAGCTTCGCGATCTCGCCCAGCTTGTCCGGGCCAAAATCGCGCACGAACTGCTTGCCCGTGCCGATGACGTTGGTTGCTCCTTTGGGGAGTTTGATGCCGAACTCATCGCTAAGTTCGGCCAACCGGTTCAGGAATTCCGCTCGTGCCAAAACGCTCGCCGCTGCTACTGCGATGTCGCTCTCGGCCCGGACTTCGGACCGCAAAACGATGTCCAGCCCTTTTCGTTTGAGCTTTTCCCGCAGGCCCGCAGGCTTGGCAAATTGGTCGCTGATGGCGAGTTTGGCGGGTTGAAGCTTGAGCACTTCTTCGATGACCTTCGCGTGCCCCCACTCCAGCAGCGTGTTCAAATTCTTAAGGTCCGAATAAATCTCGTTGTAACGTTTGGGCATGACGACCAAGACCGTGTTTGGGCACGTTCGCTTGATCTGCTCGGCAACCGCGTGGATTTTTGCGTCAGAGATCTTCTTGCAATCCTGCACATCCGGAAGGTCGCGCTCCATTTCGGGCGAAACATAGCATCCCGCAACGACTAACGGCCCAAAAAAGTCGCCTTTACCACTCTCATCCACTCCAATATGCCCGCCATCCATGAACACCCTATTATGGCGGCAGTAGAATAAGTGAATCATGCCCGAAGAAGTCAAGCCGACAACTCCCGAGAAGGTGACCAAACTCACGTTCACCGAAGAAACGCCCGTCGTCACGAAGCAACAGGTGATGATCGGCGGCAAACTGCGCGATGTCACGGTGACGACCGGTCGGCTCCCGATCAAGGACCAATTTGGAACGATCGAAGCACAAATTTTCTTCATGGCGTACACGCTGGATGGCGCAGAACCCGGCGACCGACCGCTGATGTTTAGCTTCAATGGTGGTCCAGGTTCTCCGTCTATTTGGCTGCACCTCGGCGCGCTGGGTCCGAAGCGAATCCCGATGAAGAACGACGGCGAACAGCCCGAACCTCCTTACGCATTGATCGAGAATTCGGCGACGTGGCTCGAATTCACAGATCTTGTCTTCATCGACCCAGTTGGCACCGGATTCTCGCAAGCCGTGGACGAGGCGACCGCCGAAAAGTTCTGGTCGGTGAGCGGCGATATCGAGAGCATGTCCGAGTTCATTCGACTGTATTTGAGTCGTAACCAGCGCTATAGTTCCCCACTCTATCTGGTGGGCGAAAGCTATGGCACAACCCGCGCCGCCGGAATCAGCAAGTACCTCGTCGAGCGTGGCGTTGCTTTCAACGGGGTAGTTTTAGTCAGCAGCGCAATGAGCTTCTTGACTCTCGATTTCGTGCAGTCATCAGACCTCCCACACGTGCTATTTCTGCCCACCTATGCCGCGACGGCTTGGTACCACGGCGCTCTAGGAAGAGGCAGAACACCGAACCTTTCCAAGTTCTTGAAGAGCGTCGAAAAGTTCGCGGCTGGAGAATATCTCCAAGTGCTCTTAAAGGGCGACACCGCCTCGCCAGTAGAGATGAAGCGAGTCGCCACAAAGCTCTCGAAGTTCACCGGTCTGAGTGCCGATTATCTGCTCAAGCGCAAACTCCGCATCGAGATCATGGGTTTCTGCAAGGAACTCCTTCGCAACAAAGGCCTCACGGTCGGGCGGCTTGACTCGCGAATCACCGGTTACGATGCCGACCAAACCACATATGGACTGGAACACGACCCTGCGATGAGCGCACTTTTCCCGCCATACGTCATGGCATTTAGCGATTACGTCAGTCGGGAATTGGGATACAAAACCGATCTGCAGTACCACGTGTTCTATGGCATCACTAAGCCGTGGAAGTGGGATTTACCAAAGGACGAACCCACGGATACGAGCCACGCCTTGCGCGATGCACTGTTAAGAAATCCGTACATGAAGGTTTTCGTCGCTAGTGGATACTATGACCTCGCGACTCCGTACTTCGCGACGGAATATTCGCTCTCGCACATGGGCTTGCCGCCCAACATTCGCCAGAACATTGTGACCTTCGAATACCCGGCCGGGCACATGATGTACACCCACGAGGAATCGTTGTCGAGACTACAAAAAGAAGTTCACGACTGGATCAAGTCCTAGGCCTAGGAACTATTGGAATTTTCCCCTCGTAACTCAGGTGTGATTTATCGAGGGGCTTTTTTCTCTCTTGCTTGCGCATTCTCAACCGCTGCATTCGCGGGCGTGGCACCCGTCGTCGCTAGCGTCAAACAAACGACTCCACCTGTCATCGATGGGGAAATCAAGGTCGGTGAATGGCCCGATTCCGCCATGCAATCAGGCCTGATCGATAGCAGCGACAAGAGGCCGTCATCGGTACCAGTTTCGTTCTGGTTGACCTACGATGACAAGGCGATTTACTTCGCGGCTAAGGTCACTCAAGATCCAACCACGGTCCGTCGTGAACAGACTCGGCAAAACGCAGGATTCCCAAACGACGATACGGTCACATTGGGGATTGACGCAACCGGAATCGGACGCAGCTTCGATTCGTTCTCGATGAACGCCAACACCGGCAATTCGCTAGAACTCGTAGGCGGTCGCGCAAACAAAACCGAATGGCTCGGTAAATTTGAATCCAGAGGTGCCCTCACTTCAGATGGGTGGGTCGTCGAAGCACGAATCCCTTGGGAGCTCATCACCCGCCGCCCCTCTGGCCCCAGTGATCTTCGGTTCAATGTCAGTCACTACAGCGCGGATCTCAAGCGCGAAAGCGGCTTCCACTTCGATTCTTCGAACACACTCGATGTCCCGACGTGGCAACAAGTTCAAATTCCGGTCATTCGCGTCAAATCGGATGTCAAACTTCTCCCCTACACCGTTTTTGCGGCTGGACACGGCGAAAAACTCGGGATCGACAGCGGGATCGATTTCAAGATCGAACTGCCTGACTCAAAGTTCGTCGTTGGAACGGTAAACCCTGACGACCGAAACATCGAGAACACTTTTACTGATTTGAGCTTCAGCTACTTCGAGAGGCTCTCGGACGAAAATCGTCCGTTCTTTGCTGAAGGCAAGAACTTCTTCCAAAACACTTTCCGAGTATTCAACAGCCGCCGCATTCGAGGTGCCGAGGCCGGCATCAAATACTACGGAAACTTGGACAAAGACACCACTTTCGGACTGATGCATCTGAACGACATCGGAAATGAGAGCACCACGGTGTTCAGCATGACGACCGCCAAGTCTAACAAGTTTTCAATCGGAACCGCCGTCGCAGATCACGCGGAAGATGGCAAGAACAATCTCGCCTACCGTCTTGGCGTCCGACAGCAATTCGCGCCTAATCTATCGATCGGCATCGACACCACCCATACTCGGGACACTGCCCGAGGCTCTGGCCAACTGTTCAGCGGAAGCGTTTCTTACAACAACCAGAACACCTACGCCGAGGCATTCATCCAAACGGCTACAAAGGACTATTTCCCACGCATGGGCTATGCGCCAGAGACGAACTACAAGGACATCGGGTTCAACATGTCGGCGTGGAAGCAATATCGCGGAGGACAATTCTCAGCGATGAACATCTGGCTCGGCACCGAAAAGCTCACTCGATTGGATTCCGGCGATAAGTATCGCAGCGAGAGTTGGTTGGGGGGGAATCTCACCTTCCGCAACAACATGTCCGTTTCGCTGAACCATAACTTTGGCTATTTCGAAGAGTTCAATGACCACTCGTGGGAAGTCGGCGCGAACTTCAACGTTTATGACCCTTACCGCCAATACGGATTCAGCTACGGAACGGGAACCGCGGGAGGAGAGGACTTTGATTCACAAGGAGTTTATGCTTCGTTCCGGCCTTACAAAGACCTGTATGGCAGCTTAAATATCAGCAACTACAACAGAGGCGAAAACAGTCGACGCGTCTCGAGCACATGGCGATACGAGCTGAACAAATTTGAGTCGCTCACGGCAAAGTTGATCGACGACCGTGGCGATCTGAACTGGTTCGCGACATACCGAATGGGCGGCAAGGAAGGCCCTGAGTACACAGTAATCTTCGGCGACCCTCGCGCGCGCACTTTCCGGGCACGTATCGCGGCAAAAGTCACCTACCCGTTCACGCTTTGATTCAACGTCGGCTGCCTCAACGGCGGCCTACACCTAGCTTCAGCATAATCTTCTCTGCCGGGCAAAACCCGGTGAATGAGGACTGAATCAAGTTCACTGCAACAAACCCGCTGAGGAACAACCAGCGGTGATCAACAGCGATTGAAAGCAATATTCCAGTGAGCGATAGCAGTCCGGCAAGAAGCCGTATTGAGCGTTCAATTGTCATAGTTTTTTCTCCGAATTTTTTGCTAGTTTTTCGTTCTTGAGGAAGTTCAGGTCCCGAACTAGGATGCAAATGTTTCGGATTCCACACCATAAAGGGTATCCTTGAGGCTCGATGGATTCCCCCCAGATACGAACGATAGGCATCATTGCGCACGTTGACCACGGCAAAACCACCCTGGTCGATGCCCTATTCAAGCAAGCGGGGACGTTCCGCGAGAACCAAAACATGGGCGTCCGCGTGATGGACAGCAACGACCTGGAGCGAGAAAAGGGCATTACGATTCTCTCCAAGGTTGCCAGCGTTACATACAAGGGAACAAAGATCAACATCGTTGACACCCCAGGTCACGCCGATTTTGGTGGTGAAGTTGAACGCGTTCTGAGCATGGTTGACGGCGTTTTGCTCATCGTTGATGCCAACGAAGGCCCGATGCCGCAAACCCGATTTGTGCTTCGAAAGGCGTTCGAAAATAAGAAAAAGCCGATCGTCTGTGTTAACAAGATTGACCGCGAAGGCGCACGCCCGATCGAAGCCTACGACAAGACCATCGACCTTTTTATCGATCTCGGTGCGGAGGAAGAAGACCTGTTCTTCCCGCATCTTTACACTTCCGGTGGCGGTGGATTTGCACGGCGCGATCCAGCCGGAACCGAGACTGACATGCGCGAGCTCTTCGAGATGATCGTCAACGAGATTCCCGCTCCGAAGGTCGAACGCGAAGGTCCGTTCCTGCTCCAAGTCAATAACCTCGACTATTCGGATTATCTCGGACGAATGTTCGGCGGAAAGATCTTGCGTGGCACGGTAAAGGTCGGAGATCGACTTGAAAAATCCCGCGAAGGCAAAGACAAGAAAGAAGGCTTTAACGTCACCAAGCTCTGGGTTTACGAAGGCATTCAGCTCAAGGAAGTCGAACAGGCAAATGCCGGCGAAATCGTGATGATGAGCGGACTCGATCATGTCCACATTTCGGATACGATCGGTGTCCCCGACACCACGGCGTTGCCAGTCATAAAGATCGAGCCATCAACGCTCAGCATGAATTTCTATGCCAATAACTCTCCACTAGCTGGCAAGGACGGCGGAAAGTTCCTCACGATCCACAAGATCAAAGAACGGCTTGAGAAGGAGGAAGTGGTCTCGGTAAGCATCGAAATCGACGACGATTCTCCTGCAGATGCGGTAAAGGTCAAGGCACGAGGCGAATTGCAGCTCGCGATTCTCATCGAAACGATGCGGCGCGAAGGCTACGAAATGCAAATCAGCCGCCCTCAGGTCATCTATGTTCGCGACGAGAATGGCACCGTCACCGAGCCGTACGAAACGGTGACATTGGAGCTTCCCGAAGACGCCCAAGGTCCGGTCATGGAAGAGATGTCCCGTCGCAAAGGCGAGATGATCGACATGCAAGTCACCGAGAATTCTCGCCGCTTGATCTACTCGATCCCAACACGCGGTCTCATCGGATTCCGGTCGAACTACTTGACCCTCACTCGAGGACTGGGACTCATGGCTTCGTTGTTCGATGGGTACAAGGAATACAAGGGCGCGGTCGAAAGCCGAAGCCAAGGCGCGTTGATCGCAAAGGATCCGGGCAAGATCACCCGATACGCCTACGAGAAGATTCAAGAACGCGGCATGTTCTTCTATGAAGTCGGCACCGAGGTGTACGGCGGAATGATCATCGGTGCGTGCTCGCGAGATGAAGACATGGTCGTGAACGCGGTCGACCAAAAGGCAGCGACAAACATGCGATCGGCAAGTGCCGACGCCACTACTGTTCTAGACTCTCACCGAGAGTTTTCGCTCGAACAAGCGCTTTCGTGGCTGCGCGATGACGAACTTCTCGAGGTCACTCCAAAGATGCTCCGCTTCCGCAAGAAGATTCTCGACCACTCGGAACGACGCGTTTCAGAACGTCGCAGCGAAATCTTGGTGTAACAAGCGATAGGGCAGAAAACGTACATACTGAACGTATGATCAGTGTTGCGCTTTCTGCCCTTCTTCTTTCCGCTCCGCCAAACCCAACCCAAGTTCAAATCATGTCGAGCGTCAGCACTTTCAAAGCTGGTGAGCCGTTTTGGGTTGGAGTGAAGGTAGAAATCGAGGAAGGCTGGCACACCTATTACAAGAATCCTGGCGATTCTGGATTGGGCACCACGGTCGAATGGGCGCTGCCAAAAGGCTGGAAAGTCAGCGAGCTCAAATACCCAGCACCACATAAGATTCTGCTTGATGGCACAATCACCTTCGGGTACGAGAAAGAAGTCGTGTATCTCGCCCAGATCACCCCTCCGGCACAAATCTCCGAGCACCACGTCAATATCCGCGGAGATGTGGCGATGTTGGTCTGCCTAGATTCCTGCCTTCCCGCAGACGCCACCGTCTCGCTCAGTCTGCCGCGAACGGATGAAGCCGCCACTCGTACCGAAAACTACAGCGCGCTTCAGGCAATTTTGGCGACAACACCGACGAAGTACCCATCCACCCGTCAGGCGAGTTACGAACTTCATGACGAGACGATGACTTTCTGGGTGCCAAAGGTCGCCAACGCAGATCTATCGAAATACACCTTCATTGCCGATGCACCGGCTGTGGTCGATCACAAAGACCCTGTTACGAAAGTCACCGCAGTCAAAGACCTCTGGAAGATCGAAGTCAAACGATCCGAATTTCTCGTGAAAGGTCCCGATGCGATCAATGGCGCGTTTTACTACCTCGACGAGCACGGTGCCCCAAAGAACAGAGGATTTGCGATCTCGCTGAAGCGCAAAGACTAATCGTTCTCGAACGGGTCGATGTCGATATGCGGCATGTCGGTGTACCCCTTGCCAAGCATTTGTTGTGCTTGCATCGGGTCCACTAGCACTTCGCGCGGGCGTGGTCCATCTCGTGGCCCAACGATTCCCCGCTCTTCCATCAAGTCGAGCATTCTTGAAGCACGTTGGAAACCAATGCTGAATTTGCGCTGAAGCATCGAAGTTGATGCCTGCCCACGATCCACGACCCAAGTCACCGCCTCTTCCCAAAGCTCATCTGACTCTTCTTCGCTCATCTCGCGCTCTTTGGTCGAGATAGCGACAGCAATCGGGTTCAAAACGTAGTGAGGAGCTTCTTGGTCTTTCCAATGCTTGGTGACGTCTTCAATCTCTTTCTCACTGACATAGCAGCCCTGAATACGGGTTGGCTTGCTCGCATCAATCGGCATGAACAGGAGGTCGCCTTTGCCCACAAGTCGCTCGGCCCCGGCTTGGTCTAGGATGGTCCGAGAATCGATCTGCGATGACACCGCGAACGCCAACCGTGAAGGAATGTTGGCTTTGATTGTGCCGGTGATAACGTCAACCGATGGACGTTGTGTCGCGATGACTAGGTGAATTCCGACCGCTCGGGCGAGTTGTGCCAGACGGACAATGCTGGTTTCGACCTCAGCGCTTGCCTGAATCATGAGGTCCGCCAACTCGTCGATGATCACGACGATGTATGGCATCTTGTCTTGGAACGATGCCTTGTCGTTCCAGCCCTGAATGTTGCGCACGCCAGCCTCACTCAGTTTGTCGTACCGCAAGTCCATCTCTCGCCAGACCGCCCGCAGCACTCCAGGAGCTTCTTTAACGTCCTTCACCACCGGGCACATCAGATGCGGGATGCCATCAAACAGGCTGAGTTCCACCCGCTTTGGGTCGATCATCACCATGCGCACATCCTTCGGCGTGTTGCGCATCAGCAGCGAAGTGATAATGGTGGCAAGCCCGATGGACTTACCGCTGTTTGTCGCACCGCCGATCAGCAAGTGCGGCATTTTTGTCAAATCGGCATAGCGGTTGATGCCACTCACGTCCTGCCCCAGCGCCACACAGAGTCTGCTCGAATGGTCGCGGAACTCGCTAGTCTCGCACACATCGCGCAAGGTCACCATGCTCGGACTGTTGTTCGGCACTTCGACGCCGACCGCCGACTTGCCTGGAATCGGTGCCTCAACGCGGACGTCGCGAGCAGCCAGACTCATCGCCAGGTTATCTCCTAGCGAAGTAATGCGCCGGACGTTGATTCCGGGTCCAAGTTGAATTTCGTACCGAGTGATCGTCGGGCCGGTAGCCACTTCGACAACGTTGGCGTCGATCCCAAATTCTTCAAGAGTGCGTTCCAGCGTTTCGATGTTGTGCTCCATCTCGCTGGCGGTGCGCTTTGGTTTGGCAGGAGCTTGTTGGAGCAAAGAAAGCGGCGGAAGCACATAGCCTTCCTTTGGGGTGGGCGCGCTGGCAGCCATCTCCGTTGCAGGCGCAGGTTGCACCGTTCGAATCACGGGCGCGGTTCTAGTGCGTCCCCGAGTAGGCGGCTCCTCTTCGAACTGAGTACCGTTGACAACTGCTTCCTTTTGCAACGACCTGGCGGGGCGCTCTTCGAGGGCCGCCGCGCGGTCACCGCGGTTGCTTCCTCCCAAAATCACCTTCTGCGGTGGGCGTTTTCGCCGTTCGGCGAGATTCGAGAGGAGCACGTGTAGCGGTGCATTGACACACAAAATCAATCCAACCATTCCAAGCGCGCCCAGCCCGACGGCCATCGCCGAACCCAGCAGGGTCTCGAATCCCCAGGCTACGCTTGCGCCGATATAGCCACCAGAGAGCTTTGCCGCTTCAGGATCAAAGTAGTCGCCGCGTGGCTTGGCCGCCATGAACCCAACAAGCGTCAAAAAGATCAGAGATAGGCCCCAAGTCAATCGAGGAAGATCGAGCTGCTTGCGCCCTAAGAGCATCGAAAGCCCAACGCCCCCAGCCAGAACTGGTGCGGCCCAGGCGCCGCGACCAAAAAGGGATTTGAAAGTACCACTAAGAGCCTCGCCTACCACGCCGGTATTGCCAATCGCCAGTCCGATCGTGATGACGATGGCGGTGGCCACAAGAATCACACCGCCGATATCGATGGCTCGGTGCGATTGTTCCATGACGACGGCCTTGTTGCTGACCGCCTTGCGCGTAGGTGTTGGCATCCTGCTTGTTCTGCTCTAGAATTTGGCGTACGCGAACGGGGCATCATCCATAACGCCCGACACTGTACTGCCCATATTATACGGGCACAATCGGATATCGAAACAAAAATCCTACAGTTTTCCGCCTGGCTTTTGATCTTTGTAGTCTGGATTCGGGGCCAATGTGCCCGCTTTGCTGTTCTTTTGGTCCTTTTCCGATGCGCCAGCAGCAGGAGCTGAGGGCGCGGCGGCTTCCGGTTCAGGCTGGCAACCCAGCACTGCAAGCCCTAAGATAAAGACGATAATCAGAGTTTTCATTCGACATCCCACATGTAAGCCGATCGGTCAGTGATTCGCACCGAAGCCGCATTGACGTTGAAGTTCCAGTTGGTGCCCGCAGAAAGTGCCGTTGGCTGAATACTCTTCGCGCTGCCATCCGAAAAAGCGGTGATCGCTCGCATCCGATTTCGGAACGCGTTTCCAGCCGAATACCGACCTTCTTCGGCGTTCAGTGGCCGAGTCTGAGTGTCTTCAAATCCGCCAACGCCCCATCGCTGCAAGGTAATGCAGTGGCTATTGTTCGCTGGATTATCTGGCCAAGTCCCGGATGCCGTGCAGATCGGTGGTTGTGCCAGATTGCTCATCCAGACTCCGCTGTTTGGGGTCAACCAGTCCAACCGCTTTCCACCACGGCGATGCGCCTTGATCGTGAGCATCACTGTTTGAGACGGCGAGTTGATGCCAGAAACCTGAACGGGAAAATGGCGATATCTTCCGGTTTCGAACCGCACCGGAGCCATGACCGAGAACGCATAGCCGAACTGTGGACAGTAGACCCGCGCCTCTTCATCATCTTGCGGGCGAAGGCCGGAGGAGCAAGTGGTATACCCTTCGCGCTGAGTCAGAGCGTCCATAAAGACCATGTCGCTTTTGACATAGGAATACAGCAACCAACTCCACGGCTTATAGGGCCCAGTATTCAGCAGGTTGAACGGCGAATCAGGGTCTCCCAGCACCGCCGTCGGGACCATCGTGTCGTCGAAGTCGCCGGTGTAAAGCAGAATTCCGGTGGTCTGCTGCTTGATGTTGCTGAGCGTGACGGTAGCCTTGGCCGACCTCCTCGCTTCAGCGAAAACCGGGAACAAAATCGCCGCCAGAATCGCGATAATCGCAATGACGACCAGCAACTCAATAAGCGTAAAGGCACGAAGTTTCTTGCGCAAATCCATAGCTAAAGCACCAAAAGTAGTCTTACTTTACAGCAATTCTCTCGAAAATGCCTAATTCGGGTTGGTGCGGTGATGGGTTTCGATTCGGCGGATCGCTCCGGTATCGCTGGTCATCACGATAGATTCGGTGATCGCCGTTCCGCGTCGATAGCGAACGCCTCGGAGCAAGTCCCCGCTAGTCACACCCGTCGCCGCGAACATCACGTCGCCGTTGGCCAGATCTTCCGCGCGGAAAACTCGGTCCACATCGCCCTTCACCATCTTGATAGCACGCTCGCGCTGTTCATCAGACTGGAACCGCAGCCTCGCTTGCATTTCGCCGCCAACACACATCACAGCCGCTGCGCTGATCACGCCTTCTGGCGCGCCACCGATTCCCATCAAAGCGTCCACGCCCGAATCTGGGTCGAGCGACGCAATCGCAATCGAAAGGTCACCATCCGGAATGAGGTGAACGCGCGCGCCCACTTCACGAATATCCGCGATCAACTGGTCGTGCCGAGGTCGCTCCAAAACACCCACCGTGATCTCGTCAATATCCTTGCCCAGAGCTTTGGCCATCAATCGCACGTTCACGCGGGGCGGCAAAGTGATGTCCACCACGCCCTTGCACTCTTGGCCGACGACCAGCTTCTCCATATAGCAGTCCGGCGCATGCATCAAGAATCCACGACCCTCGACCGCCGCCGCCAAAACCGCAATCGCGTTTGGAGTACCGTTGGCGCAAAGGTTCGTGCCTTCAAGAGGGTCCACCGCGATCATCACCGCCGGGCCATTGCCGTTGCCGACCTTTTCGCCGATGTACAGCATCGGAGCCTCGTCGCGCTCCCCTTCACCAATCACGATGGTGCCGTCAATGTCCATCTGGCCCAGGGTGTTTCGCATGCCTTCGCAAGCAGCCTGGTCAGCATTGGCGCGTTCGCCCTTGCCCACCCATTTGGCACAAGAAAGGGCGGCCGCTTCGGTCACGCGGAGAAAATCGAGGTGAAGGTTATAATCCATGGTTCAAACTCCCTTGTTTGAGATCAAGGCCGATTGCCTATGATGATAGTCTATCTTGGGTAACCAAGTTTTGTTAGGTTCGCGCGCCGGGGTTTGTGCGAGCTTTTTTCATCCCGTCCCTGCAGATGGCGGTTGCGCGGGCCACAATTGTAGGGTACATTCTTTGGGACATATTGCCGCATAGCTCAGTGGTAGAGCAGCTGACTGTTAATCAGCGGGTCGTAGGTTCGAATCCTACTGCGGCAGCCACTATTTTAGATTCACAATCTCGCCTCCGCGCGGGATTTTTCTGTTTTGAAAGGTGGTTTCTCGGCAGGGTTGATGGCATTTGCGCCCAGAATCCTCAGTCTGTCCAAGCGGCGAGATGCATGGACACTGCACGCACACTGCACGCACACATGGCCGGCGACTCGGACCTGTACGGCTATCCTCGAGTGCAGTTTTTTTTGATCTGCTCTTTGGCATAGCTTGCCTTTCAGGATCGCATTTCTACAGAGTTTCAATGAAATATCAACACGGTAGCGCAAGAGCTGAATTGAGGTTGGCGCAGTAGCGGTTGTTGGGATACCCGCCCGAGTTTGCGCCAGGCGTCGTACTTGCGGTTGTTGCCCAGGCTCATGCCCGAGTTCGACCATGTGCCCGAAACCGCGTTGTAGCTCTGGTTGATCGAAACTTGCGAGATCATGTTTCCATGCCCATCATACACCGGATACTTGGTGTTTGGGGTTCCGCCGTTGACCCGAGTGATCTGGGCTTCAATCCCGCGTGGACCGACGATGTTCTGGGCTATGTCCACCGCGTATGGATTATTCGCCGTTGCATAGTAGTAGGTTTCACCGATCCCCATTTGGCCATCGTAACGGTAAAGCGTGGTCGTATCCTTCACAACATCGTTCGCATCCTAGAACAATGAATCGCACTCTCCCAAGCTGATCTACTCCCCATTCTCCATGAAATCTTGCGCTGGATGCGCTTTTTCAGGCTTAGTAATACTTCTCTTATACCCGACCGCAATAATGCCAAATACAAATAGACTCGAGCCTAGAATAGCTGTATTTCGAATGCCAGCAAAAGGATAGAGTATTAGAGCAAATGGGATTGTAAAATAGGGCTCGGCTAGTATGCAGAGACCTCTTACGATCGCGCTTTTGAAAGCATTATGCACCGTTCCATTCTTCCTCAGAGATCAGCATCAATGCTGCAAGTAATGCTAAGGCATAGCCAGCCATAAGGCTTCCCGCTTTAAGAGCTACTCCGCCTGCAACTTTTGCTAGTTTGCCCATCTCATCGATTGCCTTAGAAGTAGCAATGAGTAGCCTGTCAAAACCAGACATCAGCAATGCGGTGACTACTCCAGCTACGCCTAGCTTCAGCTTGCCTTCAGCACTGGACCCACTAAGCGCAAGCAAGTAGTAGTACGTAGCCATTGCGCTGAAACCCAACGTAATTCCACCACCTAACATCGAGCCTATTCCCGAAGCTGTGCCATTTGTTGCAGTGCTTATTGTTAAGTACGCGCTAAGTACTGCCATCCCAGCATACGCTATCCCGGCTATGGCGTCCGTTCTGGATTTACCAGAATAGTCGACACCGCTTACAGGCTCATTGTCGCAATACGTGTACCAGTTTGATCCATCCATCGCAGGATCCTCGCTAATGAACCTCCCCGTTCCAGGCTCGTAGTACCTCGCCCTCATGTAGATAAGGCCGGTGTCGTCATCCGCAACATGCCCGAGGTTGGCGCAGTAGCGGTTGTAGGAGTATCCCGTCTTATTGTTCCCGCGCACGGCTCCCCAAACGTCGTACTTTCTGTCTGTGGAAGTTGCATACGTGGTCGTGCCGGAGTAGTAGCCACCACTCAGCGCTGGCCTCGTGATCTTCAGCGCGGAAATCATGTTGCCGTGCCCATCATAGAGCGGATACTGCTCCTGCCATGAAGCATTATAGACCCGAGTCCGCTGCATCTCGATACCCCTAAGACCAGGAATGTTCTGCGACCAGTCCGTGGCCGAACCTCAAGGACTCCGCCGGAAGACATTCAAACAGAGGGCGAAAGGCTATGCACGGGCTTCGAGCGCTTTCTGCATCCGGATAAGCATCGCTTTCCTAACTTGGCCTTGGCGAGCTGAACTATCAACGGTGAGTTCAAAGAGATGCTCGGAAGCTAACACTAGCTGGAGCAGATTGATGGAAGGCCGAACAAGCGGCTCAGGAATCTCCGATGGAATCCTGCCATTCGTCTTGTCCAGAATATCGTAAAGGCGATCCTCAAGACCACATGTTGTACACAATAACAAGGGATACAAGGCAAGCGGTAAGAAGTGAGCAAACGCCTTTCGCGTCAGGATAAATAGCGACGAGAAGTGTATCTCTAAAACATTGAATTCATTGGAATTTTTCAGAACTGATGATTCTATTTCATGCCAATATTCCCGTTCGCATTCATGAGCGACCGGAATGACTAGGCAGTTCATTGGCCCCACCAACTTGTAGCCATGAAGCAGATCCTTTAGTACAGATTCCCTCGTATAACCTGCGGATGACTTACTTCGGGCGTCTAAATATCTCGATTGTCCTTTTCGTGCATTCATCGTTGATCACAACATTCACAGATTCTTCGTCTGTGTAGAAATAGCAATATCCTTTAGGAACACGGTATTCGACCACGCTACCATTGCCCTGGATGTACGTAGTCCAAGTCTTCTGCTCGTGGGACTTCGTCGCAACCTCTTCTGTCGATAAGTTTTCAAAGACAATGCCGCCTCTCAAGCTATATTGGCGCGAGTTTGGAGGCGTTAAGAACTCCGAAACCTTTGCGCCCTCAGCACGCTTAAATACTTTGAGTGAATCCCAAGTCAGACCTGCTACAAGAGTCCTAACGCATGAATAGGCTCCGTGATCTGTAACGACATCTCCAAAACCGGATGGCTCATATTCGTCGGACAATTGCAATTGCACTCGCTTTTGTTGGTCCGTTATGAAAGATGCATATTGAGAATAATAGGGCGCCAACTTGTTCTTACGGCAGTACGTTGTGACGCTTTTGCTCTGGCCGAGAATAACTTCATCTAGTTCAGATTTGTCCTCTACCCCCGAGAGTGAGATCGAAAGCCATACTGCGGCAAAGAGAGCAATCATCTTCGTAGTCCCGAACCATTATAGAATTGAAAAGCCAGCTATAGCACCCTTTGGACCGTACTCGTTCCGCCGGGATGTGGGAGCGAGACGAAGGCGAGCGGGGTGGGTGGGCAAAACATCCCGGCGGACAGGGACCGCATTACTGCCCGATTCAACGGCTTCGCCAAAATCAGGGTGCTTTCTCCCCCCTAACCCCCCTCATGGGCTGCGCCAATGAGGGGGAATCGAATGAACTGATCAGCTTTAGGGTCTAAACAACACATCGCATCCCCGATTGGGGATGCGATGTGTGTTCGCCGAGAACGAATTCTCCTACAACTTATTGACCAGGCTTTGGTCTCGGGAATGCAGGGGTTTTGGATTCGCGGCGTTGCTTCTTGGCGAGATCGACCACCACTTCGATGGCCTTATCCAGTTGTGCGTCGATTCCGCGAGCCAGCAGGTCAGGGCGCAGGTCGACTTGAACGTCTGGCGAGATGCCTTCGTTTTCAGCGATCCACTTGCCCGCCTTGTGATCGTAGATACCGAATCCTGGCGCAGTCACCGAGGTTCCATCGACCAGCGGCGCGCCGCCTTGGATACCGACCAAGCCGCCCCAAGTTCGGGTGCCGACGAGCGGCCCGAGCTTTGCTTCGCGGAACAGCCACGGCAACATGTCGCCGCCCGATCCCGCATTTTCGTTGATCATCATGACCTTTGCGCCTTCCAGAGTGCCGACTGGGAATCCGATGTCGTTCCAATTTCTAGCCTTCATCTTGGCCACGACTTCGCGCTGCAAGAACTCCACGAAGAAGGTTGGGATCATGCCGCCGCCGTTGTTGCGCTCGTCAAAAATCCAGCCTTCCTTGTCGGTTTGGCTATAGAATCCCTTCATGAACTCGATCACGCCTGGGATCGAAGTGTCCGGGATGTGCAGATAACCGATCTTGCCGCCGGTTTTTGCCGCGACGTACTTTCGGTTCTTTTCCACCCAGCTGATGTATCGCAACTCGGTTTCGTTGGCGATCGGACGGACCTTGTACTTGCGAGCACCGGTCATGGTTGGCGAACCATTCACGGTGATCGTCACGGTTTTGCCAACCTTGTTTTGCATCAGGGCGTGCAAATCTTGGTTCGCAGTGACCTTCGCGCCATCGATTTCGAGCAGATAATCGCCGTCCTTGACATCGACTCCAATATCGCCAAGCGGTCCGCGGCGGCCTTCTTCAAAGTTTAGGCCCTTGTAGACCTTGGCGAACTTGACGAATCCACCGGAAACGGCATAGTCCGCTCCGAGATGACCCACAGGAACTGGTCGTCCCATGTCGCCCATTTCGCCGCCGCTCACATAAGCGTGGCCTGTGCCGAGTTCGCCGATCAATCCGCCGAGAACATAGTTCAGGT
Source organism: Armatimonadota bacterium (assembly GCA_017303935.1). Taxonomy (NCBI): domain Bacteria; kingdom Bacillati; phylum Armatimonadota; species Armatimonadota bacterium. Next base: position 675,557 of record JAFLBD010000002.1, on the reverse strand, counting down.
CAGCGTGGTGATTGACGTAAGGCAGATAGGCTTCGTACTGCTTTCCGATCGCGTTCCAGTCTAGGCCAAGCATGTTTGGATCGTAGTAAACGTCGCGCTCCCATCGCCAGACTTCGTTGAAGATCTGCTTCCATTCGGCGCGCGGATCCCACATCATGTCCATGCCAGCGGTGCTCACCTTTCCTGCGTTTGGATCTTGGCCAGGGGCGACGCCCATGATCGAGATGCCGAGCGGGGTTTGGATCGCCATCTTGTTTCGCTTGTCGTTGAGCGAGACATTGAAGAGCGGGCCTTCATAGATCGGAAGTGGAGCTCTAGCTGCAAAGCTCCAGAGCGTGATACCGGACTGCGAGAACACAAGCACTCCGTTGCTAACGCCCATCACGCGGTAGTTTGCTGGCGCGAATGGCAGAGGAATGAAGCGATCTTCGATGCCATCGTAGTCGATCTTCATCTTCTTTGATGGCTCGCCTGCTGGCTGTGCCGGTGCGCCTTCTTCGCCGGTTGGTTCTTCGTCACCAGGCCGCATCATCGGGTTTGGCGTGCTCTTATCCAGAGAGATCGCGTAAACGCGCTGCCCGGCTTCCATGTTCATCATGAACTCGAACGCACCGCCAGTTGGGGCGAATGTTCGGGTTGAGACCACGTACAAGAACTTACCGTTCATGTCGAACGACAGATTGGAGTCGTCGTAGTAACCTTCGGTGATCTTCGTGGCCTTCTTGGTGGCGACGTCGTACAGATAGATCGAGCTTTGCAGGTTGTTGCCTGGCTTGCAATACGCGATCGTCGAGCCGTCTTGACTCATGTCGTACACCGGATTGGCTTGCCAGTCGTTCTTGAAGATCATTGTCTCGGCACCAGTTGCTCCATCCTTGTGGATCAGCCTTCCGTCGCTGGTGGTGTACAAGAATCCCTTGCCATCCGGTGTCCATTGGAAACCGTTGATCAGCTTGTCGACGGTGATCTTTTTGGCTTCGCCGCCCATCTGTGGACGGGTGTAAAGCTGCTTTTCACCACTGGCATCGCTGATGTACGCAACCAACTTGCCGTCTGGTGACCAGTCAGGATTTTGCTCGCGAACGCCCTGGGTTTCGGTGAGATTTCTTGTGTCGCCAGACCGCGCAGGAACGCTGAAGATGTCTCCGCGACCATCGATCATCAATCGCTGACCAGTCGGGCCGAGGTCAAATCCGCCGATACTGTCACCAACATTGCGAAGTCGCGGGCGGGAAGCAACGTTGTCGGTAGGAATATAAGCCTTGACGCGAGTGACCTTTTCAGACTTGATGTCGTACGATTCCAGGAATCCGTCTCGTTCCCAAACGATCGTTTTTCCGTCGGTTGCTGGGAACTTGATGTCGGCGTCCTTAAAGCTGGTCAACCGTGTTGCTTTCTTAGAATCAACATCCGCAGCGAACAGGTTTCGAGTGCCAAAGTCCTTGTCGGAAATGTAGAACACCTTGTTGCCGACCCACATCGGTGAATAGCTTTGTTCTCGTCCGGCAGGTAGCTCCCAATACTTGTTCTCGGCGAAGTTGTAGAAGCTGATTCGCCCCTGAGTTCCACCGCGATAGCGTCGCCAGTTGAATGGCTGGCTATTCGCCCGGTTGTAGGCGAGTGTTTTGCCGTCTGGGCTATAGCTGAGTTCCGCAATTTCCTGAATCGGGGTGAGCTCTGGCATGCTGCCGTTTGGCGAGACCACCGACAATCGCATGTTGCGGTTGGTGAACGTGCCCATCGCGGAGGAGAATGCGATCTTTCCGTCTGGCGTCCAGTCTTGGTTCACGTCAGGGCCGCCGTTGAAGGTCAGCCGCTTTGGTTCGCCTCCGTCAGTGTCAACCACGTAGATGTCTGCGTTTCCGTCGTAGGTACCGGTGAACGAGATTTGCTTTCCATCTGGGCTAAATCTCGCTCTGGATTCGGTACCTGGATGGCTGGTGAGTCGGCGTGCGATGCCGTCTTTGGTGTTCATCACCCAAAGGTCGGTCGCATAGTTGAAGACAACGGTATCCCCGTAAACATCGGGGTTTCGGAGGAGCCGCACTTCTGCTGGCTGAGCTCCGATTAAGAGTGTGAGTGCAAGATTAAGCAAGTTGATTCCCTCTAGTCGTGAGGCATTTGGCCTCACCGCAAGGATACTGGCAGAACCCTGCAAATAGTTTCTTTGGTGGGACTAAAGAATTTTTGTAAGGTCATAATGAGGCACATGGCTCTGCTATCGGTGCGCGACCTAAATGTCAGCATTGGTCCTGCGCACATCTTGCGAGGGATCAGCTTTGATCTGGAGCCGGGCCAAACCCTTGGATTGGTCGGCGAATCGGGCTGTGGCAAGTCGATGCTGGGGCTTTCTTTGATGGGGATGTTGCCTCCCCATGCTCGGGTTGTACCGGGTTCCATCCTGTTTGAAAATCGCGAGCTCGTTGGGCTGAAAGAGCGCGAAATGAACGCCCTGCGAGGGGGTGACATCGCCCTTGTGATGCAGGACCCGTTCACCAGCTTGAACCCGCTGATGCGCATCAGCGACCAGATCGAAGAGGCGGTGATCTTGCACCAGGAAGTGGGAAAAGCTGCCGCTCGCACGATTGCGTTAGAGATGCTTCAGAAAGTGGGGATTCCTGATCCGGAGCTCGCCGCAAAGAAGTTTCCGCATGAGCTTAGCGGTGGTCAGCGCCAAAGGGTTGTCATCGCGATTGCGTTCTGCTGCAAGCCAAAGCTGCTTATTGCAGACGAGCCGACGACTGCGCTCGATGTGACTCTCGAAGCACAAATCCTGCGACTGATCTTGGATTTGCAAGCCGAGTGCAATACTGCGGTGATTCTCATTTCTCACAACATCGGCGTGATCGCGTCCATTTGTGACGAGATCGCAGTCGTATATGCGGGGCAATTCGTTGAGACAGGTCCGACGCCGAAAGTGCTGAAAACTCCTGGACACCCATACACCCAGAATTTGATGGCGGCAATGCCAAACAAGTCGAAGTCAAAACTCCAGGTCCTCTTAGGGCAGCCACCCGATTTCACCCAGATTGGAACAGAATGTGCCTTCTCGCCTCGGTGTGGTTCGGCATTTGAGAAGTGCAAAATCGCACCCGGTCCGCGAAACGTGGAGCAGGGCCACGATGCCCGGTGTTGGCTAGTGGGTTCTGAAACCCAGAACTAGCATCCACGCGTAATCTCCAGAGAACAATCGTGCTACAAGTTAACCAATTGGTCAAAGAATATCGGAAGTTCCGCGCTGTGGACAACCTAAATTTTTCGGTCGCTCCAGGCGAAATCGTCGGGATTCTTGGACCGAATGGCGCCGGTAAGACGACAGCTCTGCGGTGTATCGCGGGAATTCTCAGGCCTACCAGCGGCCAAATCTTGATCGGTGGGCACGATATTGTGCATCAACAATCCAAGGCGAAGGCGTTTACCGCGTTTGTCCCGGAAGTGCCTTCGTTGTACGAACTCTTGACCGTGGACGAACACCTGAAATTCGTCGCGATGTGCTTCAACAGGCTCGACTTGTACGAAGCCAAAGGTACTGAACTTCTGGACAAGTACGACTTGCTCGAAAAGAAGAACGAACTCGTCGCCACGCTCAGTAAAGGCATGCGCCAGAAGCTCTCAGTGGCCTGCGCGATGGTCCACGATGCCAAGCTTTTTCTCTTCGATGAACCTTTGATCGGCATTGACCCGAAAGGCGTTGCCGAGATCAAGCAAGAAATTCATGAGGCGGCCGCCGGGGGTGGATCGGTGTTGATCTCGACTCACCTACTCGACACGGCCGAAAAGCTCTGTGATCGAATTCTTATCATCGCCCGCGGAAAGCTCCTCTTCGACGGAACGCTGGCATCGCTGCGCAACAATAGTCACGACCAAGACGCGTCACTCGAATCCCTCTTCTTAAGATTGACCGGAGAATCTGAACTTGCAACCCCTCCTGTTTCTTCTTAAGTGCCAGATCAAAAACGGCATAAAGCGGGCGTTCACTTCCCCACGGCGCATGCTTGGGTTGGTGTTCTTCTTCGGCTATTACTTATCTGTATTTAGGCCGTTCGCGACTAGAGGCATGCCAATGCCTGAGCGCGCTCTGGTCGATATGCCGCCTGTTTCGGTACTCAATGCCTGTGCGTTCGGACTACTTTCGATGGCCGCTCTGCTCTATTGCATGAGCCTCACGACATACCGTAGCACTCACCGTCCAGCAGACGTCGACGTCCTGTTTCCGACTCCCATTTCGCCGAAACTCATCCTGGGACTGCGACTGCTTCGAGAGGCGTTGATGAACCTAATGTTGCCACTGGTGTTCCTATTGTTTGGGTTCAAACCGGCAAACATGGTCTGGGCATCAGTTGTCCGCGATCTAGATCCATCTGCCGCCGCGGCAACACTCCGATTCGGTGGCATTGCGTACTTCCTGATGGCGGCGACGCTATCCACTCTAGCCTTCGCGGGCGGACTTTATTTCCATCGACAAACCGTCGAGAGTGACCGCGCGCGCAAAATTGCCAATTGGGGCATTCTCCTTTGGATCACCGTCATCGTTGGCGGTGTTTCACTCGCGATCCGAGCCAATCCGACCTTAGAAGGTGCCCTCGGAGTCCTCAATTCGAGCTGGCTTCGGGGAGTTTTCTTCTTGCCAGGATTCGCCGCCGATTTTGCCTTGATGCCATTAACCCACGACACCGTGGGCGGACTGGCTGGCATAGGATTCTTGCTCGCAATGCTCGCGATGGCGTTGTATTTGGCGTTTTCTCAACACACTTGGCTCTATGAAATTGCTGCCCAGCGCGCCTCGGCCACGGTACAAACAGCGCGGTTCCGCCGTTCGGGTGACATGGTTTCAGTCGCTGCAGAATACGCTCGCACAAAGGGTGCCCGATCGCAGAAGGTCGGCTGGATTCAACGCCAAAAGTGGGTGGGGCCAAGCGCTCTCATTTGGAAGGACCTCCTGGTACAGCGCCGGAGTGTTTCAAGTATCGCACTCGTTTTTCCCTTGCTTGGAGTCCTCTTGTCAGGGCTTTTCGCTTTCACGGACGATACTCCGAGCAAGAACATCGGCTGGCTGCTTTCATTCGTGCTCGGAATGATGATCTTCGCGTGTGGCACCGTCACAGGGCAAAGCGGTTTTATCGAGATGCTCCAACGTCTCGATTCGCTGAAGCCGTTGCCGTTTTCTGCGCGCACGACCATCGCGTATGAAGTGATTTCGAAATCTTTGCTCGCGGTTGTTACGGCCATAGTCAGCTTCTTAGCCGCGATTGTGATGCTCCCTTCCCAGATTTCAATCCTCGGGCCTTCGATGATCCTTGGCATCTTCGGTTCGATTGTGATCAGTTCGGTGTACGTTCTCACCACCTTGATCTTCCCAGAGGTCGACGATCCAACCCAACGCGGTTTGAGGGGAGTGGTTCAGTTGCTCGCCATCGGCATCTGCTGCGTACCGTCCGCCAGCGTTTACCTCGCGCTATGCTTCGGTGCAAAGTGGCCGCCAATTCTTGCTGTGATTGTTCCGTGCGGGATGTATGTCGGCATCGCCTATATCCTATGGGCTCAGGCGGGCAAGATGTTTGCGGACTTTTCGCTTAATGATTGAACCTCAGACTGGTAATATGTCCAGGTATTCGCGGAACTTTGACCGTGGACTAAAGCGTTCCTGACTGCGAGACTGAGCGACATGGCTTCCAACCGAAAGATCAAACCCTCTTACAAGCTCTTCGCGGGCGCGGTGGGAGTTTTTGTAACTGGATACCTTGCTTGGAATGGTTATGCCGCGTTTCAGCTAAACGGAGTGGTTCTCGACCCGATGACTCCGACTCGGGTGAGCTTAATCGCGATCCGACCGGACGCTGGATACAAGATCATCGTTGCCAACCAGATGGCCCAGCTGATTGAAACATCTTCGATCGGCTCGCAGGCAAGCGATACCGACATCAACACTGATGTCTCTGGCGACACCAGTTCGCGAAAGCGGCTACCAGTCAAAGAGTTGTTGGGTTCGCTGCAGGGCGATCAAAAGGCACTTGGGGATTTCATCATGCGCATCAATGATATTGATCGCAACGACTTCGGCCCAGAGGCACCGGTGTGGACCTCCGAAAATATCCAAAAAGCAATCGACTCGCCCGGCCCGCTGCGCACCAAACTCGAAGATGATCTTAACGTCCGATTGGATGGAACTCCACTTGATCACGTCAGCATGAAGTCGGTTACGAACGGGATCACGATCGACATTCCGGTCAAGATCGCTGTCAACGGCTCAGAACCGAACAAGGTCGTGACCGCCAGAGTCCAGTCAAGCTATAAACCCCAGCTCAGCCTGGATATCGAAGATCGGCTTCAGTCGCGTTCAACCATTACGGATGCCATCATCCAGGGCGAATACCAAGCGATCGGGCGCGAAATCTTGTCTGGTAAACGGCCGCAAGAGCAGGTCAAGTCGATTCTGCTTCAGAGAATCAGCGCGGAACGAAGTTCCGAATTGGCAAAGGCACCCGCGAGAATTCTCGCTGCAACTTTTGTGCTGCTCACCACCGATCAGATGCAGGGGAGCCAGCTCTCGGTATACACCACATCAAACGGCGCAACCCTCGTGGACCTCACGATTCGCGTGAATGACCTCGGCAAAAAGAGGCTTTGGAAATACAGCCGAACCGAACCAGGGTTCCAATTGTTACTGACTGTAGATGGAATTCCGGTCGGAGCACCGAGAATTAGAGGAGAGATAATCTCAAACGATGTCAAAATTAGCCAACTCCCAGACGCGGGATTGGCAAAAGATACACAAAATGCCATTCAGGAGTGCCTGAAGGAAAAAGGAAATAGCTAGAGTGAACATTAAAAAGTCGTTGTTTGGAATGTTGGTGCTTGTTGTAACTGCAGGTTGCAACAACGCTTCGCCTGGATATAAGCCCGAAGAGGTCAAGTTGGTTTCGAGCGGGTTAATCAAAGCTGGCGAAGAAAGAAGGCTGTTCCCTCTCGAACGAGGCAACCAATGGGTTTTCGATATCGAAACAACGATCATTCGGCCAGACGGCAAACGCGAAACCGATCAAAAGGAAATGACCTATCGGTGCACGTCCGTTTTGAAGCAAGGCAAACGCACCTACTACGATCTTGAGTCTGTGATCGGTGATGATGTCATCGAAATCCAGCGGTGGTACTTCGAAGAAGGCGTAGGTTATTTCCAAGTTTCGGTCGGCTATCCCGCAAAGCCATTTGAACCACCAATCTGCGCGGTTCGCCTTCCGCTAGAACCAGGCAACCGATTTGATTGGAAGGGTGTCGGGTATGTCCCAGAAGGAATCAAAGCTCCTTCCACAGCGACCACCAAAATCCTCGGACTTCAACAAGTCGATACCGGCCTCGGACGAATGGAAGGTTATGCATTCGAAACCGAAGTCAAGTGGGCATCCGGACTTGCAAAACAGTCCACTTGGTGGGCCAAGGACGTTGGAATCGCTCGTTATCGCCAAGAGGTTGTCGCCGTCGCAAAGGACCAGAAAGGAAATCCGATCCGAATTATCGCGATTTCGGTGATGCGATTGAAAAGTATGAGCCTCAAATCGACAGCCAAGGGATCAGAATAATTCGATGAACCGAGTCACCGCTGGAATTCTATTAGGCGTTTTTGCTTCTGGAGCATTATCGGGCTGCGCGAGCCGTAGGACCGAACGCGATCATTCACAAGCGACGAAAGAGCCCGAAGCCTCCAAGCCAGCACCACCAGCAGAACCGACGGGAACGCCAGATAGCAGCAAGAACCTCGGAAATTTTGCCGAATTCCCTGCTGAATTGAAGCACGATGGATTCCTCTACGGTGGTTTCAACCAGCAATCCAAGACTCAGAAATATCGACTGACAACCCCAACGAATAAGAGCGAGGGCGAAGTCGTGACGCAGTATCTGGGCGAGGTTGACGGTAAGTACACGTTCAGCCGCGAACGAACAGACGGACTCGCCGTATTGGGTAGCGATACCGTTTCCATCACTAAGGGTGGCGTCGAAATGATCCAAGTGACTTTGGGCACCCTAGACAAGCCGTACATCGAAGTTCCAGCGAAACTAGCTCCTGGAACTACCTGGAAGGTGGACTCTAAGATGGAAGCCCCGAACGGCACGATCAACGAAAGTTCCTCGTTCAAAGTTGTTGGAGAAGAGACCGTCACCGTTCCTGCAGGAACCATGAAGGCTCTAAAAGTTGTAGGAACAGGCACGGGGTCTGTTGGAGACACAAAGTTCGAAACCAAATCCGAATTTTGGATGTCCAAGGAGTCCGGACTCGTAAAATTCTCGGTAACTCAAAAGCCAAAACAGGGCGATACACAAACCGTCACGCTTGAGCTAGTCAAGTAATTCAATTTAACTGAGAGCGCTTATGCCCAGCATCCCTTGCAGAACCATGTTTCTCCCGATATTCGGGGCTTTTCTGGTTCTGGCCATCAGCGGGTTTGGATGCAACTTCAAGGCCCAGCCTTTTGTCAAACACTCCGCCAGTGAATCCGAGCCATTGGCAAGCTTCAAGGCAGACTCTCTCCCATACAAAAGTGCGGATCTCGTCATAGCCGGCACGGCGATGCCAGTCGTTTTCGAAGCTGATCGCAAACCAGGTGAAGTCGTCTTTTTCCTGCGGTCCAAACATGGCGAGGTGCTCGAGCACGAGGCTTACCGGTTTGATGTCGGACAGTTCTCGCTTTGGCGTGCCGGTGGCGAACTTTATGAGCCTGTGATTCCGCTCCTAAAAGATCCGGTCAGTGCTGGTGCCAGTTGGGAATGGTCGGGCCAAATGTTCCCGGCGGTTGACGGTGAACCAGTTCGCAACTCTGAAGCAGTGCGCAAGGCGACCGCAAAGATCAGCTTGGCATCAGATACTCTAAACATATTGGGGGGCTCAAAGCCAGCCATGCGTGTGAACGTATTGCTTTCCATCGACTCCGGCAGCAATGTCCGCGCTCAGCGCACCTTGTCGTTCTGGTTTATGAAAGATCGTGGACTGGTGAAGCGTGACTTCGCTTTTGCATCCACACGAGGGCCATCCAATCGGGTCGAGCCTTGATCAGCACGTCAAAGTCCAATACCGAAAACAGAACCGCATTCCTGAGGTTGAACGCGCTCGATCCCATCCTGTTGGGTTGCGCCGTGATCCTCATCTGCTTCGGGCTTGCCGCACTCAACAGCATCGGCCCGCTGGCCAAAGACCCTGGAGCATTTAAGAAGCAACTACTACTACTTGCCATGGGAGTGGTGCCTTTCATGGTGTTCTGGCTCACTCCGGCAAACATCTGGCAAAAGGCTAGCAAATGGCTCTATGGCGTCAATGTCGTGCTACTCGCGCTAGTCCTGAAAGGTGGGACTGTCCGTGGTGGAGCCGAGCGATGGCTAGACATCGGTCCGATCCAATTTCAACCCTCAGAGCTCACGAAGATCCTTATCGTTCTTACTCTCTCAACACTCTTTGCCAAGCACAAGGATGAGGAGCGGGACGGGTTCACCACACTGATCACTTCGATGGTGCATGTCGCCGTGCCAGCTCTTCTCATCGCGGCCCAGCCTCACCTTGGCGCGACCTTATCCGTATTGCTGGCCTGGCTCATCATCTGTGTCATCAACAAGATTTCCTGGAAGCACATGCTGATCGCACTTGTGCTAGTGGCAGTCGCTGGAGGAACGTCTATCGCTGTCAACGACTACCAGCGTGGACGAGTGGAAGCGCTATTCGCAAAAGAGAAAGACGAGAAGGGAGATCACTTCCAACAAGATCGATCTATGATCTCGATCGGCTCGGGTGGGCCAACTGGCAAGGGGTATCTCAAAGGCGATTTCAAAGGTCAGCGATATGTGCCAGAGCAGCACAATGACTTCATTTTCTCACTCATTGGCCAAGAATTCGGCTTCGTCGGCAGCGCATTCCTGATGCTTGTCTATGTCGGATTCTTCCTGAGGGGATGGTTCCTCGCCTTGCGGATGGAAGACACATTCTCTCGCTCGGTGATGTTTGGACTCCTCACGATTTTGGGATTCCACTGGATCGTCAACATCTCGATGAATCTAGGCATTGGCCCCGTGGTTGGGCTGTGGCTTCCGTTCATCAGCTACGGCGGAACCTCGATGTGGCTCTGCCTGGCTTGCCTCGGAATCATGCTCAACCTGAGTGCCAACACCCAGGAATCGATGTTTGGCCGAAATGCCCCTCAAGCCTGGCTAGAGGATTAAGCAACCGGCTCGATCAGATCTGTGCCCATATATGGCTGCAGTGCCGGTGGAATCTTCACCGATCCATCGGCTTGCTGGTAGGTTTCCAGCAAAGCGCTAAACAACCGTGGCGTTGCTAATCCAGACCCATTGAGGATGTGTACGAACTCGTTTTCAGCACCTTGCTCCCGCTTGAACCGGATTTTTGCCCTGCGCGCTTGATACGATTCGAAGTTCGTGCAACTGGAAATCTCAAGATACTTCCCAACACCTGGAGACCAGACTTCAAGGTCGTAGCATTTACAACCCTTCTCGCCCATATCGCCTGCACAGAGCAGGACGACGCGGTAATGCAAGCCCAATGCTTGCAGAACACTCTCGGCGTCCTCGACCAAATTCTCCAGCTGTTCATAGCTATCCTCTGGCAAGCAGAACTTGACCAGCTCGACCTTGTCAAATTGGTGGATGCGCAGGAGCCCACGCGTGTCCTTTCCTGCCGCGCCAGCTTCGCGCCGGAAGCACGCAGAATAAGCCGCGTAATTGATCGGCAAATTCCACACTTCCAAGATCTCATCTCGGTGGAGATTAGTCACTGGAACCTCCGCCGTTGGGATCAAATACAGCTCATCGCGGGACTTGTACAGGTCTTCTTCAAACTTCGGAAGATTGCCCGTACCGATGAGCGAGTCGGCATTCACAAGGTACGGCGGATAGACTTCGGTGTAGCCTCGATTGGTGGTCTGGTGGTCGATCATGAAGCTGATCAACGCCCGCTGAAGACGTGCACCTACTCCGGTATAGACCGGAAATCCGCTACCCGTTATCTTTGCCCCGCGAGGAAGATCGAGCAAGCGGCATTGATCGGCAATATCCCAATGAGCCTTCGGCTCGAACCCAAACTTGGGCTGCTCCATCCATTCGCGGACGACAACATTTTCTTCGGGAGTTGAGCCGTCCGGAACGCTTTCGTGAGGAAGATTCGGAAACTGCAATTCCAAGTTATTGAGCTGAAATTCGAGTTCCTTTTCTTTGGCTTCCATTTCTTGGATAGCCCTTTTCAGTTCGCCGGTTTCGCTCTTGGCGGCTTCTGCCTCTTCCTTCTTTCCTTGGCCCATCAGCGCGCCAATGGCTTTGCTCTTGGCGTTCATCTGAGAACGCAGATCATCGATCTTCGGTTTGATTGCCCGAAATTCGCCATCAACTTGCAAAAACTCCTGCGAAGGTACTTCGACCCCTTTTCGGCGGCATTGTGCCACCACAAAGTCCATATTTTCGCGCAGTAGTTTCCGATCAAGCATGCCCAGATTGTACCGGGAGTCAGATGATTCGCCCCAAGGCGGCGGACAGCACTCCGCGTTTGAACCGTGAGATCACAGTCGTGGGGCACAGCTTGATCGCTAGCTTCAAGTATTTGCGAAGCCCCTCGACATCCTCTTTGCGATAGGCATGACTCGCCAGAGCGAGATACGTTTCGCCTAGTGGTTTTCCTTGTAACCACGGCATGTTGCCCAAATGACTGATCACCACCTTGGCACCGGCATCGGCGACCTGGGCCGGGAAGTTGGACGAGAGCGATCCTTCATGCTCTCGATAGTCGTACAAAACTTCGTCTATCGGCAATAGCGGACCGACTTGTCGCAGCCTGATCCAATAATCCAGGTCCTCGGCAAGGACCATCTCAGGATTGTAATCGCCGACCTGTTCGTACGCCTCGCGCCGATACAGAAAACACGCACCGCACCACGGTTGAATCGATTGCTCTTCGACCGGCTTCGCTCTAAACACAGTCTTAGGGTTGAGGTTGTGATCAACGATGTTCATCGAGGCGTATACCCCGGCGGCATCTTTCGCTGCCTCCAGAACCTCGGCCATCCTTCCAATCGCCCCAGGGTGATACAGATTGTCGTCAGAAGTCCAAGTTAAATAGTCTCCTGATGTTGCGGCAAAACCGATGTTTAGCGAGCGTGGTAAACGCTGGTTCGGATCATTTCGAATCGACCGAAAACGAGAATCCTTCGTACACCATTCCGCGACGATCTCCGGCGTGGCATCGGACGAAGAATCGTCCACCACAATGATCTCCAATTCGCGATAAGTCTGCTCACAGACGCTCGCCAGAGCTTGCGGCAGAAGATCGGCCCGGTTGTGCGTCGGCAACACAACGGAGACTTTCTTCATCCCAAAATCTTATCTTCTTTGCTCGCCGGGAGACCACTTCCAGACTTTCTTTCTCGGTGGAAGTCGAGAGTCTGAAGGTAACTCCAAGAATCCTTGATCGTCTGCGACATCGGTCGGATCGAGTGCCCTGTTGCTAGCGCTTTTTCGACCGAGCATTGTAGGAAATTCGTGTCGCGATTCGCCATCGGAAGCCAAAGTGTCATTTCCTTCCAAAAGGCGACCTCGTTTGTTTCCAGTTGCTCGTCGCTCATCGGAACGAATTCGCAATTCGGATTCACTTCCGAACGAATCATCTCAAGGACTTCGTTCATCGGATGGACCGCACCATTCACGTTAAAAACTCCAAATTTCTCTTTCTGTACGCAGTGCGTGATGAACGCAGCGGTATCGCGCACATCAGCAAGTTGCCAGTTGATATTCGTATCTTGGGGCACGATTACCCGTTGCCGATGCCCGATTCTCTCGATCCAATCTCCAAACCTGTCGGTATGGTCGTATGGCCCAACTTGCAATCCGATCCGGTGGTAGGTCACTCGGTCGCCAAATTCGCGCTCAAGCTCTCGCTCACAAAGCACTTTTAGCGCGCCATAAGTCTCGCCAGTGATGTCCGCGTTCTCATCCTGCCCCTCGGGCATTTCTAGAATTTCGGAATCCTCTTTCCAAGGTGTTGGGCTTGGCGCATATATCGAAATCGTGCTCACAAAGGAGACTTGACCGACATTCCCTTTCAAGGCATTGGCCATGTTTCGGATTACTCGCGGCCGGTAAGCCGAGACATCGACGACTGCATCAAATGTTCTGCCTTCGAGGGCGGAGACATCGCTCTCTCGGTCACCGATCAAATGCTCAACTTGCCCTTCGAAGAGTCCAGGGCCAGTTTTTCCACGATGAAAAATCGAAACCTTCTCGCCATTGGCAAGCAGATCCTCGACGATAGCCTTCCCGACAAATTGAGTTCCACCCAGAACCAAAATTCCCATGATTAAATTCGATCATGACAGAGAACAGCAGGTAACCTCCCGCCATGAACGACTCCCAAGAACGAATACTGGAATTAGTCCAGGAAATAGAAGCAAAACGTCAAGAAATTTTGGATCTCACCTTGGCTCGACCACCGATGACGGTTACTGATTATGAGTTCCTCGACGGCGCAGGGAATCCCGTTAAGCTCTCCGATCTGTTCGGAGATAAGGACGAGATGATTCTCTATCACAACATGGGGCCAAAGTGTCACTACTGCATGCTTTGGGCAGATGGAATGAATGGCTTCACGCCCCATTTCGAAGATCGCGCCGCCTTCGTGGTCACAATGCCAACGCCTGCCGCTGAGATGACCGCTTACGCTGAATCAAGAGGATGGAAGTTCAAATGCGTGAGCGTGCTAGGAACATCCGTTTTGCACGACTTGGGGTTCGAACCTGTTGTGGGTGAAGGCACATGGCCAGGATTCACGACGCTGAGCAAGAATTCCGACGGCACGATTTCAAGGCATTCCAGCTCGTTCTTTGGGCCGGGAGATGACTTCTGCGCGGTGTGGCACATGTTCCGCCACTTGCCAAAGGGCGTCAACGACTGGGAACCAAAGCGCTCTTATTAGAGCTTGCGGATACCGAGAAGATTCGCGAGCCTCAACAAAGCAAACTTTGGGAATCGCGGATCTTTTACGATGAAAAATCCCGCTTGCACAGCATAGCTAAAGTACTTTCCGGGAGGGCTCGCAAGTGCGTTGGTCATTGCAAACGTGGCCAAAAGCTTCTTTTCTTGCTCTGGATTCATCCAAGACAATCGTTCTTTGAACTGCCGGACAACTTCATGCGGGGAATGGTACTTCCGTGAGAGCGAATGTGGGCTCTGATTGTAAACCGTCAACGCCTGCGCGATTCGGAAAGCAGGGCCGATCTCCTTAGCCGCCCGAATCATGATCTCGACATCCTCTGCGAGGACTAGATTCGTGCTGGTGCCGCCGATCTTGAGGTAGTCGTCACGTCGCATGGATAAAGAGGAACCGCAAGTCCAATTTCTGTGGTCGAACATCTCTTCCCATTCGACACGACCTTCTTTATCGCCACCGCCAACGCCCGCGATTCTGCCATCACTGCGCACGCGTTGAACTTGATCAAACACAAAGCTCGGAACGAATGGATTGCCCTTCCACGCGTCAAGGTGCTTTTCGATCTTCGTGGGCATCCATGTATCGTCAGCGTCCAAGAACATGACGATGTCCCCTGTGGCTTCGCGTACACCGACATTTCGAGCCGCACCTGGGCCTTGATTCTTGGTCGTGATTACTTTTACGTTCTTTCGGCGACAGATTTCCGCCGTGTTGTCCGTTGAGCCGTCATCGACAACAATGATCTCGTATGCGCCGACCGTTTGGGAGGCAATGGACATCAACGCAAGGGCGATGGTACGCGAGGCATTGAATGCAGGAATGATCACAGACACTCGCCGAGCGTGAGAATGCTCCGGTTTGACTGTCGATTGTTGGGATTCTATTCCTGAAATCACTTACCTAAATTTGGCAGATTGCGCTGCCGTCCCCTCTACCCTAGCGTTGCCAAATGATAATACACCAATTCCACACTTGACCAGTCAAATATCGAACAACATTTAATTTTCTATCAGGTACCTTGATCTAGGTGCCGAGTTCACTTTGTCGGTGCCGATCAATTGACCGAAGGAATGAAAAGTCAGCTTCCAATTCGCAGTTTGTGGATCGCCTTTGCGATCGCAGCTTCAGCAACAGCTGTCCTTCTGGCCCTCCCGCACGACGCCAAGAAGAAATTAGACCCCAGTTACGCTGGATTCTCTTCTGATAGCGCGAAGCAGCTTCAGATGAGGCCCCAGGTTGACCATCCCGTAACACCAGAGATGAGCAAAGTGGCCAGCGATCTCTCGCAAAAGAAAGCTCCTGCATTTAATCTCAAGGGTACCGATGGAAAAGAGTACAGCCTCACCGAACTCACAAAGGATAAACCACTCTTAATCTTCTTTGTGGAAAGGGAATGCCCGTGCTGCCTTGGCGCAAAGTATTTTGTCGACCGGTTGATCGACCTGTATCCGGGCCAAATCAATGCTGTGGGAATCATCAATGCAAAGGGCGCTAAAGCAGAGCGCTGGGCACGGGTGACGAAGCCACGTTTCATCGTCTTGGAAGACTTCGAGCAAAAGGCGATCCGGGCTTATTCCGCAGAACGCGGTGTATACACGACGCTCATCGCTCAAGGTGGCACAATCGCCAAGGCTTATCCTGGCTATAGCAAGAGCATGCTCCAAGAGCTCAGCAACGATGTGGCGAACCTGCTCAAAGTCGAGCCAAAGAAATTTGTATCTAAAGCCGCGCCGGATGAAATGACTTCTGGCTGCGTCTTTCCTGACCCTACTACCGACAAACTATGAAATCTAGATTCACCTTCGCCGTCATCGCCGTTCTCGCTTGTGCAGCTTTCGCCCAAAACGTACCAACCTTTAAGTTGGCGAGTACAAGCGGAAAGTCATTTACTCAAGCTGACCTCAAAGGCAAACCGACCCTTCTCGTCTTTCTCAAGGCTGGCTGCCCCCACAATCCCAAGAGCATGCCCGACTTCACTCGGCTCAGCAAGCAAGTCGCCGGCAAAATGAATCTGGTGCTGGTGACCAATATCACTCAAAGTGAAGCCAAACCCTATGCTAAGGAAATCAAGTCTAGTTTGCCGCTTGTCTCCGACCCAAACCGAGTTCTGATCAAGCTGGCAGGGGCAAAGCACAGTCTCGACATGGGGCTTGTCTCCTCTGATGGCAAGAAGATCGTCGCGACTTACGAGGGCTATAGCAAGCAAGTTCTAGCGCAGGTTCTTGCGGATGTTGTGGCTTCGGGCGGTCCCAAACTCAACTTGGACCTCTCCAAATATCCTTCGAGCCTTCAATCCGGCTGTAGTTTCTAACTTTGAGGATTCGACTGCCCCGCCCCGATGAGACCTTGGTGCAACAAGTTTTGCCATGTCCATCACCTTGCGTGAAGCGATGCGGAGTAGACGAAACCTTCCGCTGTTCTGGATGCCTAAGAACCGGGCGGCAAATAGCATCGTGGCTCGATCTATCAGACCGAGCCAGATGGGAATTGGTTGCTGAACTAGACGTATTACGCAGCGACCGTTCTCGCGGTGCTGGCTAGCAGTACTGCAAGAGCGTCGAAGTCTTCACTTGCCGCGCAATTTGGATCGCCGAGGACCACCGGAGTCCGCTTTCGGATCGATTCCATCGCTTTGAGATCTGCGCGAATTCCGCCAAGGAATCCTGGTTTCTTCTGCAGATACTGCTGGCAAATCAATCCAAGCGTGCGGTGAACCTTTTGGGCTTCATCCGCGCTCTGCACCTGATTCACGAGGATCGAAACATGTGCGTCCGGTTTCTTCTTCCACAATACTTTGGCGGTTGCGTAAGCATCGGTGACGCTGGTTGGATCCGGCGTCGTCACCAAAATTGTTTCTTGGGCAAGGTTCAGGAAAGTCATGACCTTTTGATCCAGGCCGGCGCCCGTATCGAAAATCAAGTAGTCGCATTCCGCTTCCAACTCCTCGAACTGGCCGATGAAAGTCGCCATTCGTTTTGGACCCGCATTCATCAGGCCATTCACAGCCGACCCACCCGTAACCACACGGATTCCCGCGGGCCCCGGAGTCAAGATTTCGGCCAAGGACCGCTCACCAAAAACTACGTGCTGAAGGTTGAATTCAGGCTCCAGATTCAGCGCAATGTCCAAGTTTGCCAATTGAAGGTCCGCATCGAACAAGATCGTTTTGTGCTTTCGCTTGGAGAGAGCAACTGCCAAGTTGATCGCGACGAGTGTCTTGCCAACACCGCCTTTTCCTCCAGAAACTGCAATTACGCGCATTGATCCGTGCCTCCTTGGCTGATCGCCCGAATGAGTGCTTTCCGATCCTGCTGCGCATCGAGCTTTTTAACTTTGAGCTTCGTGGGTGCGCTCACCTTTGGCTTTGCCACTGAAAATCCATAGCTGCGCTGAATCGCATGCCGCAAAGCAGTGGGTTGAGCCAGAACGAGTCGCAATCTCCGATTCGCGATCAGCTGAACTTCGTCCGTAGTCACGACATCCAGCGGGTCTGAGATCACACAGGTCAGCGTATCGACGTCAACTTCGACCGGGAGAATCTGGCGGGTGATTGCGAGAGAATATGGGATGACCTTGAGGGCAGCAGGGTCAGGATGAATCCCCTCGACGTCGGTTGTGTTCAGCATGAATTGCTGAGCCAAGCAGTCAAGCACTGCGAGTTCGTCGGCGTACCCTTTTGCGATCACGGCCTCGCCAAATCGGCACGCGACCGACCGTTGATATTGCAATACTTGCGTCAGCTGGTCATCGGTGAGATAGCCGTTCTCCACCATCCATTCGCCCATCCTGCGATAAATCGTCATCTTATGTTGAATTGTCGGCAGAGAATCAAGAAAAAAGAACCCTTAGCCAAAGCGGCTAAGGGTTCTCGATTTTCTCCTGAAACGAGTTACGGATTAACCGTGATCGTTCGGGTTTGGGTTACGCCAAACCGAGTCGCCGAGATCGTCGCAGGTGTGGCAACACCTGGTCGAGTCGTGCTAATCGTGAAGTTGGCAGAGGTTCGTCCCGAAGGAATCACCACTCGAGCTGCCACTCGTGCCACTGCGGTGTTGCTGCTCGACAGCAGAACAGTCGCACCACCCGATGGAGCAGGTCCGTCCAGAGTGACCGTTCCGGTCAAGGAGGTTCCACCAGTGATCACGGCGGCCGAGGTAGTCACGCTCATCAGGTTGGCGCGAACCACTCGAAGCGGGGCCGATGTCGAAACCGATCCGCGTCGTGCAGTGATGTCGAGGTCTACCGGTTCAACCAACGATTTTGTCGTGATGTTGAACGTGATAGAGGTCTGACCAGCTGGGATCAGAACCCAGTTTCGAGTTGGCTTTGCGATAGTTGGTCGCGAACTGGAAAGGTAGATCGTCGCGCCGCCAGCAGGTGCAGGAGACGAGAGATTCACGGTTCCAGTAAGCCCAAGCCCACCGATGATTTCATTTGTGCTGAGCACCAGCGCGCCGGACATATTGACCGGAGTCACTGTGAGTTCAGAGCTGACCGAACCAGAGTTGTTGCCTGCCACGATCGAGGCTGTCACGGCATTTTGTACCGATCGAGTGCCGATTGTGAAGGAGGCTTGAGTCTGATTCGCAGGAATCACGACGGTTCGCGGGACGCTCACAGCAGCCGTGTTGTTGGTGAACAACGTAACGGTCGTCGGAGTGGATCGCGAGGTGAACATGTAAACGGTTCCGATTGCTTGTTCGACGCCACCGATCACCGAACCTGGATCAACAGTCACTCGCTCCAGATCGCCAGCGATTGGCGCGGAGATAATGACCGTCACATCTTGCGAACCCGAAGGTCGAAGACCAGTTCCCTTGTGAGAAACGCGAATGTTATAGTTGCCCGAAGTTGGGTTGTTGACCAGAACTTGCTCAACGTTGTCCACGATGTTATCGCCACGGGTAGCAGCGTTCGCCGGGTTGTTCGGGTCAAGCTTCCATGGGAGATAAGTGGTGTTGGTGTCGGTGTTGATCACGCGAAGATCAAGGTCGTTCACCAGCTTAGGAGTTCGGTCGTTCAGAGTTTCTGCAACAACGTTTCCGGCTGGATCAGTCCAGCAGATCGTCACCTTGAGGGCCGATCCTGCACCAATCTGAATTGGGATATTGATCGTACCGCCCGAGTTCAATCGGCGCTCTGCAATCACGTTCGGATTGAAGGCAGCCTTCGAAATGACGTCAGCAGCAGTGGCGACATTGATCTGTCCCCATCCAAATGCGTAGTCTGGACCGGGATTTGCACCAGCTTCATCAGCAGTGTGAATCAGCAGGCCGCGCATCGTTGCGCCGCGAGGTGTGCGGTTCAACGTGGTGGCAAAGTGTCCAAGAAGTTGCGCGGTGGCACCGCAGACTGCAGGGGACGAGAACGAAGTTCCGTCGCCAGCCGAATATCCTCCGCCTGGTTCTGCAACAACGATGTTCACACCTGGTGCAACGACGTCTGGCTTAATTCGGCCGTCGTCGGTTGGACCCCAGCAGCTAAAGCTCGACATCACGACGCTGGATGGGCCAGTGTAGCCTGCCGGATTTTTGCGAGTAGCACCCACAACGACGAGGTTCTTCGCCGACTTTTCAAGGTTCAAGCTATCGTAGCCAGGACCAACGCCGTCGAGGTCTCGAACGACTTGGCTGCTCGCCCATGCTCCGTTCTCGAACACCCAGTGATCGATTGGCTGAGTATCAGGACCTTCGTTTCGGGAGTTACCTGCCGAAGCGCAAGCCATGAAGTTGGGGCTGTTGTACAACATGTCGTCCCAGGCACGTGCTTCGTTGTTGTAGTAGCCGAGGCTCGATTCGGTGGTTGTGCTGATCGCAGGATCGCCGAACCAAACCCACTTGCCATCGCCGCGTGCACCGAAAATCCAGCCCACGTTGGTTCCGTACGAGTGGTTCGAAACTCGGACGCCTTGAGAGGCGCCAGTGGTCATTTCGGCCAAGTCGTTGTTCCAATCGTATGCCCAAATGTTGGCGGTGTAAGCCATACCACGAGCATCAGCAAGCAAGCCTGTGCAAGCTGCAATGCTAGCCGTATTGGTAGGGTGACCACCAACTGGCCCGCCGTCTTTGACGGTCAATCGTGAACCAAACTCAGGGATCGAGTCAGCAACGCCGCCGTCCCAAACACCGAGCGTAATGCCGGCACCGGTGAGCGATAAGCCCAGGCCGCCACCTGGCCAAACCGAAGCCGCACTGATCGTTTTGGCTTGGTCTCGGTCCATGGTGTACATATAAATTGGGCGTCCACCCTCGACTCTTCGAATCGAACCGTGAACGCCGTTTGGTAGGGTCACATCGACTGGCCAGTTATTGGCCGCCGCCCAAAATAATGCTTGTTGACGCTGTGCTTCCGCGACTGCCTTCAGGTTGGCAGCGTATGCAGAAACTTGCGCCGGTGTTTGCGCGTTCGCAGTCGCTACGCCGAGTGCGATTGCACCCAGAGCCAGCGCACGCCCAAGCACGTGAAAGAGTTGACTACTCCGCTTCATATTCTCCTCAGATAATGCCTAACAGGAGCCGCTCAGCGACCCCAGATTCATCCTCATAATACTATACGAATTACGGGGACTACGCGAATCTACTGTAATGGTCGGTAAATCTTGCAAAAACCCTGCACGATTTACCGGAGTAAACTCAATCCTAATGAAGGTTTTAGTTGCCGATAAGTTCGAAGATATTGGTCTAGCCGGGCTACGTGACCTCGGAGTCGAGGTCGAATACAACCCAGACCTCAAGGATGCGTCTCTGGTCGAGGCGATCAAAGAGCACGCGCCATCCGTACTTGTGGTCCGCTCCACCAAGGTCCCAGCCGAAGCGATCAACGATTCCAGCCTCGGGCTCATCATCCGCGCGGGTGCCGGATACAACACGATCGACGTCCAAGCCGCAAGCAACAATGGCGTTTACGTCGCCAACTGTCCGGGCAAAAACAGCCACGCAGTCGCCGAACTCGCATTTGGACTCATCCTAAACTGTGACCGACAGATCGCCGACAACGTGATTGAACTCCGAAACGGCGTTTGGAACAAAAAGAAATTTAGCAAGAGTCGAGGTCTGTATGGCCGAACTCTCGGCTTGGTCGGTATGGGGATGATCGGCCAGGCCATGGTTCCTGTTGCAAAGGCATTCGGCATGAATGTCGTCTCGTTTAGCCGATGGATGACCGCAGATGTGGCCGCCGCACTCGGCATCGGTCGAAGTGAATCACTCAACGAAGTCGCCGAAGTTGCGGACGTGATCTCCGTACACGTTGCGCTCACTCCACAGACCAAGGGCATGCTCAACAAGGCCTTTTTTGACCGATTGAAGCCTGGCACGATTTTCATCAACACAAGCCGCGCCGAAGTCGTGGATCAAGCCGCACTGGAAGAGGCCGTAAAGTCCGGCAAAGTGCGCGCTGGTCTAGACGTTTTTGAAGGCGAACCATCCGGTGGAGAGGGAACCTATGAAGGTTCAATGCGCGATCTCCAAGGCGCGTACTGCACCCATCACATCGGCGCCAGTACAGATGAGGCTCAAAACGCAGTCGCGCTCGAAGTGGTTCGAATTGTTCGCGATTACCGAACGACTGGACATCCGCCAAATGTGGTCAATATTCCGTCCGGCGATGCGGCAACTCATCTCCTGGTGATCCGGCATGCGGACCGAGTCGGAGTGCTCGCCGATATTTTGGTCGCGCTGAAATCCGACGGAGTCAATGTGCAGGAAATGGAGAACATCGTGCTCGGTCCTAGCCACGCGGCGATCGCACAAATCGCGGTTACTAAATCACCGTCGCCAAGCATCATCCACTCAATCCGCAACAACGCGAACGTGTTTGATATTCAGGTAATCGAGATCGTCAAAAGCTGAACGAACCGCTGCGCTCAGGTCAATTCACTTGTTTGGCCTGAGCGTAGTTTGCGCTCAGCTCAATCCAGAAGCAAAACTGCTCGTGGTTGTCCAGCACGGCTTTGGGCATCCGCACATATTCCTTCATTGGCTCCGCGCTGGGATCGGTGCGCATCAATTCGGCACCAGGAATCTCGAGAGCTTTCTGAAGATCATCGGGGCAGAGTTTGAGCCCAACGTCCTCGTTGTACAGAAAGGCGAACATCTTCTCGCCCGTGTAGACTCCCATCCCGTTGAACATTCGCCGTGCTCGAACATCATAGGCCTCGGCGGCTTTCATCACTTGCTCGTAGCGTAGGGGTCTGTAAACCATCAGGTTGTACCGGCAATAAGGATAGAACTTATCACGTCCTCGTTGAACGAGGTTTCGAGAATAGATTCTCATTGTACCTGCAACCTTCTAAAACTGCTAGAAAATTCTGGTTTGTAGGGGTACGCTCGGTTGGACTATGCCCCCAAAACGGCTTTTGCTGATCGACGGATACTCCCTTCTGTTTCGCTCCTTTTATGCCACTCGGTATATGAGCACGAGCGATGGGCGCCCCACCAATGCGCTCTATGGATTTACGTCGATGGTATTCAGCCTGATCGGGCAATTCCAGCCAGATTGCATCGTGGTGGCGCTAGATGCCCACGCCAAAACCTTTCGACATGAAGAGTTTGAAGCGTACAAGGGCACTCGCAAGGAAACTCCACCTGAACTGGTCGAACAACTCTTAGGTTCGCGGGAACTGATTGAAGCGCTGGGAATCCCGATGATCGAGATGCCCGGGTTCGAAGCCGACGATGTCGTCGGAACATTGTCTAAGCAGGCAGAAGAAAATGGCTATCACACCGTGATCATCACCGGTGACTTAGACGCCCTCCAATTGGTCGACCACTGTGTGACTGTGGTAACCCCAAAGCAAGGCGTTTCCGAAGTTTCGACCTACGACCCCGATGCAGTGAAGGCGAGGTACGGATTCGATCCGGAATACATTCCGGACTACAAGGCTTTGGTTGGCGACACAAGCGACAACATTCCCGGAGTTCCTGGCATCGGCGACAAGTCCGCTTCGAAGCTCATTCAAGAATATGGAACGGTCGAAAACATCATGGCCAAGATCGGCGAAGTGGAGGAGAAGTTCCGAAAGAAGCTGGAGCCTGCGCTTGAACAGATTCCGAAATCGAAGTGGCTAGCAACCATCGTTCGGCAAGTACCGCTGGAGTTCAATTTCAATCCATTTCGAATCGACGAAACCCACCTGGAACGAGCCGAAAAACTGCTGGTTCAGCTTGAATTCAAATCTCACGCAAAGAGGTTCCCCGTGTTATTCGCGCGCTACCAAGAGGGCGGTGCGGGAGGAATCGGCAACGCTCCAACGGAGATCGTCGCCGAAGCGATTGAGCCGGATTTGAAGGGCGAAATACGATCTGTCGCCGAATGGCAAAAGATCTCCTTTGGTCGCAAGTACGGCATTTTCTTTGCCGCCTCGACGGCGCAGTCGTCCATGTTCGATACCGACGAAACCTCTGGCAGGGCTTACCTCGCCATTGGCAAAGAAGTTTGGCAAGCACCGGCGGCTCTAGGCAAAGAGATCTTCTTGGACAACCCAGCTTCAGCGATCGGTCACGATGTCAAATCGCTTTACAAGAAGGCTGAATTGAACCTAACCGCGCCCGGAATGGACACGATGATCGCGGCCTATGTGCTCCAGTCTGGCCGATCGAACTACACAGTGGGCGATATCATCCAGGGTTACCTCGACACCGCACACCCAGGTACCGCCGAACAAATCGCCGTCGGACTTTCGATGGTCTACCCGGTGATGACCGATCGAGTGAAGGCCGAAGACCAAACCCGAATTCTCAATGATATTGAGCTTCCACTGATCCCCATTCTTGCCGAAATGGAAGGGCATGGAATCCGGCTCAGCACCGAGTTCCTTGTCGACATGTCGCATTCGCTGGAAGAGCAAATCGGCCTTTCCAAGGCAAAAATTTTCGAGCTGGCAGGGCAAGAGTTTTTGATCGCCAGTCCGAAGCAGCTCGGCGAAGTGCTGTTTGAGAAGATGGAGATTCCGGGCGGCAAGAAGACCAAAACCGGATGGGCGACCGGCGCAGAAATTTTGCAAGAGATCGAGCACCCGATTGCGGCTGAAGTCCAGCACTTCCGGGAATTGAGCAAGCTCAAAAGCACCTATTCCGATTCGCTTCCGAGGATGGTGGCGGAGGATGGACGCATCCACACGAGTTTCAACCAAACGGTTGCCGCAACAGGCCGACTTAGCTCAAACGAACCGAATCTACAAAACATTCCGATTCGAACGGAACTGGGGCGTCAAATCCGTAAGGCGTTTATTGCGGGCGAAGGCTACAGCCTCGCGTCACTGGACTACAGCCAGATCGAATTACGCCTCCTGGCACATCTTTGCGAAGATGAAAATCTAGTCAAGGCGTTCAACGACCGTGTCGATGTTCACACGGTGACGGCTGCGCTGATGTTCAACCTGGAGCAATCCGAGGTTTCGAAGGAACAACGAAGGCTCGCCAAAATGCTCAATTACGCAGTGCTCTATGGTGTGACCGATTTCGGATTGGCGCAACAATTGGGAGCAGGGTTCGATACCAAAGCCGCAAAGGCCCTGATCGAGCAGTATTTCGAGCGATTCCCCACCGTCAAGAAATTCACTGAAAGTGTCGTCGAAACCGCCCGGAGCAAGAGCTTTACGACCACACTGATGGGGCGGCGACGATACTTCCCTGACATCCATAACTCGAATCGCGCCGTTCGCCAATATGCCGAGCGACAAGCGATGAATGCTCCTATTCAGGGCGCGGCGAGCGATTTGGTCAAAATGGCCATGATTGATGTCCGAAAGAAACTGGGATCAGCGCAAACTCGAATGCTGCTACAGGTTCACGACGAACTCGTTTTCGAGCTAAAAGATGGAGAGGACAGTTTGCTCAGCCCAGTCAAGCACTTGATGGAAGAAGCAATGCCGATTTCGGTGCCGATTGAAGTCGATGCCAAAGTGGGCGAAAATTGGAGCGAAATGAAGCCGATCAGTTTGGCGTGATCCACTCGCTGAGATGTTCGACAGTCAACCGTTTAACATCCTGAACTTTGCTTTCGATAATCTGCTTTTCGATCAGAGGAATAAGCTCGTCAAGTCGTTCTTCGGTACTCGTGAGTTCGAGTAGTCGCTGTTTGATCGTGTTATCTAAGTTCAAAAACTTCGCCACGACAAAGCTGAGTGCCGTCGGATCTTCCGGTAATTGAATATCGATATTGAAGTCGGGCCTTGCGAGCATGCCGTTAATCAGCAAACGAAACTCCTCGATCATCTGGGCGCAGAGTGAAAGCAAACGAGGCGAGCCAAACTGCTTTTGTTCGATGAGCGGCTCACACATCCCAACCAAATAAGGCTTGTCCTCAATCAGTCGTCGAATGCGAAATCGCCGTTCACCATACACGCTCACGTGCATGCGACCATCCGGATAGCGGTGGACTTGGTCAATCCTAGCTGCGGTGCCGACCAAATACGGCTCGGCGATTCCACCCACTTCTTGCCCTTGCCGGATCAGCGAGACGCCAAATGGCAAGTCGTACTCGAGACAATTGTTGATCATTTCGCGATAGCGAGGCTCGAAGATGTGTAGCTGCAACCGCTCGTAGGGCAGCAACACCGCATGTAATGGGAAAAGCGGAATTTCTTCGAGGTGATCAGACACTTCACCGTCATTATACGGATGTCACAAAAAATTGCACGGATCGCAAGAGTGTTAGAAGTTGGTCCTAGTGGCCGAACTCTTGCCAGTTTTATCCCGTCAAGGGAACTGGACTTTCGACCATCAACGTACAACGCATGGTCTGGCGGGGTAATCTAGCGCCTCGCTCCCGGAGGATTTTTTGAGCGCGGATAGCCAACTGATGAACGAAGAAGAACTTTCTAAACTGAAAGCCGAGAACGAAGCCTTAAAGCAACAAGTCGAAGAACTTCGCGGCAAGCTCGAAAACGCAGATTCCCGAAACCGAGCGCAGGCAGCAGAAGCGAAAGTTGGCAGCGACACTCCTGTCGACATCACGCCAATTCAAGAGGGCGAAGCAACTCTTCGAAGGCTCGTTCAACGAATTGCGATGATCCTTCAAGCCGAAAAGATCGTGATCATGTTCCACGATCGCGAAGCAGGTGAACTCAAGGCAATCCCTCCAGCGTTCGGCGTTGAAGAAGAACGACTTCCCTTCTTCCGCGTAAAAGCAACCCAAGGTATTTCCGGCCAAGTTTTCCGAGATTCGGAACCAATGATCTTCCACGATGCGGTCGCCGATGATCGCACGATCCAAGATCACGTCACTTTATTGCACGTCACCAATGGTGTGACCGTACCTCTGGTCATCGAGAAGCGGGACGAAGAAAACCGCGTCACAGACAGAACAACCATCGGCGTTCTGCACGCGTTTAACAAGCGACACAACGAAGATTTTAACGACGAAGACGTTCGGCTCCTGGAGCGAATGGCACGAAACGTTGGTTCGATTATCGCCAACCTCCAGCTGTACCGAGAAGTGGTCGAAGAGCGAGAAGAACTCCTCCAGACTCTCGAATCGCTTAGCGCCGGCTTGGTGCTCGTTACCAGCGACGGACGCATCAGCCAAATGAACAATTCGGCTCGCGCCATTTTTGGAGCGGAGACTTCCCCAATTGGCAAGCCATACGCCGAGATCATGCCGCAAGCAGAAATCGCCGAGTTGTTCACACGTGCAAACGCTGGCGGCGAGGGTGGCACCTCGGAAGTCACCGTCTCGCTTGCGAATTCCGAACGGATTTATCAGCTCAACGGTGCGCAAGTGAAGTACGAAGATGGACGCGATCTTGGTGTTGTGCTCATCTTGAACGATATCACCGACCTTAAGAACATCGAAAAGATGAAGTCGAGCTTCGTGGCGATGGCGTCGCACGAACTTCGAACGCCGCTCACCGCAATCAAGGGCTTCTCCAGCACCCTGCTCGATGGCATCGACGATGACATGTTTGGCAAGGACGAACAGAAGGAGTTCTTGACTATCGTGGTTGGCGAATGCGACCGACTTCGACGATTGATTGACGACTTGTTGAACACCAGCCGAATCGAAGCTGGTGAGTCCCTCAAGCCGGACTATAGCGAATTCCCGCTTGTCGAACAGCTCGATAAGGTGTTGAAGGTTCAGCAACAGGCAACCAACAAGCACACCTTGAAGGCGAACTTCACCGGCGAATTGCCAGCGACGATTATCGGCGACCGAGACAAGTTCGACCAGATTCTCACGAACCTGATGAACAACGCGATCAAGTACGCGCCAAACGGTGGCGACATCACGTTGCACGCACTCGTCGAGGATGGATTCGTCAAGATCGGCGTACAAGACCAGGGCCTCGGTATTCCAAAGGATCACCTTGCGAAGGTTTTCGAAATGTTCCACCGTGTGGACAACGACGACAACCGAAAGATTTATGGAACCGGTTTGGGTCTGTTCTTGGTTCGCAATCTCGTCGAGAAGGTTCACATGGGCCGAATCTGGTGCGAGTCTGAAGTCGGCGTAGGTTCGACATTCTGGTTCACCGTTCCGGTCCGAATCGACATCGAAGAAGCCAAGAAACTCAATTCGTAGATTCTGGTTCAACCCAAAAGTTCGCCCTCGGCTGTATTGTCGAGGGCGATCTGCTTTTTGGGCCTGCTAAGATCATAATGTATGAAGCATGAAGCGCATAGCCGTAATCACTAGTGGTGGTGACTCACCAGGAATGAACGCCGCCATTCGAGGAACGGTTCGCGCAGCCATCGGTCGAGGTGCCAGCGTGGTTGGCTTCTATCACGGCTATGAAGGCGTGATTGGAATGGAGTACATCGAACTCGAATCCAAGAGCGTCGGCGGCATCATTTCGCAAGGCGGCACGATCTTGCGCACTGCCCGGAGCAAAGAATTCCGCACGATGGAAGGCCGGAAGAAGGCGTTCGATAACCTCACTTCTCTCGGAATCGAAGGCTTGGTTGTGATTGGCGGGGACGGTTCGCTGACTGGTGCAAAGGCGCTTTACGAAGAGTTTGGATTTCCGGTCATGGGCGTGCCAGGCTCGATTGACAACGACATCAGTGGCACCGATTTCTCCATCGGGTTCGACACAGCCGTCAATGGTGCGCTGGGAGCGATTGACCGCGTGCGAGATACCGCCTATTCCCACGAACGCGTATTCGTGATCGAGGTGATGGGGCGACACAACGGATTTATCGCTTTGGAATCCGGCTTGGCTGGTGGCGCCGAGGCAGTGATCATTCCAGAAATCCCATACTCGCTCTTTGAGATTTGCGAAAGCCTGAAAGAAATGCACGAAAAGGGCAAACGATCGAGCTTGATCATCGTCGCTGAAGGTGCATTGCGAGCAAATGAAGTGCGTGACTTCATCGAAAAGAACACCGGTTTCGAAGCGCGCTATCTTGTGCTCGGGCACATGCAACGTGGCGGTAGCCCGACAGCTTTTGACCGAGTGCTCGCTCTCCGACTAGGCACCCACGCGGCCAACCGGCTGATGAGTGGATTCTCTGGGGAGATGGTCGGTGTGGATGGTAACCAGCTTGTGAGTCACCCGCTGAACTATGTCCTCAGCACCGAGCGCACCATCGATCCTGAAAAGCTGCTCCTCGTCGAAGTCATGGCCCGATGATTCTTACTGTCACACTCAATCCGTGCCTGGATCAGCAGTTGTTTGTAGAAAAACTGCTTGTCGGCGACACCAATCGCGTGGTGAGCACCCAAGCCGATGCCGGCGGCAAAGGCGTGAATCTCAGCCGGGTGGCGGGTGCACTAGGTGCCCAGACAACAGCCATCGGCTTTCTGGGTGGGAGCATTGCTTCACGATACCAATCGCTGCTCACCGACGCCTGCATCACGCTGAAGATGACGACTATCAGCGGAGAAACGCGCACGAACTATTCGATCGAAACGAATGACGGTACGCCGCCGACAACCTTCAACTCCTCTGGCCCCATGATCTCGGAAGAAGAGTGGTCGGCGCTTAAATCGAGCCTAACTGCTTTAGCGGCAAAGGCGAAATGGGTTTGTCTTTGCGGCTCGGTCCCGCCTGGTATCGACAAAGGCGCCTATGCAGAACTCGGCAAGATTGCTCGTTCGGCAGGCGCAAAACTTCTCATCGACGCTGATGGAGAAGTATTGACGAAAGGAATGACGGCTGTGCCCGACATGATCAAGCCCAATCGGCACGAAGCTGAACGGCTTTTGGGCAGAGAGCTCAATTCAGAATCAGATCTTAGCGCAGCAATTTTGGAACTGGAGTCGAAGCTAGCTCCTGGAGGAATCGCGCTCATCAGCTTAGGTGATGATGGAGCGATCTGCTGTTTCGAAGGCAAAATCTATCGCGGTTATTCGCCTGATATCGAACCGGTGAGTTCTATTGGTGCAGGAGACTCGATGCTTGGGGGTTTCTTAGCCGCGCTAACGAGGGGGCTATCAGTGCCAGATTCTCTTCAATGGGGGCTTGCTGCTGGCGCAGCGACTGCGACCACCGACGGCTCTCGAATCGGCTCTGCGAGTACCATCGAACTGTTGTTCGACGACGCTAGGGTGGAACAGGTTAATTAACAGCCATGCACGAACCAGGAAGCGACAAGCGATTCGCACTCAAATTCCGACAGTGGGAAAAGGTCGGCGAAGGTCTTCGCGATTCGGACAGAGGACAAAAATGCTGGGTTCAATTGCGGCGAAGAGAGTCTTTTGAAAATCCCGTCGCTGAATGTGATTCGTTTGCCGAAGAAATCGGAGCAAAGCCATTGAGCGATCGCTGGGCGGAAGTGGATTCGTACACCGCGGAAAACCTGCTCGTTCGACTTCTGGGAAAGTCGCTCACGACCAACTATTGGTTCATGGAACCGATCGAAGCGCGCGCCACGGCGGAGCACTTGCTCGACACTTTTCAGATGCCGCGCCAAGTTTTCACAAACGTTTTGAGCATCGACGAGAACGGCCTAACAGGCTGGAATTCGCTTACGGATTTGACCTTTGACGCCGGACTTGTGATCATGGACGAGCACTGGGCGGGATTGATTCTTGTTGGCGAAGCACGGTAGTCAACAACAAATCTTGAGTCCGAGACGTAGCAAAAGGTATCATTCTATACAAAGTAATAGAGTTTCCGGCGAGGCTCGCCAACAAAGCTGACTGACATGATCGAAATCAAAAATCTTCACGCAAATGTCGAGGACAAACAGATCCTCAAGGGTATCGACCTCAAGATCAATCCGGGCGAAGTTCACGCCATCATGGGGCCAAACGGCTCTGGTAAATCGACCCTCGCCAACATCATCGCTGGTCGTGACGACTACGAAGTCACCGAAGGTCAGGTCTTGTTTGAAGGCGAAGACATTTTGGAACTGGCTGTTGATGAGCGAGCTGTTCGAGGTCTTTTCCTCGCGTTCCAGTATCCGGTCGAAATTCCAGGCGTCTCGAACGCCTACTTCCTCCGCGCCGCTCTGAACGCCGTGCGAAAGCAACGCGGTGAAGAAGAAATCGATGCCCTGAAGTTCATGAACTTTGTGAAGGACAAGGCGAAGCAGCTTGGACTGGATTCCGCTATGCTCTCTCGAAGCGTCAACGAAGGATTCTCCGGTGGCGAAAAAAAGCGCAATGAGGTGTTTCAAATGGCTGTTCTCGAACCGAAGTTCTCCGTTTTGGACGAAACCGATTCTGGACTGGACATTGACGCACTCAAGGTGGTTGCCGATGGCGTAAACGCCCTCCGAGGACCAGAGCGCTCATTCTTGGTGGTGACCCACTATCAGCGGCTCCTGAACTACATCGTGCCTGACTTTGTCCACGTTCTGGTGAATGGCAGAATCGTGAAATCGGGCGGTAAGGAACTCGCTCACGAACTTGAAGCCAAGGGATACGGCTGGATCGAAGAAGAACTGGCTGCAAAGGCGTAACCTACCATGAGCTCAGGAACAATCACTCCTATGATTTTGGAAGGAATTTACGCCTCGATGGACGCCATCCCAGGCATCCGACAGCTCCGTGAAGCGGCGTTGGAACGCGCGAATACGCTCGGTTTTCCAACGACCAACGACGAAGAATACAAGTACACCTCGCTTCGATCAGTTTCGGAAACAAAGTGGAATCAGGGCGGAGGAATTGACCAGTTTGACTTCGCTTCGCACCCGTTGTTTGGATTTGATCAATACCGAGTCGTGTTCGTTAACGGGCAGTATTCTGCGGAACTCTCGGATCATGCCGGGCTTTCGGTCGAACTTCTTTCGCAATCGACGAAGGGCCAAGCTCTGGTGGGCACACTCGCTCGAATTGACGAGGCAAAGTTCACGGTAGCGGCGCATTTAGGGCGACTGAGCAAGCCTGGTGCAGACGTTTTTGCATCATCAAACACCGCTTCATTCTCGGAAGGTCTATTTCTTGGGCTCGCTAGCAATGAGAAGCTAGATAAGCCGGTTCACGTCGTCTTCATCTCTTCTGGAGCGAATTCGGCGAGCTTTCCAAGGCTCGTGATCAATGCCGAATCTGGTTCAGAAGCAGAGTTGATTGAGACCTATCTCTCTGCCGATGACGACAGCCACCTCACGATCCCAGTCACCGAGATTTTTGTGGCACCAAACGCGGTGATCGAACATGTGCGCGTTTGTGCAGAATCCCTGAAAACGACAACGCTGGGTCTGGTTGAAGTCAAGCAAGAGTCTGACTCGACTTACCGATCGTACAATGTGGTTTTTGGTTCGGCGATTGCTCGAAACGTGATTAACATCTTCATTGACGGATCGAACGCGCACACTAGGTTTGATGGTGTCGTCGCTCTTTCGGGCGATCAACATGTGGACAATCGAACTCGGTTGGATCACGTCAAGCCCCATTGCGAGAGCTTTGAGGTTTACAAACACCTTCTCAGCGATCATTCTCGTGCCGTTTTCAACGGCAAGATTTTTGTCCATCAGGACGCGCAAAAGACGGACGCAAAGCAAACAAACAAGACTTTGTTGCTCTCGCCGAACGCCGAAATTGATACCAAGCCACAGCTGGAGATCTTTGCGGACGACGTCAAATGCACCCACGGGGCAACCATTGGGCATCTGCGAGAAGATGCACTGTTCTATCTGAAGAGTCGTGGCATCGGGGATGCAGAAGCAAGGGCGATTTTGGTTTATGCGTTTGCAGCAGAAGTTCTGGAATTGATCGAGTGCGAAGGCGCAAAGCAAGCTCTGGAATCGATGCTTTTCAGCAAGCTGAATCCGGGCCGCTAAGCTAATTTTGGCGTAGTATTCCCTCCCATCAAGAAGTCACCGTTCCTCACGGGGAGTTGGTGGATTCTGTCACGCAACAACATTGGGCGATATGGGATCACCCGTGACGCCAAAAACGCCGTGTGTCCATCTCTGTTTTGAGATTCTCCGAATAGAGTGACATACGGCGCGGTGACGATTGCCTTGCCGCATTCCTGATAAACGCGATCAAAGCAGGTCACATTCAGTAGGCCGGTTTCGTCCTCGAGGTCGAAGAACACCACTCGCTTTCCACTTGGTGTCGGTGGAAACCTAAGCCGGATTGGATTGCCCACCACAATCGCTGGCACCCCAGGAGTGAGTCTACGCGCCTCCTGCGTGGTGACTGCCTTTCCTGCAATCCGTGGCCGCTCGAAAGCCATCAGGTGTGCATCAACATCCATACACAAGACCATCCGCTCATAGGCTGCCCTCTCCTGTTCATCCATATCTGCCAGGTGGGTGTGCAGTTCTGGCTCCGGAATGAGCATCGGCAACATTGGATTCTCGCCGCCACCTTGAAGAGATTTTGAATATTGATATGCGCTTGGCACCGCCCAGAGTAGTGCCCTACGATGAGTACAAAAGCAATCAAATGCTCCCGCAAGAATCAATTGTTCTAGCTCATCGCGGTTCGGCTGAACTTGATGTACAAAATCAAAGAAGCTACTGAATGCCGCCCTTTTCTGCGACTTCGGCAATGGCTGCGTCGCTGTTTTCACGCGAGTGTTGAACCTAAGCGGAGCACTGTGAAAAGGCTGCTGGTCTTGATCCTCACCAGAATCCACTAATTTTTCATGAATTTCTTCGATTTTTCTTTTCGTGCCCTTTGAAAGACCTTGAATCTGGTGAAATCCGATCCGAATGCTACCTCCAGGGACAATGAGCCCAGATTCTTCACAGCGAGTTTCATCAACAATGAACCCAAGACTACTACTGTTCACGCATGGACGGGCAAAACTCACCCCACGCGATCTCGCCTCGTTAGCGATCGTGCACGGCCCGTAATATCCTGCTGGCTGAGCATTCAATAACGCAGCGAAATACTCAGCGGGATGATTCTGCATGAGGTGGACACAGCGCACGGAAATTTCTGCAAATGCCAGCGCGTGCCCTTGAGCAAATCCGTATCCTTTGAACCCAGCGACGTAGTCAAAAACTTGCTCAGCGATGGCGACCGAGTGTCCGTTTGACAGCACGCGTTCGATGATTTTTTCCTTGATCATCTGGCCAAAGTCTTCTCTTCGCCGCTTGTGAATCGAATCGCGGATGTCTTCGGCCTCGCCAGAACTGCACCCACAGAACTCTTGCAATAGCTGATCGACCTGCTCTTGGAACACGATGATGCCGTAGGTGTGGCCTAGAATTTCTTCTAATTTTGGGTGTAAAAAGCTATACGGCTTTGAACCTGAGCGACGAGCGATCAGTTCATTCATCTTCACAGCGCCACCAACCCCTGGCCGGATTCCAGCTTGGACCAAAGAAGCGTCCTCAAGATTTTGGGTTTTAAGGCGGACATGTGCTTGCCTCATTGCCGGCGAGGCGGACTGTGGAATACCGATCAGCTCTCCGCTCCGAAAGGCACGATATGCCTCTTCATCTTCCAAAGTGACCTTGCTGACATCAAAGTCTTGGTCTTTGACAGTCACTTTGTCGTGAATATCGCTTAGAACGTCCTGGCCACGAAGACAAAGGATATCGAATTTATCGAAGGCGACTTTTGATGAGCGCTTGTCCCATTGGATAATCCTCAGGAATTTATCGCTATTTTCCGCTATTTTTGAAGACCCTGCTCCGCCCCATTGTACAGGCACGGTCTCTGCGATGGGCTGTGAACTGATCACCACCCCAGAAGAATGGCTGCGGATGTTTCTCGGAACGTCCATCAGCCTCTCAGCGAGGCGAATGACCCATCGAAATCGTTCAATAGGAATATGATGTTCGCGCAATTCTGGGCGATTTTGTAGCGCTTGTTCGATCTTATCCGGGGCAACTCCACCATGAATTTTCTTTGCAAGAAATCCTATGAGGTGATCAGGAATTCCAAACACCTTTCCAACTTCGCGCACAATTCCTCGCGAGCAATAGGCACCAAAAGCGCAAACCGTCGCGACCCTCTCAACACCATATTTCTGGGTCAGATAACCACGAACATCGTCACGACGCCTAGCTTCAAAATCGATGTCAATATCTGGTCGCTTGTTTCCATCAGAGGGTAGAAACCGATCGAAATGCAAGTTGTGTTGAATGGCATCGATCCGGGAGAAACCGAGGACATAGGCTAGCGCACTATCCACCACCGAGCCCCGACCGCTCAACTGGATCCCTTGCTCTTTTGACCAGCGAACCATATCAAAGGCAACCAGAAAATGTGTCGAAAATCCCAGCGAAATAACTCGCTCTAGCTCATAACCGAGCCTTGAATCTATTTTTCGAGTAATTTTTTTGTACGCCGAAAATTTGTTGATGTCAATGATCTCTCGCAGGGCTAATGCGTCGTCTGGGAACAATGGCGGCAGGCTTGTACGACCAGGCAGAACATCTAGATCGCAATTTTCGGATATTTTTCGCGCATTTTCTATCAGATCGATTCTATCGTGAAACAACGTTGACATTTCGTGCTCAGTTTTTAGGAACCGTTCCGCATTGATAGCACGAATAGGAACGGGTGGAATCTGCGGTTGCTGGTCGGAGCGAGTTGGCTTCCTTCCGATCACTTCGTCGATCAAGCACAAAGTGTCTGCACAAACGAGCACATCCTGCGCAATGAACTGATCCCGGCGAGCATGGGTTACGACTCCTCCGGCAACTGCGAGAACCCCTTTTTCAGTGGCCAATTCAAGCAGCAACTTTTCAACCTTTCTCTGCCAAGGAAGATGGCTTCGCTCGATCTCAACGAACACGTTCGATGAGCCATAGATTCCAATCAGCCGGTCGAGTATCTCTGCGGCATCAGCGTAGTCTTTGCGAGCAAGCCTGCGATCGATCGGCCCAAGATCACCCCCAGTCAGGCAGATCAAATCGAGGCTGTGTTTCGCCAAACGATTCCAATTCGCTAAGGGAAAAAGCCGCTCTTCACTCAGATGACATTCCGTAGCAAGAAGGCTGAGGCACCGATATCCGCGCTTGCTTTTCGCGATCAACACAATCCACCCACCTTCTTCAAGCTCGACACTCATGCCGATCAAGGGCTGAATCCCATTGCGCTTACAAGCCTTTGAAAATTCAATCGCCCCGGCCAGACTGAACTGATCGACTATGGCGGCAGCCGAGCAGCCTCCCAAGGCGCACAGAGTCGCAATCTCCTCAGCAAGCATCACCGAGCGACCAAACGTGTAGCCTGAAAGGCAATGCAGAGCGACATAGCCCTGGTTCCGCAGTGGCGTGCTGCTCCCTGCTCCTGTGATGACAGACCAGGCTGTTTCTTTTTGGGCGGCTTGAAGCTCGTAGTACTGCGGAGGAAGTTGGCCACATGCCGCCGCTACTTTCTCGTCTCGAATTTTCCGCTCACGGAGATTCCATTCCTCCTTGTGATTTTCTGGTGATTTATTTTGATTTTTTGAGAAACTCAGTCCCAAGCTCTTAGAGGTCTTGACGATCTCTCGCTTTTCGCCAGAAATTCGCGTAAATTCTTTGTAAGGTTCAAACTCCCACCACTTTCCGGCCTCTCTCCATTTGGCGATCACAGGATCAGTGCCAGCCATACACCTCTCTCCAAGCAGACAACACTTTGCTTCTGCGCTCTTGAGGCATCTCACTGGCGCGTTCAATCACCTTGTCTCCAAATACTTGCTGCAAACTTTGAACAGCCGAATGCACGCTTCGAACCCGCTCCCGACGCGATTTCATGCCTTCAAGACCCATTTGAATCCCATCACTAGGTTCAACTTCTGTGGCGATCAGCCGAATTCGCTCTACAGGATGCTCTGGGAATTTTTGAGTCATCAGCTTGATCGCGCAACGAACAGTCAGTGGATGGAAGAACGATTTGATAAACGACCGACTGATTCTTCTTCGCCCGCCATTGGCAAACTCATACACCAAAGTGAGTTGCCGACCACAAAGCCCCTTTGCCTCTAGCTGGCCTCCCAGTTGATCCCCCAAAAGGCAAACAAGATTCCAAAATTCCTCCCAGTTTTCTGGTGCTCCATCGAACTGCTTGGAGACAGCAATCGCATTCTTGGGATAGCGCGGATGGACCACAGCGTCCCCCATTCCTCGCGCTGCATCAAAAACTGAATGCCCGATTTCACCAAACTGCTGAAGCAACACATTCCGGTCGATTTCTGCCACTTCACCAACCTTGCGATAACCTAAAAAGGTGAGTTGTGACCGAATCTCAGGCGGAATTTCAGATAGCATCGCAGTCGGTTCGTGAGCCACAAACATCTGAGGAGAGAAGTACGCCAGCTTATCTGCATCATTGCGCTTTGCGGCAAGTTCTGCCACCCAGCGACACTGCGAAACACCCACGACAACGCTAAGTTCCAGCATCTTTTCAAGAGCCCGGCGCAAAAGAGATAAAACCTCGCTGGGTCTGGGATGACTGCTCAAATCCAAGAATGCTTCATGAGGCAACCTTGGCTCAATGACATCAGTGAATTTGGCGCAGACATTCAGCCATGTTTCTCTTGAGCGCTCAAATTCATCCTGACGAAACTCGATGATTTCTCCACCGCCATCCAGAACGGTCTTGGTCTCACCTTCAGACATCCCAACCAGGATTCCGCTCGCCAATGCCAAATCGTTGGCATCCAGCACGCGCCCCTCTCGCATCACCACTCGCGCGCAATCCGTCGGTTGCAATCGCTGCAACTCTCGGACATAAAACTGGTATATCGATACGTAGACAATATACTGCATATATGTCTACTATTATTATCATATCAGACCCAAAAGTGTATGGTCTTCCACACATTTTTTGAGAAAAGTTCAGAATGAGGCGTGTGCGCCAGATTCGGATTGATCGTCAGCCCTCATCAATTCCAGTTCCTTTTTGGGACTGAACTGCAATCAGACTTGGCTCGCGACGACCTGCGCCCGACGGACCAAGCCGAGATCATCACCACTCTGGGATCGGCGGTGCCGATGCGATGGGGGCTCATTCCGTATTGGGCAGACGATCCCAAAGTCGGCGTGCGAGCTTTCAACGCCAGAAGCGAAACGGTCACCGAAAAGCCCACCTTCCGCGAGCCTTTCAAGCGGTCGAGGTGCCTTGTCCCTGCAAGCCACTTCTTTGAGTGGAGCGATAAACAGAAGATCAAGATCACGGTTCAAGGGCAACCCCTGATCGCCTTTGCCGGGCTGTACGACCAGTGGAACGGCATCAACAGTTTCACCATAATCACAACCGAGGCACAAGGCCGCATGGCAGAAATCCACGACCGAATGCCACTGATCCTCCCTCAGGAGCGATTTGAAGATTGGTTGATAGGGCCGTCACCAGAATCGCTCCTACATCCGATCGTTCACCCATTCGAGTTTGACCCCGAACCATCTGGCCCGCAACAAGCCAACCTGTTTTGACGTATACCCTATAGAGGTATATTGTCATTATGAACGAAGTCACAGCAAAGGCTCTAGACCGCCGTCTTGCCCGAGCCGAAGGGCAGATCGCTGGCATTAGGTCGATGATCAAGGACGGACGATACTGTGTAGACGTGCTCACTCAGCTCTCCGCTGCCAAAGCTGCGCTAGATCAAATCGGCGCAGAACTCGTGATCAGTCACATCGACTCTTGCATTATCGGGCACACCACAGACTCCGCCCACGATTGCGCCCAAGCGATGTCCCACGAAGACCTTGTGGACGAACTGAGAACCACTTTAACTCGCTTCATTCGTTCCTAATACCCCCGCCTAGTATATGTCTCATTTGGAAACAGAAATCAAGATCGAAGGCATGCACTGCGCCGCCTGTGTTGGTCGGGTCGAACGCGCACTTAAGAAGCTCCCCACTGTCGAATCCGCACAGGTCAACCTAACCGACAACACGGCTTTGGTCGTGCATTCGCCCGATCTCACTCCAGAACAAGTCGCTGAAACAGTCACAAAATCTGGCTACCCCGCCGAGGTTCTGAGCGACACTTCTGCGACTCCAGACCTCAGCCCAAGCACATCAAATTTGTTGATAGCAGGGGCATTCACCCTGCCGATTTTTCTACTTTCGATGTTCTGGCACCATCGCCCAGAGCCCATCAATTGGCTGCTCCTGGCGTTGTCTATTCCTGTTTATGCATGGTCCGGTCGTGAATTCTTTTCAGAGGCATACCAGCTTGCAAAGCAGCGGGCGAGCAGTATGGCCACACTGGTCGCATTAGGTTCAGCGGCGGCCTTCGCCATGAGCATTTATGGGCTAATCGCCTACGCAGGCAATTCCCATCATCAAAACGAGCATATCTATTTCGAAACCGGTGCCGTGATCATCACCTTGGTATTGCTCGGGAGATACCTCGAATCCTCCGCAAAGACACGCATGTCTGGTGCGATCAAAAAGTTGATTCAACTCGCTCCACCGATGGTGATCCGGGTTCAGGAAGATGGAACGGAAAATGAAGTCCCACTAGACCAGGTCAAAGTCGGAGATGCCCTCAAAATTCTGCCTGGTGCTTCCATTCCTGTGGATGGCGAGCTTGTCAGCGGTGCCTCATTTGTGAATGAAGCCATGCTCACGGGCGAATCAAACCTCATTGAAAAGCGAGTGGGCGACACGGTTTTTGCTGGAACACTCAACACCAATGGTAGCTTCGTGATGCGTGCCAATCTGGTTGGCAAGCAGACCCTTTTGGCAGGCATCATCCGCGCGGTGCGCAGAGCGCAGTCGAGCAAGGCACCCATTCAGAATCTCGCAGATAAAGTCTCGAGCGTCTTTGTCCCATCGATCATCGCTCTCTCGATCCTGACCGCGTTGGTGAGCATAGCGACTGGAGTTCCAATCGAGGGCGCGCTGATCCGCGCTGTGGCCGTGCTCGTCATCGCATGCCCTTGCGCTCTGGGTTTGGCCACACCAACAGCATTGATCGTCAGCACCGGACGTGCAGCCGAACTTGGAATCCTGATCAAGGATGGCGAAGTCCTGGAGCGTGCCGCATCGACCAAAACCATCTTCTTCGACAAAACAGGCACGCTCACGGAAGGCCAACCACGGCTCACATCGCTGTCCGACGAAACGCATCTCCAAACGATTGTCAGCCTCGAAGCGATGAGCGAACATCCATTGGCGCGCGCGATCGTCACCTACGCCCAGGAGCGCGGCATTGAACCCAAACCCGTCGAAATGTTCGAGTCTATTCCTGGCAAAGGCGTGTCCGGAACCGTCGATGGAACCAAATTCTCCGTTGTCTCGAAACGCGACACGGAGCATGAAGTCACGACCAGCGCTCTCTTGGACGAAGTCGGCAACGAGCTGGCATCGATGACGTTTGAAGACTCAATCCGCTCAGAAGCGCATCAAGCTGTTTCTAAGCTCAATGCGATCGGTATCGCCACCACCATGATCACTGGCGACAACCAGAAAATCGCGGACCGAGTTGCTGCCGAAATCAAGATCAAGCATGCGTTTGCGAGCAAGTCGCCTTCCGAGAAGCTGAGCATTGTGCGAGAGAGTCAAGGCGCCTCAGGCTTTGTCGGCGATGGAATCAATGACGCACCAGCATTGGCTCAAGCCGACATCGGTTTTGCGCTATCGGGCGGTTCTGGCGTCGCTCTCGAAACCGCAGGAGTCACGCTGATGCGAAACGACTTGCGGCTCGTTCCCACCACCATCCTGCTTGCACGATCAACCGTCAAAACCATCAAGTCCAACCTCGTCTGGGCGTTTTGTTACAACGTGCTGATGATCCCGCTGGCGATGGTCGGCAAACTCAATCCGATGGCGGCGGCGGCAGCGATGGCGCTATCCAGCGTGACCGTTGTATTGAACTCCTTGCGGCTCCGCAGGTTCAAAAACAGCGACTTTTGAGTTCAAAACCAGGTACAAATCAAGCATGAGTCCACAACTCCTTTCCACC
This sequence comes from Armatimonadota bacterium, assembly GCA_017303935.1. Lineage (NCBI taxonomy): Bacteria > Bacillati > Armatimonadota > Armatimonadota bacterium. The sequence continues at coordinate 635,395 of JAFLBD010000002.1, read as the reverse complement.
CACGCAGAGATCATTTCACGGCTGATTCCAAACCTCGCCAGCTTTGAAGGAACCGATCTCGTGGTGACCACACCCGTGGATGGCTCAACCATCGCCAACCTAAAATTTGATACTGTCGATCAGGTCAATGCGAAGATTGATCTCTCCGTCAAGGCGTTTAACGAATGGCGCGTGATTCCAGGACCACGGCGCGGTGAACTGGTGCGGCTCTTCGGCGAAAAGCTCCGCGAGAAGAAGGAAGACCTCGCCATGCTCGTCACATTGGAGTGCGGCAAGATCCTCGAAGAAGGCCGCGGCGAAGTCCAGGAGATGATCGACATTTGCGACTACGCCGTTGGGCTCAGTCGCCAACTCTACGGCCTCACAATCGCCAGTGAACGAAAGGACCACGTGATGCAAGAAAACTGGCTGCCTCTCGGTCCGGTCGGCATCATTTCTGCATTCAATTTCCCTGTCGCTGTTTGGGCTTGGAACGCATGCTTGGCACTCGTTTGCGGCGATTCGTGCCTCTGGAAGCCGAGCGAGAAGACCCCGCTGACAGCACTCGCATCGCAAGCGATTCTCGATGAAGTTCTGGCTGATTTTGCCGACGCTCCGAAGGGATTGAGTCAGGTGATTCTTGGCGCGGTCGAACAAGGCAACGCGCTCGTCGAGAGCACCAAGGTTCCTTTGATCAGCGCGACCGGTTCTACTCGTATGGGCAGAACGGTCGGACCAAAAGTTGCGGCCAGATTTGGTCGATCACTTCTCGAACTCGGCGGCAACAACGCCATGATCATCACGCCTTCAGCCGATTTGGACGTTGCGATTCCAAGCATCCTGTTCGGTTCGGTCGGCACAGCGGGACAACGCTGCACGACCACCCGGCGCGTGATTTGCCACCGCTCGCTCGTGGACAAAGTTTTTGCCACGCTCAAGAAAGCTTACTTGCAGATTGGAGAGACTAAAATCGGTAATCCGTTGAATGCCGGCACGTTGGTCGGCCCGCTCATTGACGGCGCGGCATTCGACATGATGCAATCTGCGCTCGGCCGAGTAAAAGCAGAAGCCACCGAGATCGTGGGCGGTCACCGAGTATTGGACAGCGAATATCCTGGCGGATACTACGTGCATCCAGCGCTGGTTTTGCTACCAAAACAATCGGAAACAATCTTTGAAGAGACGTTCGCGCCGATCACATATCTGTTCCCTTACGACACGCTGGAAGAAGCGATGCAGGTTCACAATGAGGTTCCGCAAGGCCTCAGTTCCACGATCATGACAACTGACGTCCGGGACGCAGAGTATTTCAAGCGCCACAGCGATTGCGGAATCGCGAACGTGAACATTGGCACCAGCGGCGCAGAGATTGGCGGCGCATTCGGTGGCGAGAAGGAAACCGGAGGTGGACGAGAATCCGGTTCAGATAGCTGGCGCGCTTACATGCGACGGCAAACCAGCACGACCTTTTTTGGTCGAGAAAAGCCAGCCCTCGCCCAAGGAATCAAGTTCGACTTGGACTAATCGTCAGACACAAAAAAACGGCCAGGCATCCGCCTGGCCGTTTTGCGTTTATCAGAACATATCTTTGTCGCCGAGCAGCGTTTGGATATAGCAAATCTGGCCGCAGTGGTAATCCATATTCCACTTGTGCATCCCCATGATCTGCAAGATAGTCCACGGCTCAGGACCAAAAAATTGCATGGTTTCTTCGAGAGCTTCATCGGGCATCGCTCGAATGGCCGCCGCTGTCAACGCAGTTGAGGCTTGCAGAGCTTCGCTCGCCTTCTCCAAGGTGTCCAGCTCTTCCTTCGCAGCCTTGAACCGCGCCATGCTTTCCTCGTCGAACTTCGGAGTTTCGCGTGTTTCCAAAATGTTTGGAATGAACCTGCCGATCACCGCGCACTCTGCAACCTGATCCAACGCGTTGCGTGCCGTGTCGGCGGGTTGCCAAGTCAACTTGTCTGCTGGCAATCGTCCTGCTTGTCGGATCAGCTCACTCGCCGACTTCTCGGTCCCTTGTGCAAGAAATTCTTGAACTTTCATCACCTTGAGTTTATCACTGCCAAAAACCTCAGAGTGTCTGTAAGGTTTCCTCTAATGAAAACCTAACAAATTCCCGAGATTTGACATAGCGGTCACCTATTGCGACCTGTTGGCGAAAGAGATATGTGCGGAATTGGCGGAATTCTAGATTTCAGGTTGGATCGGCGAGAGCTAGGCAATGCGCTTGCCCGAATGAACAAGGCCACCGAGCACCGCGGGCCCGATGGATCTGGCATTCAGCAATGGGAGCACCACAACCTGGGTTTCTGCCACCAGAGGCTCTCAATCATCGACCTCAGAGATGTCGCAAGCCAGCCAATGACCTCTTCCTGCGGACGCTTTTCGATCACGTTCAACGGTGAGATTTACAATTTTCAAGACCTAAAGGTCTATCTCGGCCCTAGGCTAGAGCAACTTAGGTCGTCTTCGGATACTGAAGTGCTCCTGGAGCTGATCGCCGAAATCGGTGTTGATGCCGCCGTCCAAAAGCTGAACGGAATGTTTGCCTTCGCCGTTTGGGATCATGAAGATCAATCCCTGACCTTGGTCCGCGACCGGGTGGGCGTCAAACCCCTCATCTACGCACCGCTTCCAAATGGTGGGGTGGTCTTTGCGAGCGAGCTCAGTGCCATCACCGCATCCGGTCTAATCGAGCCAGAACTAGACCTCAACTCTGTTGCCAACTATCTCCGATTCTTGCACGTTCCAGCTCCACACACAATTTGCAAGGGAGTCTACAAACTTCCTGCCGGCACGACAGTGCGATTCGGTCCTGGAATATCGGATCAGCAACCTGTGCCGTACTGGTCTTTGGACGATGTCATCTCGCAGAGACAAGTCCCCATGACCTTTCATCAGTCCGTGAGTGAACTTGATCAGCTCCTGCGCGATTCGGTTTCGCGGCGGATGATTTCCGATGTGCCAATTGGCAGTTTTCTTAGCGCGGGGATCGACTCGACTGCAGTGACCGCGATCATGTCGCAGGTGTCGACCACTCCGGTGAGTACGTTTACGATGGGCTTCGACGTCGAGGGGTTCAGCGAGGCTGCCGCCGCTCGCCGCATTGCAGAGCACCTAGGAACCGACCATCACGAGCACATTGTTACCGCAAACCAAGCACTCGACCTGATTCCGACGATGGCGACAGTCTACGACGAACCGTTTGCTGATCCTTCCCAAATCCCGACATACCTCGTTTCAAAGTTTGCAAAGCAGAAAATCACGGTCGCGTTGTCTGGCGACGGTGGTGATGAACTGTTTGGCGGATATCCGATCTATTACGCCAGCCGAAAATTCTGGAATCTGGCGCGTAACCTGCCATATCCAGTTCGGTCGCTCGCAGGTTCAGCCTTTGGTGCGCTCAACCCACAAGCGATGAACAAGTTCGGCCAAGCAGTGCCCGGATTACCTCGCGACTTGGGGAATAAGCTCCACAAGCTTGGCGCGATGATGCGAAAGCGCGGCGAACTTGAATCTCATGCGTCGCTCGTGAGCCGTTGGCTTCATCCCGAATCAATTCTCTGTTCCGAAACGCAATCACATTCCGAATTCGACGATCCAGCACTGATGAACAGCGGCATGGACCCAACGGAACGGCTAATGTATCTGACGACAAAGCTCCAACTGCCGGATCAGATGCTCACTAAAGTCGATCGAGCCAGCATGCGAAACGGTCTCGAAGTCCGCGACCCGCTCCTCGACTATCGGGTGCTTCAGTTCGCCTGGCAAATGCCTTTTGAACACAAGATTCAGGGAATGACCGGCAAGCGAGTGTTGCGCAAACTCGTTTCCCAATACGTACCGGACGAGCTGATGAACCAGCCCAAATGGGGATTCAGTCCGCCTCTGGATGACTGGCTTCGTGGCCCGCTACGGCCATGGGTCGAAGAGTTGCTCTGCGTTCATAACCTCGAATCAACTGGCATCTTCGATCCAAAACCAGTCCGAAAGGTGTGGGAAGATCATCATGCTGGCAGGCGAAATGCTCAGCTTCAGGTGTGGCCGATCATCATGCTACAGGCATGGCTGCAACAACAATCCAGCGTCGCCGCAGAATCCATTAAGCTGGCAGCGTAACCTGGCGCACCCATTCCGGGACGTTGTAATACGATGTCACCCGGCAGATTTTGCCGTCTTTCGCCTCAAAAATTGCGGCCGCGCGGATGGAGTACTTTTGTCCGTGCGCCTCTGGAAAGTTGCCATCTTTCTTGAGATATTCACCGCTGCAGGTGAATTCGGCGCATCCGCGATTCTGGCTCACCATCACTTCTAGATCGGTGATCTGTTCTAGATAGTGCACGTCCATCGTCTGCTTGAATTTCTGAAACGCATCCTTGCCAACTTCCGCGCCACCTTGATTGATTTCGTGGACAACATCCTCCGTCATCAGGGCGAGTGTGGCGTCCAAGTCGTGGCGATTAAAGGCATCAAAATAGGCTCGAATGAGGGCTTCAATAGTCATGGTTTAGAACTCCCTCAGTGTATCTGACCCTGTAGAAGAATGCTGGGATTTAGCACCGAGGGGTTCCGTAAATGGGTTTCCAAATTCCATAATAGAGCTATGCCGAATTCAACCCAAATCACCCGCTACATCGATGTTCAAGCCATGAGTGCTTTGGTCCAGCGGGTCGGTTTGCGCTCCATGATTCGGCAGCTGGTCGAAGATCTTCGCACCGACTTTTTGAACTGGAACGACTTCGAAAAATCCCCCCGCACTGCCAACCACTGCGCTTTGGGAGTTCTCGAATTGATGCCGATTTCAAACTCGGAGCTGTTCTCCTTTAAGTATGTGAATGGCCATCCGAAGAACCCGCAACAGGGATTAAGCACTGTGATGGCGTTCGGCGCGCTCGCCAAGATGAGCACCGGATATCCGATGTTGATCTCGGAGATGACCATCCTGACCGCTATCCGAACCGCGGCGACTTCAGTACTTGCGGCCAGCGTTTTGGCCCGCCCAGATTCCCGCGTGATGGCAATGATCGGCAATGGCGCCCAATCCGAATTCCAATTGATCGCGTTCCACGAGATGCTCGGCGTCTCCGAATTTCGGCTCTACGACGTCGACCCTGAAGCCACTGCAAAGCTGATGCGCAACATGGGTCACCACCCCGAACTGAAGCTGACCGTTTGCAATTCTGCCGCCGAAGCGGCGGCTGGCGCAGACATCATCACGACTTGTACCGCCGACAAAACCAACGCCACGATCTTGACGGATTCCATGATTCAGCCTGGCGTCCACATCAACGGAATTGGTGGAGATTGCCCGGGGAAAACCGAGCTAGAAGCAGCGATTTTGAACCGCGCCACGGTCGTTGTCGAGTTCGAACCTCAGAGCCGGATCGAAGGCGAGCTACAACAGATGCCCGCCGATTTTGAGGTGACCGAGCTTTGGCGGATTTTGGATGGAGAAGTTCCCGGACGAAATTCCGCCGACGAAATCACGCTGTTCGATAGTGTCGGATTCGCTCTTGAAGACTTTTCCGCGCTCCGAATGATCGAGAGATTAGCCCGGCAACAACCTGACCTGGGTCAAACACTCGAAATCATGCCGAAAATGTCCGATGTGAAGGACCTCTTCGGCATGATCGAACCCGTTCCGGCTACGATTATTTGAACAGACGAGCGAAGAATGCGCGCATCTGAATAAAGCTGGCTTTGTCAGCCGCTTCGTTATAGGCTGCGCCCTTTGAATTGTCGTTCCCGGCTTCCTTCTGGGTGAAGGAGTGCACCGCGCCCGCATATTCGATGAACGTGAACTTCTTCTTCGCGGCCTTCATTTCCGCCTTGAAGGCTTCGACGTCTTTCTTCGGCACGAACGGATCGTCGGCGCCATGAAGCACCATCACTTCCGCTCGAATATGAGCCGCATCTTGAGGATTCGGGTTATCCAGCCCGCCATGGAAGCTCACAACTCCCTTCACATTGGCCCCCGCACGAGCGAGTTCTAGCACGCCAGTTCCACCGAAGCAATATCCAATCGCGCCCAATTTGCCTTGATCTACCTTCGGCTGGGCCTTGAGTTGGTCGAGACCAGCCATCAAATTCCGGCGAAACAGCGCGCGATCGTTCTTATAAAATCCGGCGTATTCTCCGCGCTCGGCAGGATCGGTGGGCCGTATGCCTTTGCCGTAGATATCCACGCAAAAGGCGACATAGCCGAGATCAGCAAGCTGCCGTGCACGCATCTTTTCGTAATCGGTCAATCCACCCCATTGGTGCACGATCAAAACTCCCGGCAGCTTGCCCGTAAATCTCGAGTCGTACGCCACATAACCTTGATAAGTCTCTCCTGCGACCTTGTAGTCCACATCTTTTGCCACAATTGCCGCCTGCGCGAGCCCCGACAGAAGTGCGGCACTTGCCACCATCAACCAATGTCCCATGCCCCTATTCTACGCACATAATCGGCCTGAGGTAGCCTCTCATTCTCCGTGGTCGGTTAGCTCAGCGGTAGAGCACTTCGTTCACACTGAAGGGGTCGCAGGTTCTAATCCTATATCGACCACCATCACAGAACTTCGCGCTCATCGTGAGGTGCATGAAGACGTCCGAACTCGGGTTAGGGGCGCCGGCAACGATGACCAGAAGTCCAAGTCCGAGGCAGAGTTTTATAACATTATCTTAACAAAGTCGTTCGGGGAAAGTCTGGGGACTTTTCTCGCCGCGCCCTCGAGCACGAGTCCGCGCCCGTCCCCAAATCCCCACCAAAACCAGCCACGCCCAGCACACCTCGCGCAACGTCCGAATGAGGCAACCCAACGGTAACGCGCTGTCGCCACCCAGTGCCACCGAGAGCCCAGATGAGACGCCAACACCACGATAGTCATGCTTTCATGATAGAGTTTTCAACCGAACTATTCTTTCTTGAGCCGCATGAGAGCGGTGCCAGCCAACACAGTGCCTCCGGCGCCCGCATCCGCCGGATTCGGCATGCTGCTTGTAAACATAAGGAGCTTGGGATCAGACGCTGGAGCAAGGGTCACCAGTTTCGTCTGCGCCGACACCAAGAAGTCCGTGATCAGTTCGTTCCGAACAGCCCCTTGGCGGCCGGTTTCGGCCTCCTTGAGCAGTCTGGCCTTTTCTTCTTCAATCGGCTTGCCGTTCAAGGTCGTGTAGTTCAGCGTTACAGTGTTCTGGCTGACCGTCCAAGTCCCTCCGACATCCGTGCGTTGGGCCAGAAAGTGGAACTCAAAAGTCCCGCCGGCCTTAAACTCATAGACCTCGGTGATCGGGCCAGAAGTCGACTCTTCTTCTTGTTGATTCGCGATGGACGAAACACCGAGTTGTTGCGCGAAACTAGGGTCAATGTAGTCACGCGTCGTCCAAGACCCCACCAAGAACTGATCAATGGGGGTCGCTCCCATCGTTGGAGCAGAGTCTCCCATACGGACAAACTTAGGCTCGGGAGCCGACGGAGCGCAGCCCGCCAAGACGACCAAAAGCAAAGGAAACAACTTGGTTTTTATGGCACTCTGGTAACAACTGTACCAGGCAAAAGCACAGAAAGGGGCGGTCCGAAGCCTTACTTTTTCACAGCCCACCTCGTCAATACTCTTTGACCTTAGCCGCGACTTGGTGGTCGCCGGTTTCCAGCCAGCCCATATCCTGATTATGCAGGAGCTTCCCTTTCCCGTCCAGCACAAAGAGGTGCGGGAACCCTTTGCGCTCGGGGAACTTCGCAAGAACCTTTTCGTTCTTGTTCTCAGGGCCATAGTTCACCTTCACGATCACAGAGTCACGCTGGAGCATCTTCGCGATTTCGGCACCTTCCTTGAAGAGCTTGTCGAGTTTGTGGCACCAGTCGCACCAGTTCCCGCCAAAATCCACGAGTACCCGTTTTTTTTTCGGACTTTGCTTTCATGATCCCGGCCGCGAAATTGGCGGCGGCATCGCGCGAAGGGTCAAAATTCTGCTCCGTTTTGGCCGTTTGGGCCATCGCTCCGGCAATCGCCAGCAATCCAACGAGAGTCAGTGTGTGGGTTGCATGGGCGGAGATAACCCCCTCGTTGCCCCACACCTGGCTCAATCCCCTTTTCCCGACTCGTGTCATAATGACGGAGTCTGGTCGGTTAGCTCAGCGGTAGAGCACTTCGTTCACACCGAAGGGGTCGTAGGTTCAAATCCTATACCGACCACCATGTTCTTCTAGGCTGAATCGTTCTCGATTCAAGTTCAGCACTTCGTTCAAGGTTTCGGCATTCCACCGACCACCAAAACGAGACCTAGAAACTTGCAAACAGCACTTCGTTCACTCAATTCCGATTCCAATATTGGGATCAACGATCTTCGCCGCTTCATCAAAGGATGGATTTTAGACGGGGAATACCGTCAACTCAGCCCCAGAACGTTAGAGCTTCGCCGCCACTTCCTCAACAAACTGGTTTGGTGGCTCGAAAACGAGGGCTTCGAGAGTTGCGGAACTTTCGAGATTCGGGCCTTCATCGGCTACGTTTCCAATGGGCACCTATCCGAAGCGGGCCGTTGGGGAAATCCTGCCCTCAAGACCGCCGTCAAGAGTCGAACCGTGAAGGACGTTCACGGGGCACTAAGAACCTTCTTTCGTTTTCTCGTGGCAGAGGGCTATATTCCTGGTTCACCGATGGAAGGACTACGGCCCCCAATTCATCGGCCCGACCAAATTCAGCCGTTCACCGAAGAACAGGTTCAAGCCTTGCTCAAAGCTTCAAAGGCAAGTCAGCAACCGAAAAGGGATGAAGCTCTACTACTCTTCATGATAGATTCTGGGGTTCGAGTGAGCGAGCTTTGCGAACTTGATTTCCAGGACGTGGATATAGTCAATCGAAAGGCCATCGTTCGGGGCAAAGGGAACAAGCATCGTGCGATCTACTTCAGCCGGGAAACCGGAAGGGTTCTTTGGCGATACCTTCGAGAACGCGAATTGGAACCAGAATCACCTCTTTTCGAGTCGAAACGGGGCGAACGATTGACTCGGTATGGAGTACGCCAAATTTTGGAACGGTTGGGCGAAACCTCCAAGATTGAGGCCGTCCGGTGCTCCCCGCATACCATGCGTCACACCTTCGCCGTGATGTTCCTTCGGGCCGGGGCAAGCGTGTTCACGCTGAAGGAAATGTTGGGTCACACCGACCTAGCCATGACGAACCGCTATGTGACCCTAGCCCAAGCCGACATCCAGAACCAACACCGACAGTTCAGCCCCGTCCAGGCTCTGAAGAGACGGTAGAACATGTAGTAACAGGTTGATCAGAAGGCTCCGATTGTAGAATCTTTGCTTAAATCAGGTACTAGAGAGCACTGTCCTTTCCCGCATGGATCACCCGACATCACCTTAAGTAGACATGCTTCTACTTAAGGTATGCTCCATGAGGTTCAGATATGAAAGCAACTCTTGTATCATTACGGCAGTCTGAGTCTGCACGCCTTGCAGGTGCGCCTCAACTCACGCCGGAGCTTCTTGCGGCAAGTGGTGCTCGGTATTCACGGAACAACGAAGGACTTGAAGCTATTCTCTCCAAGGTCGATCCTGAAAATCCGGATAAGTCAGTTGATTCTATTTTCAAGATGATCGACTATGGGCATCAGTCCATTGCAGACATGGTGCCAGTCTCAATCTTCATTGACGAAATTTCCATTTGGCTTGCTTATCTTATCTGGTCTCAATGTCCGACAGCGGGTGGGCAAGAATCTTCTACTCGATATGTCAAATTATCATCTGATGGGGTAGTTTCTCCAGACCTATTTGGAGTTCCTGATGCCGAGGTCTCCAAATGGAAAGAATTTCTTGAAGGAGCATTCCACTTCTACACAGAAGCACTTCAATTTTGGGAGAGAGTTGCAGAGGAAAGACCCGAAGTGATGCGAATACCTCAAAGCTTGCTAGACGATCCTACGGAAAAGGCTCAGAAGCAAGTTGCGCGAATGCGACGAAACTTCGCTTTTGATAGGTCACGTTATTTTCTCCCAGTCTGTGCCCTTACAAACATGATGCTAGTCATGTCTGCTAGGGGTTGGGTGCAACTTTGCCAATATTTACACTCCCACTATCATCCGGAAGCCCGTATCCTCGGACGGCTTGTTACCGAACAGCTACGTCTTGAAGCACCGCGTTTGATCAAGCACGCCAAAGAACAACCTGAGACGGTTGCTGGACTCAAGGAGGAATTCGATAGCTACTCAATGCTGTGCACCGCTCGCGAGGCAAGACGGTTTGATCCTCAGGCAACTTCTCGTGCTGAGGTCCAGTTATTGCCTCCTCCGGGAGCCACTGATGATCTGCTAAGCAATTCCTTTAGACATCATAGCCATCGATACGCGTATATTGCGGAACCGCTTCGATCAACACTTATTCGATTTGGCTGGGAAGCAGTCTCCATTGCTGAAATTAGGGACCTGAACCGTCATCGCACAGGCACGAAATACTGCCCAGCTGTGCCGATTGGCTTCTACTTGGCCCAAGATGAAGCACAACGCTTGGGCCTAGAATTGCCGAGTTCTTTCTACGACTTCGGCCAAGAACGTCTCTTTGAAACACGGCGAAAACTCGCTGACCGCGAAACCAGCTATTCTTCACTACTACTTCTTGGCCATGAATTTGAGTTCTGGCACTCTACAACCTTCGATAAATACGTTTACGAGGTTGAATTGAGAACCGGAACGGGTGCTCATTACAGATATGCCAAGCACCTCATTGCATCTGTTGACCAACTCAGTCTGAAGTTCCCAAAGACGGGCAAAATGATCGCTATTGGCTCAGCTGAACCCGAGTAGTTTCTGCACTCTTTATGTACGCAGTGACGTCGTATAGCATTGTGGCTTGGCTGCCAGTAGAATAGAGAGGGTTGTACTTCAGCGGGACCAAATACGTCAATCGAATTCTGCGCTCACGCAAGGCGTAAAGCGCGCTTCCAACAAATGCCAGCTTCGTGTTCATAGCCGCAATGGTAAGGTTCTTGTCGGCGTAGGCGGGACACTTGACTTCAAGTGACTGATAAGTATCGTCGATTGAGTCCGCGCTGAAAGTAACCTCCTCCACTAGTGGAACCTGTATGCGTTGTCGCAGGTAGTCCACCACACCCTCACTAACCGTACCTGCCCCCAGTATTGTAGATGTCCCCTTTGCTTCGCTACTTATCGCCAAAATGGAAGGTTCAACAACTTCGATCAGTTGAAACAGTCGCTCAGGCTCGTGACCAGCGAGAGCGATTAGAACCTTTTCTCTCTCGGGCAGGAACATCCCAGGATAACCCAAAATGCTCCGAGTGGCAAATACACCCTTTGACAACCACCTGTCTCCATCAGATAATCCCGGACGCGTAGTCGCGTATCCATCTGGATCGTCTGCGGGTCGTGTATAAAGAATGTTAACCGACGTTATTGAATCCCTTCTGACGGATAACGCAAACAACACCAAGCCGATCAATTCTCTCGGCATACAAGTCACGTCGATTACGAACGATTCATTATCTGTATCGATGCTTGACCACACCCAAGCCCACATATCTTTCACGTCGAAGCGATCTATCACAGGCATCTCAGCAGGGAACAATTCTCTCCATACTTCTGTCTGATCTCTATACTGTAAGGATTCGTCCTTTATCAACGCACATCTCACGTTCTCTTGAAGACCACCTTCACTTAGGAATCGCCTCAACCCAGACGAAGACCTTGCCTCAAAGGAAGGAAGCCCGAGGAATAAGGTGTCCGAAGCGAAACTCATTAGTAACCTGCCTCATCGATGGCGATCATGGGCCAGTCACCCGAATCAAAAAATGAGAGTTGAATCTGTGGCTCTCCCTTATTCTCAGACCTCTCAGGACCCTTGTCCATGTAACTTCGGGCTCGCGCTGAGGTCATTGACAGATATCCACTGTAAGCAGAAACGTCTAGGTCAAATGCAGGAGCCAACCGGCGAGTCAGCATGTAGAGGTTTCGCCGTCCCGTTCCTTCCTTGCGGCTAATGAACCCTTTCATTAGATAACCTTCGGCAATCGCTAGGTCGATCACCCTTGAGACATCAGGATCAGGTTCGTCTTGAAACGCAAAGGAAAAGACTCTGCGCTCGGAATCGCTCGAATACATCTTGTCTTTGAAGACACTCCCCAGTGCCTCAATAAACTTGTGCACCTGCCTCCACTCTTCGGGAGTAGCCGAACGGTCGCGCCTCTGGCTCGCATTCGAGATATCAAGAAGTAACTCCGTTGCGTATTTTTTAACGACGTCGCTTTGGATACTTGACTCTATTTCTGTGACTTGCTCCGTGCTATCAGGTTGAATCCGCCTCCTCTGGCTGTCGTACATCCTTTGCGCGCAAATGATAAAATCGCGAACAAGTCCACTACTCAACTCTGCCAGCGTCTCAAATCCAGCGTAAACAAATGTACCACTGGACCTGTTCGCCAAGAGGCTCTTCTTGTACTCGGAAGTTAAGTGCCTGTAGACATTGTCCCTGATTGCCCGATCCGAATAAGCTTTGGAGTAGTCCTCAATGAGCTTGGCTTCAAGAGCTTTCATTCTGGTCTCCTGGGCTAAATCTCGTGGGAAGAACGATTTTGCTGAAGCATCTATGCCTTTGAGCTTTAAGCGACTTTCGCAGATTTGACGAAGTAATTCGACGTAGTTTTCAAGCTCGTCCTTCAAATGGCGTGTGGCGACCTCATACAGAAAGAAGTCGTGAGGGTGCTGAATTGCCGAACGACCTTTTGTCTCATAGGTCTTGTACAAATACATGGTGCTGACCTTGAAAGCGACGCTGCTTCGTCTTCGCGCAACCCATGTGTTAAGAGTGATAGTGTGAGATTCCGGCAAGTCGTCTGCATCATCCACGAGGAAATAAACCGTTTTCCCGGTGTTGTTTAGAATCCAATCCGCTATTGGACCGAGCAGCGTTTCAAACGTGAAGACCGGCCCCTGATAGGACGCTTTGTCGTAGAAGCGTTGCGCGATGAAAGAGTTGAAAAGCCGTAGCAACTCAAGTTCGAGCACAGACGAAAACTCTTCCAAGAAGTCTTGGTAAGTGGAACTTTTGAAGTTGTAAGTCTCTACCGCACTGAATTGGAATGCCATCGATACACGGTCTTGAACAAGCTTTTGAAGTGCGTGCCTAAGATTCTCAGGAACGACTTCTACGTGCTTTGCCAGAACACTCGCAAGTTGCTTCGTAAGGAGCAAAACGAGATGACTCTCGCTAAGCATAAACTTTAGAGCGTCGTCCTGAAACACATCGAACTCTGTTGTAAGCAGTTCCGTGTCTCTTACCGGAATGTAGACCGACAAGAATGAAACGTTCGCGTTCAGTAGTTTCTGGCAGTCGTATTGAAGGATGCGGAAAAGCATCGTCTTTCCCGTTCCACGCAAGCCATTGATAAAGCAGTTCTCTCGGCCATTGACTCTGTCAAGACGTTTGTCGTCGCACCATAGGCTGACTGCTTCTTGCGCACTCAGTTTAGAAGCGGTAACAAGCTCGAAGGGGTTGTGCTCAGCGTGCTGGCTCAACTATTTCCTCCCAAAAAAAATAATTTATTCAAAAACTTTGCTAAGCGTGATGGCTCCGTGCTTTGCTCGGTACCTGTCGCTTTGCCACTCTTGCGGATAGAAGATGAAGTATTGTACAGACCTACAAAAGCATCATCTAGACATTTAAACCCTGCTTCTTTGAGTTCAACGGACCTCTCGCATAGACTGTTCTTGTTTTCTGGATATCCGTTCAGGAGATTAAGCTTGAACTGTCGGAGAGGCAATTTTTGACCTCCTGGCGGTGCTTGTGACCACGGCTGAATTGCAACGTCTATTTCAGAAATGCTGAGATAGGGTCTCCCATACTGCGAGCAATAACGTGCCTCGCTTTCAATGGCGTTCAGCTTCTTTTCAAGAAACTGAATAAATGAAGATACGGATTCGTTCTCACCGTCGCAAATTCCCGGGTAGCACCTGTAAACGAGTTTCAGGCATTCATCTCTCAGTTCAAAGTTTGCAAAGGATCTGGCATACGCATGGGCCAACTGACTATGCTCTGAAGCCTGGTAATGTTCAAGCAGGTACTCCGGTACACGGCCTGGATTTTCTGCCAGTTCATCTGCGATACGAAGTAGTGCGGCAAGCAAGTGGAGTCGCGGATGCGTATAGTTGTTTGCTTCAATGGCTCGGAATGTATCTTTTCCAAACTCCTCATGCTCTCCCCCATGTGCGGAGGCTACGTCGCGGATATGTTCCATTTCCACCGTGCCCGTAAAGAGGGGTTTGCGTAACGGATACGCCATGAAGTCTCCAACCCGTTGCGGATGATCCTTGCGGCCGCTAACGTTGGCGGCATCGTGAACGTGAGCAGAGCAAAGTAGAATATAGGCCTCAAGAACACTAAGAGCAGTTCCGTTTTTGCGCCTTTCGATTGATTCTGCGAGTTTGTCGAGGTTCTTACTTAGATCGACAATATGATTACCGTTATGTCGAGTGAAGATGTTTGGAGAGCCACCTTCGTTCGCAGCCGTTTCGGCCATAGCCAAACCGGTGTCCGTATCTGAATGGATTCCGTCGAAGAATTTCCCTTCCATGTGGCGAAAGGCATCCAGGTATTTCTTTGCCTCTGCGAAGTCCGCATGCTTGGGATCAGCAGACGCATTTTCCAGAATTTTTACCAAGTGTCCAGTGGTGGCTTTGTTCATCCTTTGATGACCTCTTCGAAGACGGATTTTGCTAGCAAGGGTGGAACCATATTTCCTACCTGTTGTTGCTGGAATCCAATTGTGCCACTGAATAGAAAGCTATCAGGAACAGATTGAAGTCTAGCGGCCTCGCGAACCGATAGGCCACGATCTTGCACAGGATGGATTAACATGTTCTTTCGATAATTTCCAATCACGACTGATGGCTGGCACTTTTCAAGTCGTTTGTAAATACCAGTGTGACATTTGGTGCGATCTCCATAATTGTTCATCAAATGGACTGGAATGGATTCCCAGTTTTGTCCTGGCAAAATGTGTCGATATCTGTTAACGACAGTATCGCTATTCCTGGTCACAAGATTTCCAGATACAGTTTGCAAGTTGCCTCGCATAACTAATGCATAGTGACTTTCGCAATTACACGAATATGGAAGTTCATCAACATTCGCTCCATTGGTAAGGCATGGTAAATCGTGGATTGCATCCCATACAGTCAAGCTTTGCTCTTGAGGAGGTATTTGGAGCTTAATTCGCTTTCTTGAACCGACGACAAAAACCCGTGATCTGCGTTGGGGCACTCCAAAATCCACGGCGTTCAACAAGTGAACCGAAACCTGATAGTCGAGTTTTTTAAAGGCATCAACTGCACTTTGTAAGAAGTGGGCTCCTTCTGTTTCTAGGATTCCCTTCACGTTCTCCATCACGAAAACATCTGGTTGGAGTTTGCTTACTGCTTCCACAAATGTAAACACTAAATGATTGCGCTCGTTATCTGAATTGCGAGTGCGTTGATTGGAAGTGGAGAATCCTTGGCAGGGTGGGCCACCGAAGAGGATCAGCTTGGAATCTGTTCCGGTGTTCGGCATCCAATCGTCAAAGTGTCTTACATCGGTGCAAACAACCTTTGTGCCAGGAAAGTTCAGGGAGTATGTGCGGGAGGCGTGAGGGCACGCTTCGACGGCGGTCAGCAGCTGAATGCCTGCTGACCTTGCACCAAGGGACATCCCCCCAGCACCGGCGAAAAGGTCGATTCCAACCCACTCTGGCATTGCTTCATTCTACACGCTCATTGGTTTCGTAGGTCTGCTCCCCTGGCGTCAACAGATAGCTCCTGAGCACTTCACTCGGCAGAACCTTCAGTAATCGGCAAATTTCGATCAATTCCAGGGCCTGAAGCTGACGTTCCCCGCGTTCGATTTTGGAGACGTAGCTTTGGGGCAGGTTCAGGAGCTTGGCAAGCTCCCTTTGAGACACCCCGACCGACTCCCGAACGGAACGCATATACGCGCCGAATCGGACGTGCTCAATGTCGGGGATGATCTTGTGTCGTGCTGGCAATATCCAGAAGCTGACATTGGAATGAAACCTTATTGAGGTTCAGTAAGGTAATCTGAACCCAATATGGGTTCACTTTCAGAGAGGCGTTTTCTCCGAATTTTGCTCTTGGGATCATTCGTCCTGGTCACTTCGATTTCTTTGGCTCAACTCTCTGGGAAGCTGAAGTCCACTTTCGAGACGCTTCAGGATACGGTTCAGGACGACGCAAAATATGAACTCGAAGACAAGCGACTTCGCATCACGTATCAACTGCCAGAAGCAAGCAAGGCAAAGTTCACGATCGTACAGATTGTTAGAATCAGCGCAACGGATCGGCGAGAGGGCTTGGTACCAGTCTCGGTGGAAAGGCAGACTTTCGAAGTGGAATGGTCTAATGTCAAGTCAATCCAGCTAGATAAAAAGGCGACGCGCATTCAGTTCAAAAAGGAGATTCAAACGAAGGTTGCTAAACTGGACACACTGAACGGCACGGAAACCAAGTCTGAAAAGGCCGAAAAGGAGCTTTACCTTTTCTTCCCAAAAACAGCCCAGGCGAGAGAGGCAACCAAGCTTTTTGAATCGTTACGGTCAGGGGTCAGCAAGTATGTAAGTCGCCGAACTAAGAAAAATCAAAAAAATTGCGCGGGACGGGGTGGGGGGGAATGGAGGGGCTCGAAAACCCCTCTACCCCCCAGTCACCAAATGTCCCCGAACTCTCCATTTTCAATCATCATCGCGATTTGTTCCGTGACCACCCTTTTCTCGCTAACGATCTTGCCTTCCGAGTTCATTAGGTACCCCGACCACTTTCGTTCATCAACAACGACGGGTTGAATTCCGTGCTTTTCGATTCTAGATCGTGCCTTTTCGCAATACTTGAACCACTCCACTTCTCTAGTGAGCTTCAAGGCTCTGTTTCGCATTCGCATCTTTGTATAGATCGAACGGTCACTTAATTCTTCAAGTGCTAATTCATTCGCGTATTCATTCATTTCAAAACACTCCATTTCTTGTAGTTGTTAGGTTAGGCCAGTTCCGACCGTCTAACGTGCCGACCCCCTAGGGCCGACAGTTGACGTTTTTCAGGTTGGGACGGGCTGGAACCGGGGGACTCCGAGCAACCTTCAGGAGCTTCACTTTGGAGCACCTTTAGTTCTTGTCGTCCTCACCGATGAACCCGGTTGCTACCCGTTTCCCCGGCTTAGTAGCTTCGGCAAGCCAATATCGGAATCCGTCGTCGCTCTGCTTCCGGCAAATCCGTTTGCCTAGAATCACTTGGTCACGGAGCTTCCCTAACAGCCTTCCCAGTTGCACCCTTGCGACGTTCGCCGGGAGTGCGTCCAACTCGGGGAAATGGTTGCAGGCCATGATCTCCAAGTCTCTAGCCCTAACCATTGCTTTGCCGTAGGTTTCCGACCAAGCTTGAATGAAGGATTTGTTCTGCTCTGTTTCAATGTCAGATTGAGCAAGGAATTCTTCCCGATTCGAGAGAAAGCCCGTATATCCGGCGAATTCGAGAATTCCACCGATCAACCGACAAAAATTCTCGAAGCTTCCCATGAGGGGTTCTGCTTCTGAGTATTCGGGCCGTCCGGCATCAATCCAAGCTTGAACCAGAGTCACGACTGAGGCCAGAATCTGAGGCCGATTCTGCTCACTGAATGCCTTCAAATCCGAGTGCTTGAATCCCCGCCGTTGAGCCGGGTTTTCTTCGTTCGGATTGATTCGGATATTGAGGCACCTTCGAAGCTCTTCTTCCGTGCCTTCAAAGTTGTTCGCCGTAGCACCCCAAACGCACCGAATGGGCAAATGCGGGGTTTCGTTGCGTCCAAGTAGACGATCTTTCCAAATGCAATCTGGGGCAGTTAAAGCCGTGTTTAGGGCTTCACTTCCGAACCTTGCCAGATTGTCGAAAAGTCCGTGCGTGACGCCTTCTTTGAACAGTGAGGTTAGCCGCTTCCTCCATTCTTCTTCGAACTGAGGGGCAGAAGTGAAGGCAACTCCATCACCGACAAACACCCTTGCAAGCGTCGTCATAAGAAGCGTTTTTCCCGATCCGGGCTTTGGCGCATTGAAGAGGAACATCGGAGTTGGCCCGATAATCATTTCCCGAACAAACGGAGAAATCAGGAATGCCACTGCATGAGCACGGGAAGATTCGTCCTCAAACGGGAAATCACAAATCAGGTCTTCTATCGTCTCACGTGCTCTTTGAACTCCTTCCGGCGAAGTGTCCAGTTTCGGTAACTTCAGCCCGTCACGAATGAAGAGATAAACCCCAGATTCAGGGTCGTATCCTGGTTCAGAAATGAGCTTGCCTTGCTTCGAAAAGAACGGAGAGGTTGCAATACCTTTGATTGTTGGGATTCCAGGCAGTTCAGGTCGTGCCGTAATCATACGGGCCACAATATCCGGGGGGTTGACAATTCTTCGCCCATTCGAGCTTACAGACACGTAGTTCAACGATTGGCTGAGACGATCAATGATAATGTCCTTGGTTGCGTCCTCAATCTGAGGCAAGAGAACGCCGTTCACTTCGCACCTCTTTAGTCGGGAAAGGCGGCTTCCGTAGACGAACAAATACGGGGGGTGATTTTGATCAACCAAAGCTTGAATCGAAGCATCAACCATTTCTTCAAGCCGTTCCTCGTGGCTTTCGATGGTTGGGAGATCAGCCCGAATCTTCAACTTTCCGCTTCTTAATCTCGTTGTGAACGTAACGAGTTCTTCCGGTGTTCCACCCTTGGCGAAGTAGTCATCCAAACCGACTTTTTCACCGTTCGGGCCGGATGGAATGTAGAGCCGAATAACGGTAGCACCCAATCCACGCAGAAGGTTAGTAAGCTTTTTTGCCGCGTCGTGTACATGGGGATTCTCCAACGAATCGGAATCAAAGGCGATGTAGACCTTTCGCCTTCGCAGTTCAATTTCGTCCCAGTCATGATTTCGGAACTGCCAAACCCCGAGTAGCGAGACGCAACACAGACCACGTGAAGCCGCTGAATCAGCCTTCTTAATTCCTTCCGTGACGAATAGGGGTATCGCAGGGTCAAGCAAGTCCTGTTTACATCGTGGAGGGCAGTCAATCGGGACTTCAAAATCAGCCGGGGTTTCATACTTGATCGGCTTTCCCTTTTCACCGGGACGCGGGTTGTCGGGCCGTGATACAAAGTCGGCAGAATTTGGGTTGTTTCCCACCGGATAGAGTGGGATCAAGAGGGCAGGAACCTTTGCTTGATACCAAGGGAACTGAAGGTCTTTGAGCTTTTCTGACTTTGTGACCGACTCATAGCCCCTTTCGGCTATGACTTCATCGGAGATTCCAGAAGCCTTGAGTTGTTCAAGATGGTGGGGCAGAAGTTGCCCTCGTTGTGGCGAAGTAGATTTCTTGATTTTCAATGCGATTCATAGTTCCTAGTGGCATCACAACAAGGGAACGCACTCTGCGTCTTGCCTATATTCTTGTTGTGGACTCCTGTTTTGCCGGAATCAGCCGCTAGAAGTAACTGTCTCGCACTCCTGAAAATTTCGCGCTTGTTTGCGTGCGAACCCGCTATCCATTCGCTCTTGGCGGAAAACCTCAGGCTGAATATTGATGGCGGGCGAAGCCCCCATCAGGTCACAGCCGGGACGATGATATTATGGCAGAGACGGGGGAGAGAATCAAGGGGTTCTAGGTTCAAAATGCAAGTTTGTGCCATCAGTTTTCCTATATCAAATTCGTTCGAGGAAAATCCTGAAAAGGGGGTATAAACAGGCGAGAGGGTGTTTTCATACACCACTTCGTTCGACATTTTCGGGAGTCAAAACCGCCCGAGTGCTGAACCTAGATAGAGGGCGGTTAGCTCAGTGGTAGAGCACTTCGTTCACACCGAAGGGGTCGTAGGTTCAAATCCTATACCGACCACCATCCATTCCCCGTCATGAATTGTCCGCTGGACTCTGCCAATCTTCAGTTTTGACTTGAGATGGTCGGCATCTCAATCTGAGTTGGATCCGGATTCATTTCCCATCAACGAACCTGAGCCACTTCTGGAAACGTTAGGCCATGAATTTGCGCCCCTTCTGAAACGACTACCTGCGAAAAAGCGGGAGAAAAATCAACATCAACAGAGGGAGCACAGCGAGCAGAATGATTAACAAAAAGACTCTCGCCCAATTGGGCGGCAATGTCATCAGTCCCTTCCCATGAATGATGTGAATGTAACTGCCGGGTTCGTTGTTAAATGGCTGCCCAGAAGAAGGGGGGCGATTGGCCAAGCACTTCGAACAGTACTCGCCCTTAGCCAACTCGCCGCAGGCTTCACAAACCCACCATTCCATAGGCGAATATTACTCGTGCGGGCTGCGTGTGTGTGCATTTTCTTGGCAGTCGATGCTTCACATAATTTTGGGACTTCCGCATTGAATCTGATGCCGCCGGGATGTTTCGCCCACCCACCCCGCTCGGCTCCGCCTCGCTCCCACATCCCGGCGGATTGGATTCGTCAGCTTTCACTCGCGCGTATACAGTTAGCCCCGCGCGGGGAGGCGGAGCGGAGGTGCGAAGCAACCTCCGCGAGGGCGTGGCTTCGGGGAGCCGCGCGGGGCGAGATTCCGCCTCTTCGAAAGTCTTTCTTCTCCCCCCTCATTGGCGAAGCGCATGAGGGGGGGTGCTTTACCTAATGATCATGTAGATTAGGGTACAAATTAAGAGTATTAAGCCCGCCAGAACAATTCTATCCGGT
Source organism: Armatimonadota bacterium (assembly GCA_017303935.1). NCBI lineage: Bacteria > Bacillati > Armatimonadota > Armatimonadota bacterium. The sequence goes on along the minus strand of JAFLBD010000002.1, from coordinate 614,685 downwards.
ACCGGAGAAGATCTGTCCTCACCCCAACCGCCCTGATTTCCGACGATACCGACATAAAAGAAAGGTCGGCCACGATATCTAAATGGCTCAGGGCGACTCGCAAGGCACTTCGAGCAATATTCGCGATCGCCATTTGCTTCTCCGCATGAGCAGCAAATCCACCAGTCCATTACTAATTCATACTATTGCGGCTATAGATTGGTTGCTAGCTTAATTTGGTCATCTGCTCTTCAAGTTGGGCCGTGATCTTGATCATCACACGCGGATAAGGCCGATACCGTACAGGCCGCCGGGGTTGCTGATAAATTCTTCGAACTCTCGAACCTGTTTGACTTCCTGCCAAAACCGCTCGACTTCGGTACGGTCGTAGCTGCTCGCAATATCATGAAATGCGATAAGGCCACCAGGGCGGACCAGGTTGGAATACATTTCGAAATCCGCCTTGACACCTTCGTACGTGTGATCGCCATCAATGAACAAAAAGTCGACAGACCGATCGCCGAGAATCGAATGAATTTTGGCCAGGGTGTCGGGTGAGTGGGAATCGGCGCGTACCAGCTCCATCGTTTGGCCCTTGAGCGCGAATCCACGATACAGCGGCACGCGGGCCTCAGAATATCCTCCCCCAAAATCGCCACCTGGGAGATCGCAGCTGATGATGAGCGCATCCTCTGCCGCGACGTGGGCCCAAAACAGCAAGGTGCCGCCCCAATGGGTCCCAATCTCTAAAACGACCTTCGGATTTAGATCGCGCACCCGGTCCATCAGGGCGACAATTTCATCCTCGACCTGAATCGGGCGAATAAAGCCGTCGCAATAGCCATTGACAAACCGTACCAAAGCTCGGCTATTTCCGCGCGATTGGTAGCACTGTTCCAAGAAATTGGCCAATCCAAAATAGACCCGGACCAGTTGCGCCAATCGCTTGATGTATTTCACGGCCCCAGTTTACAGTTCGCGCGCCAGATGCGCAAGCGCAGTCCGTCCAGGCGCAAAAAAGCGGGCCGAGGCACCCGTATTGCCAAGGCCCGCAAAGATCAAATGATCAAACTAATTGAACGGCTACACCTGCTGCAGTTCGGATTTCTCCGCCGCCAGCGGTGTATGCTCGCAAGCCCCATTGCCACTTCGTTGGGTTCAAAGTTGCCTCCAGCGGAGCGGCCTTTGCGTGGGTGTCTCCATACATGTAGTTGGCGATGTTCCCACCAAAGCGGTTTGGCTTGGTGTACACCATGTGCGAGTAGGTCGATGCGCCAGTACCTGCTTCGCAGAGTTTGAGTTCGTTTCGAACCCGCTGTGCCGTGACCGCCTGATAGAAAGCGAGTCCAACTTCAGCGACATCTTCACCCTGGAACTTGGCTCCGGTTGGGAGCAAAATCGCGTTTGCTGGGCGGTGAGTCTTGAACGCCGTTCCCGAAGCTGAAGAAGCATCGTTGATACAGGTTGCTGAGTCGGTCATCGGTGCGAGAACGATGGTTCGCGCGCCTTCGTCCAGCGAGGTCGACTGAATCACGTTCATTGGGTCAGCGGATCGGCGCTTGCGCGGCATCACCATGCTGTTTGGAATATAGGAAAGTCGTGGCGCCTGATCGTCAGCGATGCTGCATGCGCCGCTCGTGATTTGCCCAGATGGCACGCCGTAGCCTCGGTTGTTGCCGACAAAGTTCGTTGGTGCGAGACCACCGTTCTTGTCGCCTGGGCTCTTAAAGATGTCCAGATTCTTGGTATAGGGCTGGAGCATTCCCGACCAATTCACATAGCCGCAGTTAGGAGCTGTGCCTGCGTTTGAAGCATCGTTTCGATAGTAGTAGGCACTCGGATAGGTGTCGTCGTTATCGGTCAGATACATCTGCATCGAGATGCCAATCTGCTTCATGTTGTTGAGGTCGGCGGTCTTCTTCGCGGCTTCTCGAGCCTGAGCAAAAACCGGGAAGAGGATAGCGGCGAGGATTGCGATAATGGCAATCACAACCAAGAGTTCGATGAGCGTGAAGGCGCGTTTCATGATCTGGAAGTTCCTCCTGCAGGGAACTCCCAGAGTATTCGGCGGCTGTGTTAACCCGCGGTTATCGGTTTGTTAAGCGATGATGAAAGTCAGCGCAAGGTGCCGAATTCAACACGCGTTGGAGTTTCCGGGCCGTATAACACTTCGACTCTCGCAGTTCGGTAGTCGGCGTCTGTTGTCTTCGCGCGCGAAAGGAACTGGTTCGGATTCCTTTCTGCGATCGGGAACCATGAGCTCATGATCCGAATCCCGATGCGATGGCCTTTCTTGAATTTGTGGAGAACATCGTTCAACTCGAACCGCACCCTTGTTGGCTTGCCCGGATCCACAGGCTCCGGCTTTTCGAAACTGTTTCGGAATTTGGCGCGCATGATCTCTCCGCGAACCATGAATTGCGCTCCAGCGGCAGATTGACCGTTCGTCTTGGTCTCGGTGGTATCCGCTGGAAACTGGTCAATCACTTGAACTACAAAATCTCCGTCGGTACCGGTAGTCGTGACCCAAAGGTCGGCCGTGATCGGCCCCGCAACTCGCAAATCTTCGCTCAACGCCGGGAGCCAGAAGGTGGTCTGATCTTTGCGATTATCGAGGAAACTTTGATCCCGCGCGAGCCAATCCCCCGGAGCACGGCGGCTTATTTTGTAGTCTGCAAGATACGGCGTCGGATTCATCGGGTCCACGTTGTACGACCTTGCGCCGGATGCGGTTGGTGCTTGCCAAGCCAATGTCCCGAAAGGACCCGCGTAAAGGCTCTTCTTGCCTAGCCCCTTCGGCGGCCAAGTTGGGAAAGTCTTGAATTCATTGCTGCCGGTTTCAAAGATGGTCGCTTCTGGAATGCTACCGACCTTGTCGTCCCCTCGGAGATACTTCTCGAAGAACTTGAACTCCATCTCGGCCTGGAACGTTGAGCTCGTGGTCGTCCCCCATTTAAAATCACCCAACTGAGATCCGCCGGGCGATGCCCACTGGCCATGAGACCACGGCCCCATCACTAAAAAGTTGATGATGCCAGGATTTTGCTTCTCGCCCGCCTTATACAGGTTCAAAGCTCCCCACATATCTTCCTTGTCGAACAGTCCTCCAACCGTCATCACCGCGCAACCCACATCTTTGAACGATCGCCACAAAGCGCGCTCCTTCCAATACTGGTTGTAGGTGTCGTTGTCCATCAACTCTTGCCAATACGGCATGCGTCCCTTGAGGAACTTCTCTTCAAAGCTCGCAGGCGAACCGGCGGAAAGGTACCAATCGTAGGCACTCAGCGTTCCACGGTCGATGCGGATCGGGCTGGCTCCCTTGGCGAGATCGAAGAATAGGCAAAAGTCAAAAGTCTCCTGAACGAACATCACGCCTCGGTGCGCAACATCATCTCCCATGAACCAATCGTTGACCGGGGCTTGCGGCGAGACCGCTTTAAGTGCTGGATGATTTCGAACCGCGCCCGCGCCAGCATAGAATCCAGGATATGAGATCCCCCAAAGTCCGACCCGTCCGGAGTTCTGCGGAACATTTTTGATCAGGTAATCCACAGTGTCGTAGGTATCGGTCGACTCATCCGTGCCTGGCTTGCCCTTGGGCACAATCGGCTTGACATTGACGTATTCGCCTTCGCTGGCGCCCTTACCGCGGACGTCTTGGTACGCGAGGATATATCCTGCGGCAGTAATTTGTTGGCTCGAGCGCTGAGGTGGTCGGTTAGCTGTTCCCGAACCATACGGGGTTCGCTCCATCAGGATCGGAAACGGGCCCGTTTTACCTTTCGGAACAAAGTAAACAGTGTGGAGTTTGACTCCGTCGCGCATTGGGATCATGACTTCGGTCGCGTCCCACGAATCGCGCCAATTCGGTCGAGGCTGCTGGGCAAGGGCTGCACCAGCACCTAGTGAAACGCAGAAAACAGCGACACCAAAACGAATAAATGCCATACCGCACTATACATAAAAAGTCGTTCTCAAAAGTTTCTGCAATATTTTGCGAACCAATTGCCTGACAGCATCGCTCTTGCTTGTAAGAGTCAGTAATTTAGACTTCCCTTCCTCGAAAAATCAGAAAACACCCCACCGGTTTTGCACTGGTGGGTTTTGTTTTGTATTATTGTATTTGTTATGTTTCGTTTTGGGAAGTTAGTTTCATTGGCTGCTTTGACTGTCCTGGGTAGCTCAAGCGCATTCGCATTGATCGACGTCGGCACAACGGATGCATCCGATGGCGCGATCAACGTCAACAGTTTCGAGAACAGAGTATTGGCACTTAGCGAGGCCTCCCCAGCAAATTGGGACGCAGTTTCTCCTGTCCCGGGCAAAGGCGTCTATGACAACAATGTGTTTGCGGTTGTCTACAAATTCAGTACCCTCAATATTCCGTTGAACGCTAGCATCACCTTCTCGAATCGGGCGAATACCTGTCCAGTTGTGATCATTGTTCAAGGGAACGCAACCATCGATGGGACGATTAATTTGAACTCGAACGGTTCGCAACCAGGTCCTGGCGGATTTTTTGGCGGAGCATTTGGAAACACTGCCGGGACCATTTTGGGCTCGGCGGGTGGAGGGCCTGGCGGAGGGCAGCCGTCATCGACTAACGGAGTTCTTGCTGGCTCAGGATCCTATTCAACCTTCGGTACAGCTGGCATTGGCCTTGGCTCACTCTATGGAAACGATAGAATCATCCCGTTGATCGGTGGATCGGGCGGTGGCGCGTACTACCAAAACAGTGGGCAAGGAGGCGGAGGAGCGTTGCTACTTGTCGTTCGCGGTACTCTTACCGTCAACGGCTCTATTCAGGCGAACGCTCCTTCTGTTAGCTTTAATCTTTATGGAGCTGGATCAGGCGGAGCGATTCGTTTCATCACAGAAACCCTCGCAGGGACGGGCAACCTTCAAGCGATCAGTGGCGGTGGCAACAACACAACGGGCGGACAGGGCCGCATTCGAATTGAAAAGATCAATGGTGCTTTGACCGGACAATCAACCGCACCCATTCCGAGTTACGGTTCGGTCGGCGTTGTCGCAAAACTCTGGCCCGACAATCTTGATCCATCCGTCTCGGTTGTTTCTGTCGGTTCAATCAGCGCACCTACAGACCCATTTGGAGGTCTTACCGCGCCGGATATCGAACTTCCAAGTGAAGGTCCATTCACGGTTCAAGCTCAAGCAAAGAACATCCCAACCAACGGGACTTGGTCTGTCGTGCTACGAAGCAATTTGCGCAACGGTGCCGCGTTTGAAACTCCGATGACATTTCAATCGGGCAACCAATTGCTGAGCTATTGGACCACGAGTTTGACGTTCGCCGAAGGGCTCCGCACGATCCAAGTTCGTGCGTTCAAACCATGAAGCTGGCTCGCCTAGGTTTTATCGGCGGCATCGTTCTTGGGTGCGCCTCGATCGGGTTTGCACAAACCGCTGAGGAGGCGGTTTCCCGGGAAGTGAATGTCAGCTTGAACTCCGACAGTTCACAAACGAACTCGGCGATGACGCGTGAGATAAATATCTCACGCAATTCGAACTCGGGAGTAGTTTCGAATTCGATTAGCCGAGAGTACAACGTCAACTTCGATATTTCGCGCCGGGGGACCTTCTCTTCGCGCGAGATCTCAGTGGCGATGCCCGCGACTTGTAGCTTCACCTTGATCTTCCAAGGCCTGCCGACACCGCAAGATGGCCCTGGAGTTGTACCGTACGAAACGTACTACAACCAGACGAACCAACTGGTTTCGAGTGGCACCTCAACGCGTCAACCGAACAACTTCTTCATCATTCAAACCAAGCGAATGGTAGCGGATGTCCGGTTCATCGTTCCTGCGCCATTTTTGAATGTCAAACCGACAATCGACATGCGTTCTGGCAACCTGACGACGTATACGGCGACCATCTATACCGGTGATATCGACGACGATGGCGAGATCGGAAGCAGCGATTTCGATACAATCGTTTCGATCTTCGGACTGGACTCCTCGAGTCCGAATTTCATCGAAATCGCCGACCTCGATTGGGATGGCGAAATCGGATCGACGGATTTCGACTTTATTGTCTCGAACTTCGGTCGCAGCGACGAATAGGATCTAGTAAATGCCGCTGATCACGCCATCATCCGAGATGGTGATGTGATGAGCGGCAGGATCTTTACCCATTCCTGGCATCAACAAGATGTCTCCGCACACCGCAACCACGAAACCCGCGCCAGCCGACAATTTGAAGTCGCGAACATGCAGTTCAAAGTTTTTCGGCGCCCCCAGTAACGTCGCATCGTCGCTCAGGCTCATTTGCGTCTTTGCCACGCAGACAGGCAGCGTTCCATACCCGTGAGTCTGTAACCATTTCAGCTTGGATTGCGCGGCCTTGCTGAGTGTGACTAAACTGCCTCCATAGCATCCGATGACTAATTTCTCTAGTTTCGTCACGATCGGATCGTCTTGCTCATAAAGGTTCTGGAAGTTGCTCGGTTGTTGCACCGACTCGCGGACGATTTCAGCGAGTTCTTCGCACCCCTCTCCGCCGCTCATCCAAGGATCAGATTCAACGGCATTGACTCCTTGTGCCGCAGCGTAGGCGGCCACAAACCCGAGGTCTTCGGGCGTATCGTCGGCAAAACGATTCAGCGTGACGATCAGCGGCACACCATATTGTTTCAAGTGTTTGATGTGCTGACCGAGGTTTTCGCAACCTTTCGCCAGGTCCCCGCGACCGTGATACTTCAATGCTCGAACAGTGGCGACCAGCACGATCGTATCTGGCCCTCGTCCTAGTCGCGGGCAAACGATGTTCAAGAATTTCTCGCCACCCAAATCCGACCCGAAGCCGCCCTCGGTCACCAAGATATCGGCGAGGGAGAGCCCGATCCGCGTGCCCTGAATACTGGAACAACCGTGTGCGATATTGCCAAATGGACCACCGTGGAGAATCGCCGCGCCGCCTTCCATGGTCTGCACCAAGTTCGGTCGAGCGGCATCCTTGAGCAACGCGGCCATCACGCCGCTTGCTTGAAGGTCCTTCGCGGTGACTGGCGTTCCGTCGTGGCGTAATCCAACCACGAGCTTATCGAGGCGATCTTTGAGGTCTGCAAACGATGTCGCCATACAGAGTGTGGCCATCACCTCACTCGCCGGAGTAATCACAAAGCTGTCGGTCCGAACAGGGCCATTCTTGTTTCCAAGCCCGATAACGATCTCTCGCAGCGGGCGGTCGATCATGTCCATCGTTCTCGGCCACCAGATGGTCTGAGTGTTCAGATTCTGGGGATTTCCGTGGTTCAGAGAGGAGTCTAGAATCGCCGAGAGCACGTTATGTGCGGCCGTAATTGCGGGGAAATCTCCGTTGAAAAAAAGGTTGATCTCCTCCATCGGGAGCACCTGACTTTTGCCCCCGCCACACGCCCCACCTTTGATGCCGAGCACTGGCCCTAACGCCGGTTCCCTCAGGGCAGGGATGGCCTTCACTCCGATTCGATTGAGACCTTGAGCCAGCCCTACCGAACAGGTCGTTTTGCCTTCTCCCGCCGGAGTCGGCGAAATAGCGGTCATCAGCACCAATTTGCCTGTTTTCGAGCTGGTGCCGAACTTCTGGATTCCGCTGGCTGTGAATTTGGCCTTATGGCGACCTAATGGCTCGTAATCCTCGTCGGATAGGTTTGCCCACTGGGCGATGTTCTCAATAGGCTTCAAAGTTGCCTGTTGAGCGAAATCTAAGTTATTCATATTTCTCTAAAGTGCGTCTATGGCCGAGCTGAGCTTGGCGATGGTCGTCTTTGCGTTTCCAAAGACCATGATCGTGTTTGGATTGATGAACAGTTCGTTATCGATCCCCGCAAACCCCGGATTCATGCTCCGTTTACTCACAATGACGGTCTTTGCTTTATCCACATCCAAAATCGGCATACCGTAGATCGGACTGGCTTTGTCGTACCTTGCAGCCGGGTTCACGACGTCGTTGGCTCCGATCACGAGTGCAACATCGGTTTCTGCGAATTCTGCGTTGATCTCGTCCAAGTCAAAAAGCTGTTCGTACGGCACATCCGCTTCAGCAAGCAAGACATTCATGTGACCAGGCATTCGCCCCGCCACCGGGTGAATGGCATATTTCACCGTGATGTCTCGCTCGGCGAGCTTCGCCGCGAGTTCCTTGACGACGTGTTGTGCCTGCGCCACCGCCATGCCGTAGCCCGGAACGATGATCACGCTGTTTGCGGAGTTGAAGATGATCGCAGCGTCCTCAACTGAATAGCTTCGAACGGTACCGGTCTTGCCGCTACTGGACTCGAGCGCGGCGCCACCAGACGAGCCAAAAGCTCCAAAAATGACGTTGCTTAGCGGGCGATTCATCGCCTTGCACATCTCTAGCGTGAGGATGAGGCCGCTGGCACCCACTAGGCCGCCACCGATCAGGAGCGCGGTGTTTCCGAGCACAAAACCGGCAAGACCCGCTGCGCATCCTGTGAAACTGTTTAGCAAGGAAATGACGACCGGCATATCGGCCCCACCAATTGGCAGCACCAGCGTCAATCCGAGAATGACCGAAATCGCGAGCAGTGCATAGAGGTAGGCATTGTTCTGGACGCCGTTCATGAGCAGCACTGTGAGCACGATTGCGCCTAGGAACAGCACCATGTTCATGACCTTTTGACCCGGCCAAACAATCGGTCTTCCGCTTAAAATTTCTTGCAGCTTCCCATAGGCGACCAAGCTACCCATGAAGCTGATACACCCAATCCACAAGCTCAAAATGGACGCAGATAGAGCCACAAAATCGATCGCACCATGGCGGAAGATCGCAGGATATTCGACGACTGCAACCAAAGCGACCGCGCCACCGCCAAGTCCATTGAACAACGCCACCATCTGTGGCATCGCCGTCATCTGAACCTTTCTCGCGGACCATGTGCCTAGCACCGATCCAACGACAAACGCGAGAGCCATCCACTCAAAATTCTTGAGACCTTTGCCATCGGCGTCCTTCAAAAAGAACGTGGCTGCCAGAGCGAGCCCCATCCCGATTGCGGCCAATGCGTTGCCCTTGCGAGCCGTTTTGGGACCGTTCATGAGCTTCAGCGCCAGCATGAACGTCACCGCAGTAGCCAGATAACAGATGTTGATCAGGTCCGCAGTCATTTCGATTCCTTCCTTGGCTTTCGCACAAACATCTCAAGCATTCGATCAGTGACCACAAACCCTCCGACGACGTTCAAAACTCCAAACAAGGTGGCCAGGAATCCGAGGATGATCGAGGCTGTGTCATTGGCGCGACCTAAGACGATGACGCCGCCGACCAAGATCACTCCGTGGATCGCGTTCGTCGCACTCATCAATGGTGTGTGCAGGGTCTGCGGCACCTTTGCAATGACTTCGAGACCCACAAAGACCGCAAGAATGAAAATGGTGATGACTGCGATTAAGCTCACGAAGTGCCTCCAGAGTTCAATGCGATTCGAGTGCTTTCGTGAACGATTTTGCCACCATGGGTCACGAGTGTCCCCCGGACGATTTCATCTTCCATATCCAAATTCAGGTTGCCTTCCTTGAGAATCACGCCGAGAAAAGCGGTGATGTTCTTCGAGTACATCTTGCTCGCGTCACTGGCCATCGACATCACCATGTCCGTGCTACCGATCACGGTAACTCCATGCCTGCTCACGATTTCTCCCGGGACGGTGCATTCGCAATTCCCACCAGCTGTAGCGGCCAAATCCACGATCACCGATCCAGGCCGCATCTTCTTGACCATCTCTTCGGTGATCAATGTCGGTGCTCTTTTCCCGGGGATTAGCGCAGTGGAAATCACGCAATCCACTTGCTGCAATCTTCCTGCGATCAGGTCAAGTTCTTTGGTGTGAGTGTCGGTAGAAACTTCCTTGGCATATCCGCCCGCATCTTCCGCTTCATCGGTGACGAGGCTCAGACCGACGAATTTGCCGCCAAGGCTTTCAATCTGTTCCTTCACTGCAGGGCGAACGTCAAACGCTTCAACAATCGCGCCAAGCCGGCGGCACGTCGCAATCGCTTGCAATCCTGCGACGCCAGCCCCAATCACAAAAGCTCTAGCTGGCGGTAATGTTCCCGCTGCTGTCATCAGCATCGGGAAAAATCGGGGGAGGTGCAAAGCGCAGAGTAGTGCCGCTCGGTATCCTGCGATAGTGCTGAACGAACTGAGCGCGTCCATACTTTGCGCCCGGCTGATCCGTGGCATCAAGTCCATCGCAAAAGCGGTGACCTCTCGCTGGCAGAGGGCGTCAATGATCTCGCGATTCTGGGTCGGGCTGAGGAATGAAACCGATATCGAGCCCGGCTTCAATTGTGCGATCTCACCCAACGTCGGCGGATTGATCTTCAACAACCAGTCAGACTCAGAAATAGCGGCGCCCAATTGTGCGCCGCTTGCCTCATAAGTTGAATCCGAAAGGTGTGAACCCTCTCCTGCACCGGGTTCTATACAGACCTTGAGCCCTGCCCCAACTAATTCCTTTACGCCATCTGGAGTCAGCGCCACACGGCGCTCGTCGTTAGCCTCCTTTGGCACCAATGCCTGCATCATCCTGCTGCTCTATTCGGCACAGGCGGCTTAGAATCCTGCTTTAGAAACGCAGCATTCAAAAGTTTTTGTGAGTACCGATATTATTTGACTCATCAAGCGTCTAAACTAAATCATCATCAGGAATTGAACAATGAAATTTGCACTTCTTTTTGCTTCTTTGCCACTAGCTGCAGCGCTCGTCGCTTACAGAGCTGGAACCGCATTCGATAACCACGTTTCGACTCTGAACAAGGCCCTCTCGTTTACTGTCAAGTTCCGGTCTGTCACCCCAGGCAAGACGGCCGAAGAGAACACGCTGACCCTTAGTAAGCCAAACCTGATGCGCTGGGAGTCGCCGAGCAAACTCACCGTTTGCGACGGAGTCAAGATCACGAGTTACGACAAAAACTCAAAAACCTACAAGCAGGTCGACTTCAGCGCAGATGCCCTCAACAGCGCGTTCTCTTCGGATGCCGTGTGGGCTTGGGGCGCGTTCTTCAATGCTGAGCTCGGCAAGCAATCTACGGCCGAAAAAGCTGGCGAGCAGATCAACCAAAAGGGTGTGATGCTAAAGGCTTACACACTGACTCGAAAGAACGGACCGATCACCGTGATGATTGAAGCGAAGTCGGGACTTGTTCGCGGTGCAACACTCAAGAACGGTAATGAAGAGACTTTTATCCAAGTCACAGAAATGACGGTCGGCACCGCAGCCTTGGAGTCGAAGCTCTTCGCTTGGAGCGCGCCAGAAGGAGCTACTGTTGCTTCAGAAACTCCAGTTGGAGTGCCTTCCGCAAAGGCGATGACTTATGCGGACGTGAGACCCATTTTCCAATCGGCTTGCTTTAACTGCCATAGCGGTCCCAATGCTAAAAAGGGTCTCGATTTGAGTAATTACGACAACATCATCAACGGCGGATTTGTGAAGCCAGGCGATGCCGACCGATCCGTGTTGGTGAACGCAGTGCGGACTCGAGCGATGCCTCCTCGCGGTCGACTTCAAGATGAGCAGATTGAAGCTATCGCGAAGTGGGTTAACGACGGCGCAAAACCGTAACGTTATCATTGCGCATCTAGCGTGAATCTTCTAAAATGATAGCGTGCCGTCGCGCAGGCTGAAGCTATTTGGTCCATTCGAGGCGACACTGGATAACATTCCGGTGTCGCCTCCAAATCGTTCGTGTGAGCGAGTTCTCGCTTACCTAGCGGTGTTTGGCAAATCTTCTCGGCGTGAAGTCGCGTCCGCAATTTGGCCGAACGCTACACATGATCGCGCCCTCGTGAGCCTCAGGCAATGCCTCTTAAAGATGCGCGATTCCGAGCTTCGTGATTGGATCGAATCACGAAGATTTACGCTCAATTTGCTCCCTAACATTGAAACCGACATACCGCAGATCGACGAGTCACTGTTCTCAGGAGATATCAACTTACAGGTCCCGAACGAACCTCTACTCGAAGGGTGGAACGATGGTTGGGCAGTCTCCCAGCGAAGCAAATGGACGTCAGTGATCGGACTGCAATCCACCGATCAAACAGTCTCCCATCTCCCTGCCGAATCGATTGAATCTGTCCGGGCCGCGATCACACTTATCCAATGGGCCAAGGCGCAATCCCACCAGGAAGCTGTTGAGCTTGCCAGCCGCTGCATTCCGCTTTTACGTCTTGCTGATCCCCAGGTCGTCGTCAAGCTGCTCGCTCCCAGCATCCAGCAATCAGAGACAACGAGCGAAAACTGCTACCTTGTGCTCGATTTGGTCGCGCGCTGTCACTATCTCATCGGCGAACTCGAATCCGCGCTGGTTCTCTACCGCAGATTGTCTCGTGAGGCCACCGAAAGAGGCACGCCGGAAGGGATTTTGTACGCGGGAGGTTCATCCAGCGTCATCCTGCGCGAGCTTGGACTAGCCGCAGAAGCGGTTCAAGAAGGCAAGAAAATCCTCGCCTATGCGAAGTCGTATGGCGACACGATGGTTGCTGGAATTGCTACTTATGCGATTGGCTGTGCACAATTCCAAAATCGGGACTACAAGCAAGGAATCGAGAACGCTGAACTTGGTCAGCGGTCCTTTGTCGACATTTCCTTCGAAGCGACCAGGCTCTTCGTGGGCGTCAACCTCGCCATCATGTACCTCGACTACGGCGACCTCGAAAAGGCTATCCACCATCTGAACTATGCAAAGTCTGAGGCGAAGAAGAGTGGCGACAAAATGGGCATTCTAGAGATTCGGATGATCGAGCAACTCATCCTGCTTCAGCGCGGGAGCTCCTCATCCGACAAGTGTTTGCATCACCTCAACCAGGTCATGGGGCTGTGCGAATCCCACCGATTCTATCACTTGTCTGCCCGCGTCGCTGAAAGATTGTGCGCTTGGCACAGGCGGCAGGGACAGACAGAAATTGCACAGAAATTCCTTGAAAATGCCGACCGAATGCGCAAGAAAGTCGGTTGTATCAGAACTCCGCACGAACAATCGCTGATCGAGATCTAAGTTCCTGGCCCGTGACTTCCATCATCTTTGGGTGGCGGAGAATTTTCATCGATTTTTCCCCAATTTTTTGGAAGACCCTTCCAATAGGTCGAGGCCGAATAAAACGTGCAGTCCACAGGCGAAAGACCGTAATAAAAATTCCAGACGTACTCGTAAACTTGAGTCTTGATGAGTACGCGACTCGGGTCCAAAATAGAGCTGTCTGGCACGCTGTTGATGTCGCCAACAACCCGCACGACGCCATCATCAATCAGCGTACAAGGTTTGATTTGCCGTTCCGCGTAGTAGAACAGATCATCTCGATTGGCCTTCGATTGTTGACCATTTGCAAACGTGCCACGGAACCGCCCACCCGATTGTGCTGCGCGAATCACTTCCAGAAAGTTATTCTGTGCCGGCGTAGAGAACTCCCGTAGGGGCACTGGACGCTGAGACTTTAGGCTATCTTTGTTCTGCTTATTTAGGGTTCGCCAATGTGATAATGGCGAACGCAATTCAAAAATCACCCGAAAATCCAGCGCACTTGGGATTTCTCCTTGCGCGGCGGCGAGCCATTGGCCAGACTCCAAGGTTGAGGCTATCCGTGCTAAATCGTCAAGCTCTAGGGAGTCGGCAGCCTCGATCGGAGCGAGCGCAGATTCATCGGGTTCATCTTCACGCGACAGAACCGCACCCTCTGGCCGCAACACGATCCAGTCTCCGCTAGTGCGGATATACCCACTGAGCTTCAACCCGGCAAGTGGAATTCGGTTCGAAATTGAGTTCTTGATGCTCGAATTCCATCTGGTGTCGCGCAGAGCTTCCATCACGATCGGCATCGCAGACTTTTCAGTCGATCGAAAAAGCCATTCGGCGTCTCCCAATTTTCCAGTCAGCGGTGGCAAGCAAATTGCATACGGAATTTTTTCGAATTTTTTGGAATTTTCTTCGAGCGGGAGCCATCGGCTATCGACAGGCTCATCTTGCGCAAATGACTCGCCTAGCTCGAAAACGGACAAGTTTCCTGAATTCCAAAAAGCGAATCGCGAATTCACGGTATCAACGTACAATTCGCAAGCACCGAGCGACACCGGACGAGAGGCACGCAGATCGTTCCAATCCGCCAAGCTGAGGAAGCGGCTGGATCGAAGCGCAGAATGGAGATCAGGACGATCCGCCAGAAACTGCAACCCACCGCCAATCTCTGTATCTAGAGCTTCTAGACGTTCGGTCCAATTTTCGCCACGTTCCTTCAAGATCGTTTCTCGGTTCTTTGTGATTTGGCGATACCGAGATTCAAGCTCCGCAGGAGTTAGCCGCCGTAATTTTTCAATATTTTCCAGCGATTTTTTAATCTCATCCCAATTGCTGGTCAACGTTTCCTTCAGAAACTCAGATTCTTTCAGTGCCAGGTCAGGATCGGGAGTAAGCGTGTAAGTGCCGTCTTTCAGCAGCCAATCAGAATCGAGAGCTTCCGCAATTCGAGTAAGGACTTCGTTCGCTGGACGTGCATCAACTCGAATCATCAACTTTCGTTTGGAAAGCGAACGATCTATTTTGACCGGCAGTTTCGTATTCGCGATGAACTGGGCAAGGGGTAGATATGGCTCTTGAACCGTGATCGGAGTTGCCCAATCACCGGTAGAAGGCAAAGGTGCCGCTCCAACAGAAGCACTCAACAGAAGTACGCCGAAAGCGATGTGCTTCA